>NZ_JBHWEL010000063.1:16414-19514 GCF_042734135.1 Streptomyces sp. NPDC059668 | reverse complement strand
GCCCCGGGGGCCCCCCGCGGGGCGCGCGGCGGGGGGCGCGGCCGGGGGGGGCGCGCGGGGGGGGCGGGGGGGGGGGGCGCCCCCCCCCCCCGCCCCCCCCGTCCCCCCGTCCCCCGAGGTGGATCGTCAGCTCACGGACCACTTCTGGTTGGCGCCGCCCGAGCACGTCCAGATCTGCAGCCGGGTGCTGTTGGCCGAGTTGTTGCCCGTCACGTCCAGACACTTGTTGGCCTGCGGGTTCACGATGTCGTGGGCCGCGCTGACGGCCCACTTCTGGTTGGGCCCGCCGGTGCAGTCCCACAGCTGGACGGTCGAGCCGTCCGCGGTGCCGCCGCCCGTGACGTCCAGGCACTTGCCCAGCGCGCGGATCGTGCCGTCGGAGGAGACCGTCCACCGCTGCGCCGTGGTGCCGTTGCAGTCGTAGAGCTGTACGGGCGTGCCGTTGGCCGCGCTCGCCCCGGCCACGTCCACGCACTTGCCGGCGAGACCGGTGATCGGGCCGCCGGTGGACCCCGAACCGTCGCTCGTCGTCACCTTCACCTCGTCCACCACCAACTGCTGCGGGAAGGCGGTGGATCCATCGGGGTCGCCCGGCCAGTAGCCGCCGACCGCGAGGTTGAGGATCATGAAGAACGGCTTGTTGAACACCCAGGTCCTGCCACCCAGATCGGCGGGCGTGCGCCGCTGGTAGACGTTGCCGTCCACCGACCAGGTGATCGAGTCGGGAGCCCAGTCGATGGCGAAGGTGTGGAAGGCGTCGGCGAAGGCCTGGCCGCCCGGCAGGGTGTAGCCGGCGCCGATGCCCCCGGAGCCGGAGTACCCGGGCCCGTGGATCGTGCCGTGCACGGTCGAGGGTTCGAAGCCGACGTTCTCCATGATGTCGATCTCGCCCGAGTCCGGCCAGTTGACCGGTGTGCCGAGCATCCAGAAGGCGGGCCACATGCCCTGCCCGCGCGGGATCTTCATCCGCGCCTCGACGTGACCGTAGGTCCCGGTGAACTTCCCTGAGGTGTTCATCCTGGCCGAGGTGTACTCACAACGCCCGTACCAGCACTGGTAGTTGCCCGGATTCTCGCGGCGGGCGGTGATCACCAGGTGGCCCTGGCCGTCCAGCTTCGCGTTGTTGTTGCCGGACGTGTAGTACTGCCGCTCGTGGTTGTTGACGTTGTCGCCGGTCTCGACCTGCCACTTCGAGGAGTCGACGCCGGCGCCCGAGGGACCGTCGAACGTGTCGGAGAAGGTGGTGACGGCCGCGACCGCCGTCGGGGGACCCGCCTGGGCGGGAACGACGGCGGCCGCGGTGACGAGCGCTGCGGACAGCACGGCCAAGAGGCATCTGCGGAGCAGGCGTGGGGAGTTCAAGACTCTCCCTTCCGTACGGTGCCCCGGGGAAGGAGGCGCCGACTGAGGTGGGGGGTGCGTGCTTCGCCTCTTGATTTAAGGAGTGAGGTAAGGGGGTGTCAATACTTTGGTCCGGACCAGCACTTCGGGTTCGGCTCAGGCCTCCCGGGAATCGCGCCGGTTCCGGAAGCGGCGGCGCGGGTGCACGGCCCGGCCCATCCGCCGTCCCAGCAGCAGATAGCCCACCAGGGCGCCGGTGGTGTTGAGGATGACGTCGTCGATGTCGAAGGCGCGCCCGGTGATGAACGCGCCCTGGGCGAGTTCCACGAGCAGCATGACCGCCGCGGTGAGCAGCACCACGCGCAGGATCCCGCGGGTGCGGGGGACGAGGACCGGCAGCAGGACGCCGAAAGGCACCCCGAGCAGGATGTTCCCGCCGATCTGCTTCACGGCGTCACGCAGCGCCGGCTGGTCCAGGTAGGCGCGCAGGGACCGGCCCGGGTGCAGATTGGTGTGGATCAGCGCCTTCGAGGCCGGGGACGGCTCCAGGGTCAGCCGGGCCAGGGCGACCGCGAACCCCACCATGGCCACGAAGGCCAGCAGCATGACCAGCAGCCGGACCAGCAGCGGGAGCGACCTGCGCTGTTCCTTGGCGGGTGCCGTGCGGGCGCCCCGGGCGGGCTTCTTGGAACGGCTCCGGAAGACCTTGGCCCTGTCCTTCGACGGTGTGCTGCGCTTGCCCTGTGCGGACGCCTTTCCCTTGTCCTGCGACGGTACCGTTGTCCGGCGGCCGGATTTCCCGGCACGCGCGCCCAGCGCCGTACGGATCACTCGATCCTCCTGGTTTCAACTTTTCTCTGCTCGAAGCCTGTTGCCCGCGATGCCGCGCGCCACACTCGTGGGTCAGGTGCCGTAGGTGACGGTCACGTCGGTGAAGCCGAGCGAGCGCAGCAGGCCGTCGAGCATGCTGGTGGTGTTCTGCTCGGCGCGTGCCGTCAGCCGGCTGTCCTTCGCGGCGTCGCCGATGTGCTTCGCCGCGAGTTTCTGTACGGACCGCTCGCTGTTCGGGTTGTCGGAGAAGAAGTCGCCCAGCCGGTCGAGCAGACCGCGCTGCTTGGACACGGCGTACGAGCGGTTGGGGTCGAGGGCGGGTTTGCCGAGCACCGCGTGCGGCAGGCGCAGGGTGGCCGAGGTCCGGTCGGAGTTGACCGTCACGTCGTTCTTGGCGAGCGACCCGAGATCGACGTACGCGTCGACCGTACCGGCGCCCACGTACAGCGTCCGGGACCCGCGGATGGCGTCGGGCAGGAACTTCGCGTCCTTCTCCAGGTCCACCACCACCTGGAAGTTCCCCGAGGCGGCGTCGTAGCGGCTCATGTCCTGGATCGACTGCAACAGCGCGGGCCCGGAGCGGTCGTGCGTCTCGGTGCCGAAGATGTCGCGCAGCCCCGGGAGAACGGCCAGCCGCAGCCCGGCGAACAGCACCACGAGCACCAGTACCACGGCGGTGATCACCTTGGCCCACACGGGCATGCGTTTGATGGACGTCGTCATGTCGACGGCCCTCCTTCCTGCTCCCCGCATGCCCACCAATCCCGTTGCTAGACCCCTCCGTTGGCGGTCCGATATCGGTGCAGGGGACACGGGTTCCGGTGGCGGGGCGCCGCGGGGGGGCGGGGGGGGTGCGAAACCCCCACCCCGCGAGCGCCCTGCTATACCCCCCGGAGGGGGCGCAGGCGGGGGGCTCCGACGGCCGCGG
>NZ_JBHWEL010000063.1:0-16404 GCF_042734135.1 Streptomyces sp. NPDC059668 | reverse complement strand
GGTGGATCCCCCCCCCTTTGGGGCTCCCTATAGGGGGCTTGGGCACTCGGGTCGGGGGGGGGGGGCGGCGCGCGGGGCTTGTTTGTAAACCCCCCCCCCCCCGCGCGACCGCCGGACTACACGCGCCGGTCGCCCGACGGCCGTGACCACCACACGCCCTCGCCGTGGGTGAGCCCCGGCAGCCGCAGCTCGATGTCCCGCACCCGCCGGGCCGGCAGCTCGCCGGTGACCAGCCAGGAGGTGTGCCCGCCGGTGGTCTCCCCGAACTCCGCGCCCAGCGAGGCGAGTCGGGCGGTCACGGCGGCCAGCGCGTCGAGCGGGACCTTCACCTCGAAGGTGTGACAGGGCTCGTACAGCCGCGTCCCCGCCCGCTCCAGCGCACGCCGCAGCACGATCGGGGTGAGGCCCCGGAAGTCGGCGGCGGTGCTCAGCGGCGCGACGAACCCGGAGCGGGTCAGCGTGACCCGGTAGTCCGTCACCGGCCGGCCGTGCGTGCCGGTGAGCAGGGTCGAGAGGACGGTGTCCTCGATGGCCTGATGGAAGGCGCGGGGAAGGGCGCCGAGCTCGGTCTCGTACGTGAAGACACCGCCCGAACCGATCGGCCCCGGTCCGATGCGCAGGCCCACGGTCGCCCAGAACCCGAGGTGACCGTGCCGCTGGATCTCCTCGCATGCCTCCCCGGTGCCGTCCGGCCGCTCCAGGAACCGCACCCGGCTCGGTTCGAACTCCGCCTCGATGCCGAAGTCCTGGGCGAGCGTGGCCACGAGGACCTCCAGCTGGACCTCGCCGTAGAGGAGCAGTGAGGTGGCGCCGGACGGGGCGGGGCGGGCCCGCAGCAACGGGTCCTGGTCGGCCAGGTCGAGCAGCGCCGAGCGCAACGGGGCCGCCTCGTGCGGGTGCTTGGCCCGGACCACCGTCTCCAGCGTCGGGGCGGCGAACTGCGGCGTACGGTCGGTGACGTCACCGAGCCGGTCGCCGACGCGGACACCGCTCACGCCCCGGAGCGCGGCGATGTCGCCCCCGGTCAGGGCGGCCGCCCCGGGCCGGCCGACGACGTCCAGTTCACGAGCGCGACCGGGCACCGGGCAGGTGCGCCCGTCGGCCTCGCGCCGCACGAACGTGAGACGCTGACGAGCCGTCACCCGGCCTTCGTACAGGCGCAGATACGCGGTGCGCTCGCCGCCGGGCCCGGGACGTACGGCGAAGACCGTGCCGCGGGGCTGCCCGGAGTCGGGAGCGGCCGGCCGTGGCACCATCCGGACCAGTGCCTCGACGAGCTCGGGAACACCCTGGCCGCCCAGGGCCGATCCGAAGAGGACCGGATGGAGGGAGCCGTCGGCGGTGCGCGCCGCGAGGGCGGCGTGCAGCACCTCCGGGGTGGGCGGGGGACCGTCCACGACCCCGGCGAGCACTCCCGCGTCCACCTCCGCGAGTGTGCCGATCGACGTCTCGTCCAGCGGACGCGGGACGACACGGGCGTGGGGGCCGCCGAGGTCACGTACGCGGGTGAGCGGGACGACGTACGGGGTGAGGCGGCGCCGGATCTCGTCGAGCAGCGACTCCTCCCGCGCTCCCGTCCGGTCGATCTTGTTGACGAAGACGAGCGTGGGCAGCCGGAGCCTGCGCAGGGTCCTCATGAGGACCCGGGTCTGCGCCTGGACGCCCTCCACGGCGGAGAGCAGCAGCACGGCGCCGTCCAGGACCTCCAGGGCCCGCTCGACCTCGGCGATGAAGTCCGAGTGCCCAGGGGTGTCGATCAGGTTGATCTGGACGTCCCCGGCGGTGAAGGCGGCGACGGCCGAGCGGATGGTGATGCCCCGCCGGCGCTCGATCTCACCGTCGTCCGTGCGGGTGTCGCCCGCGTCGACGCTGCCGAGCCGGTCGAGGGCGCCGCCGTCGAACAGCAGCCGCTCGGTGAGGCTGGTCTTACCCGCGTCGACGTGGGCCAGAATGCCGATGTTCAGGGTGTGCATGCGTGGTCGTGTCCTCGGGAGCGGTCGTCCGGCAGGGGGGCTGAGACGTTCCGAGGAATCGGCGCATGTCGTTCTCCCGAGGGTGAGAGGTGCGGGCGAGGTCATGATGACGTAAGGCCGGTGACCGTGCGCAACCGGTTTTCCCCCGGTGGGGGACCCCGCCGGGGGCCAGTACGATGAGGCACGCATCCCGGGTCGATCATGCCAGCCGGCGGCGCACCCGGTTCGATCTTGCGAGGAGCGGTCGTGCGTGACATCGCCGTGTTCAGCGGTAGTGCCCATCCCGAGCTGGCGGCAGAGGTCTGCGCGCATCTCGGCGTGCCCCTCAGCCCGACCCGGGTCAGCCGGTTCGCCAACGACTGCCTGGAGGTACAGCTCCAGGCCAATTGCCGTGAGCGGGACGTGTTCCTCGTGCAGCCGCTCGTCACCCCGGTGCAGGAGCACCTGGTGGAGCTGCTGATGATGTGCGACGCGGCCAGGGGGGCGTCCGCCGGGCGGATCACGGTGGTCATGCCGCACTACTCGTACGCGCGTTCCGACAAGAAGGACATGCCGCGGATCTCCATGGGCGGCCGGCTGGTGGCCGACCTGCTGGTGGCGGCCGGGGCGAGCCGTGTGCTGGCGATGACGCTGCACTCCCCGCAGGTCCACGGGTTCTTCTCGGTGCCGGTCGACCATCTGCACGCGCTGCGCGAGCTGGCCGCGCACTTCCGCAGGCACGACCTGTCCCGCACGACGGTGGTCTCGCCCGACCTGGGCAACGCCAAGGAGGCGGCGGCCTTCGCGCGGCTGATCGGTGCCCAGGTGGCGGCCGGTGCCAAGCAGCGGTTCGCGGACGACCGGGTGAGCATCAGCTCCGTCATCGGCGAGATCGCCGGACGGGATGTCATCGTGCTCGACGACGAGATCGCCAAGGGCAGCACCGTACTCGAACTGCTGGAGAGGCTGCGGGAGTTGGGGCCGCGCTCGATCCGGGTCGCCTGCACCCACGGACTGTTCGCGGCGGGCGCGCTCAAGCGGCTCAGCGAGCAGGAGGACGTGCTGGAGATCGTGTGCACCAACACCGTGCCCGTGCCGCGCGAGGAGTACACGGAGAAGCTGAGCATCCTGTCCATCGCCCCGGCTCTCGCGGAGGCCGTACGGCGCATCCACAACGGCGAGTCCGTCAGCGCCCTGTTCGACGCGCCCCAGAACGAATAGGCCGTGGTCCGGCGAGGATCGGACCGACAGGCGTCGCCGCACGGAACGGTGGCCGTCCGTCGCGCGGGCAGACGGGCGGGTGGCGGGGCGGAGAAACGTGCGGGACGGAACGCACCGCGCGCAATCGCTACCGATCGAGTGAGGGATCCTGCCGGGTGTCGACGAGGTCCAGCAGGCCGGGGAAACGGCTTTCCAGTTCCGCCCGGCGCAGCGTCACCTTACGGCTGTTGCCGTAGTTGACCTGCCGGAGGAGGCCCGCTTCGCGCAGGACGCGGAAGTGATGAGTCAAGGTCGACTTGGAGATGTCGAGGCTGAAGGACGCGCACGTCCGCTCGACGCCGTCCTTCTCGGTGCACAGTTCTTCGACGACCTTGCGCCGGTGGGGATCCGCGAGGGCGGCGAACAGCGCCCCGATCTCCATCTCCTCGAGGGACGGGTGGCCCTCCGCGTCCGGCATGCCCTCTCCTCCCTCTCCTGAGGTACGACAAATATCGTACCATAGGGCACATTTGCTCCCGCGTGAGTCCTGTGCCGCGGTCGAGGGGTGTGACCGATGGTGAGTGGTCGCGCTCGGACGCCGGGGGGTCTCAGGCGAGGGCGGGGCGGCCGCCGCCGACCTCCAGGACGGCGCCGGTGATGTAGCCGGCGCGGTCGGAGGCGAGGAAGGTGACGGCTTCGGCGACCTCTTCGGGCTCTCCGACGCGGCCCATCGCGGTCATGCCGTCCGCGATGGCCTTCAGCATGGTCTCGTCCGCGGCTGTGCCCGGGGTGCGGATCGGACCGGGGGCGACGGTGTTGACCCGTACGCCCTGCTGGGCGTACTCGGCGGCCCAGATCTGGGTGAGCTGTTCGAGTGCGGCTTTGGAGGCGGCGTAGATGCCGCTGCCGCTCGTGGTGAGGCTGGCGGCGACGGTGCTGATGTTCACGATGGAGCCGTGTCCGCGTGCGGCCATCCGCGGGGCCAGTTCCCGTACCAGCAGGTAGGGCGCCTTGGTGTTGAGGTTCATCTGGAGGTCGAACAGTTCGGTGGTCATCTCGGCGGTCGAGTGGAACTTGTAGACGCCCGCGTTGTTGACCAGTATGTCGGCGTCGCCCGCCTGTTCGGCCAGCCGCAGGACGCCCTCGGGGTCGCCGAGGTCGGCCTGGACGAACCGTGCGGTGCCGCCGGCCGCCTCGATCTCCCCGACCACGGCGTCGCCGCGTTCGGGGTCGCGGCCGTGGACGATGACCTCGGCGCCCTCGCGCGCCAGTTGTGCGGCCACGGCGCGGCCGATACCCGCGGTGGCCCCGGTGACGAGGGCCGTGCGACCGGAAAATCCCATGATCATCAGCTCCTCCGTAACGGCATGGACTGCCGAGTCCCCGCAGACGGAAGCCGTAAGGGGTGACCCCTGCCTCCGCCGTCGGCGGCCCATGGCATCGGGCGTGCCCGGGACTTTCGGGGCCGGCTCACCGACTCGCGCGTCGCGCCTCGGCGGAGATCGCCGACGGGTCGCCGTCGAACGGGGCGGGGACGGGTCGTGCCGGAGTTCGCGGATGTCGACATGGGTGCATGTCGTACATGTCGGTGATCTCCGTCACATTGTAGTCGGGGCGTCACCGGCCCGGCAGTGCGGAGTCCCCCGTCGTTCCCGCGCCCGCTTCCGGAACTCGTGCGAACGCGTCCGTCCGCGGCGGCCGAACGGCCCGCTTCCGGCTGGATCTCCGTCGTCGTACGACCGTAGGGGAGGCGGGCGGCGCGCCGCGTCGGGGCGCCGCCCGTGGGTGAAGTGCCGTCCCGGTCGTGCGCGGCGGTCGTGGTCGCTACTCCTCTTCCGTACCGGGCGAGTTGAGGGCGGCGGCCGGGGTGTGCGGGCAGCCGCGGGGGACCTGCGGCACGGGTCGGTCACTCCTTGCCGTGACGGAGGCGGCCCGCAGGGCGGACACGGTGCCGGGGAGGCGGATGCGGCGCAGTCGGGCAGAGGGGACGACCGTGCAGGTGATCGGCATGGAAAGGTCCTTCGGTGTCGTTCCGCCATCAGTCCTGGGGGTGCCGTGATGTCCGGCGGCCCGAGTGGACCGATGGGGGTGGCCGGGGGGCCGGGCCGCCGCCCGGGCCGGCTCCGCGGAGTGGTGACGCGCAGCCTGGTGATGCGATCCGGAACAGAGCCTTCCGCCCTAGGTGCGACTTTGATAGTACCTAGCCGCTTCCGGGCTTGGGCGGAAGTGAGGTATGAAGCACGTCATACCTTCTCGAAAGGTCTCCGGTCACAAGGTGCCGGACGCCGTCTCCGGCTGTGTCAGGGCCTCGTCGAGTGACGCGGAGGGCGGCAGGAGTCGGTCCAGGCCGGTCACCCTCAGCATGCGCAGGGTCAGTGGACGGTCGCAGACCAGGTGCAGCCGTCCGCCCCGGGCGAGGACCCGGCTCCTCGCCCGGTACAGCAGGCGCAGCCCCGAGCAGTCGAAGAACTCGACGGGTCGCAGGTCGATCACGACCTGTGGCTCCGGTCGGCCGGTGGCCGAGTCCAGGTACGGGGTGATCTCCAGGGCGGTGAGGATGTCGATCTCGCCGTGGAGCTCCAGCACGGTGTTGCCCCGGTCCCGGTGGACGCGCAGATGCCGGTGCGGCGGCGCGGGGTCGTGGGTCACGACGACATCGTCTCCAACCGGCTGCTGAACCGCTCCTGATGAAGGGGGAAGGCCCACAACTCCGGCCCCCGCTCTGCAAGTTACCCTCGTTGGAGTGAATTTCAGCATGTTCGATTGACATATGTCTTCGATTTAGGCGAGGACTCCTCGAGTCGCCTGCTCGGTCCGGACGCCGGGGCGTGGAGGGCCGGCCGGTGCGGAGGGAACGCGCGGCGGGGCACGGGCGAGGTGATCGCGCCCGTGCCCCGTGCTGCGCGTCAGTCGGCCAGCAGCACCAGCTTGCCCACGGTCCGGCCGGTGTCCCCGAGCCTGTGCGCCTCGGCGGCGTCGGCCAGGGGGAACGCGCCCGTGACCGTCGGGCGCAGCAGGCCCTTGTCGACGAGATCCGCGATCGCCCGCATGCCCGCCTGGTCGGCCTCCACCAGCATCCGCGCCGCCCGCACGCCCAGCCGGGCGGCCTCCTCGTACAGCTCCTCCGGGCCCACCGGCAGGATCGACACCACGATCCCGCCCTTCCGCAGCACGCGCAGGGACTGGAAGGTGTTGTCGTCGCCGATCGTGTCGAGAACCACGTCGACGTCCCGCACGGCCTCGGTGAAGTCGGTCTCGCGGTAGTCGATCAGCTCGTCCGCGCCCAGCTTGCGCAGGAACTCGTGCTTGCCGGCGCTCGCGGTGCCGATCACGTACGCGCCCCGTGCCTTGGCGATCTGCACGGCCACGTGCCCGACTCCGCCGGCGGCCGCGTGGATCAGCACACGCTGACCGGGCCGAACGTCGGCCGTGTCGACGAGTGCCTGCCAGGCGGTGAGCGAGACCAGCGGGAGGGCGCCGGCCTCCGTGTGGTCGATGCCGGCCGGCTTGCGCGCGAAGGAACGCGCGGGAGCGGTCACGTACTCGGCGTGCGAGCCGTGCCCGAAGGGGTAGGGCAGCATGCCGAAGACCTCGTCGCCCGGCGCGTGGACGGTGACGCCGATCCCGACGGCCTCCACCACGCCGGAGACGTCCCAGCCGAGGACGAAGGGCGGTTGGCCCAGGAACAGGCCGGTCGCGCGGTGCTTCCAGTCGGTCGGGTTGACCCCGGCCGCCCGCACCCGCACCAGCACCTCGCTGGGTCCGGGAACCGGGCGCTCCTTCTCCACCACCTTGAGGACCTCGGGTCCGCCGAGAACGTCCTGACTGATCGCGCGCATCGTGTTCTTAGTAGTCATGACACCCAGCCTGCCGGGGCGGAGCGCTCCGTGAAATGGCACGATTGCCAATCTCCGATAGGATCGTGCCATGCGGCATGTGGAGAGAGTGGTCGTCCTGGCGCTCGACGGCGTCTACCCCTTCGAGCTCGGCATCCCCAGCCGGATCCTCGGCGCGGCGGACGGCCGGTACGAGGTGCTGACCTGCACCGTCGACGGCGGCCCGGTGCGCAGCAACGCGGACTTCTCGATCACCGTGGAGCACGGTCCCGAGGTCCTGCGCACGGCCGACACGGTGGTGATCCCGGCCATCACGCCCGCGATCGTCACCGAGGAGCTCCCCGCCGAGGTCGCCGCGGCACTCGCGCTCATCCGGCCGGGCACCCGTCTCGTCTCCATCTGCACCGGCGCGTTCGTGCTGGCGGCGGCCGGTCTCCTGGAGGGGCGGCGGGCGACCACGCACTGGCAGCTCGCCGACGAGTTCCGCCGCGCGTACCCCGGGGTGGACCTGGATCCGGACGTCCTCTTCGTGGACGACGGCACGATCCTCACCTCCGCCGGTGCCGCCTCCGGAGTCGACATCTGCCTGCACATCCTGCGCAAGGACCACGGCAGCGAGCTGGCGAACAGTGTGGCCCGGCGCTGTGTGGTGCCGCCCTGGCGCGACGGCGGCCAGGCCCAGTACATCGAGCAGCCCGTTCCCGACCCCGTGGCGACCAGTACCGCCGCGACCCGGGTGTGGGCGCTGGCCCGTCTGGGTGACCCGCTGACGCTGGCCGACCTCGCCGGCCACGCCCGGATGAGCCTGCGCACCTTCGCCCGGCGTTTCCACGACGAGGTGGGCCTGAGCCCCGGCCGCTGGCTCATCCAGCAGCGCGTCACCCGCGCCCGCCACCTGCTGGAGTGCAGCGAGCTCTCGGTCGACCAGATCGCCGGCGAGGTCGGCTTCGCGACCGGCACCTCCCTGCGCCAGCACCTGCACGCGGCGATCGGTGTCTCGCCGCAGGCCTACCGGCGCACGTTCCACGCGGCCCGCTGACCCGATCGCCGGACGGTCCGCGGCGCGGACGGCCGCGCCCCAACAGGCGAGTGGCCAGGGCGAGTCGGGAATGAAACCGCGGCGACAGCGTGTTGAGGACCGCCGACCGACTCTCCTCCCCAGGGAAGAAGGCAGGCCCGTGACGTCCTCGCCGACCACCATGCGCGCTGTCCAGCTCTCCGCCCCCGGCCCTGTGGACAATCTGCGGCTGACCACCCTCCCGCTCCCGCCCAGGCGGGACGGCTGGGTACGCATCCGCGTCGAGGCGTTCGGCCTCAACCGCTCGGAGCTGAAGCTTCGACTGGGCCTGAGTGTGGGCGTCGGCTTCCCCCGGGTGCCGGGCATCGAGGCCGCCGGCACCGTCGACGCGGCTCCGGACGGCAGCATGCTGGCCGTGGGACAGAAGGTCGTCGCGATGATGGGGGACATGGGACGCACCTACGACGGCGGCTATGCCGAGTACACGTCCGTGCCGCTGTCCCAGGTCATCCCCGTCGACACCGACCTGCCCTGGGAGTTGCTGGGCGCCCTGCCGGAGATGGTGCAGACCGCCCACGGCTCGCTCACCGTCGGTCTCGACCTGAAACCCGGCCAGTCCGTGCTGATCCGCGGCGGCACCTCCTCGGTGGGCCTGGCGGCCGCCGCGCTGGCCACCTGGCGTGGCGCCACGGTGCTCGCCACCACCCGGCGGCCGGACCGCCTGGACCTGCTGAAGCGGCGCGGTGTCGACCACCCGCTGCTCGACACCGGTGAGGTCGCGGCCGCCGTGCGCGAGCTGTACCCGCACGGAGTCGACGCCGCCCTCGATCTCGTCGGCACCCCGACCCTGCCCGACACCCTGCGCGCGGTACGCGTGCACGGCACGGCCTGCTTCGGCGGCAGCCTCTCCAACCAGTGGACGGTGCGGGACTTCTCCCCGAACGAGTACCTGCCGAAGGGGGTGCGGCTGGCGGGCTACTTCGGCGACGCCGCCGACCTGCCCCGGGAGGCCTTCCAGGAAATCCTCGACGCGGTCGCGGCCGGCCGGCTGGCCTTCCCCGTGGACCGCGTCTACGACGGCCTGGAGCAGGTGCCGCGGGCCCACGACGACATGGAGCACGACCGCGCCACCGGCAAACTCGTCGTCCGCGTCCGGCATTAGGACCTGCCGCGCGAGTCCCCCTGTCCGAGCGGTGGGCGTGCCGGGCGCCGCGAGGCAGGCGGGACTTTCGCGACACGCCTCGGGGTTCGGGTGGCCGATCGGCCACCTTCTCGGTGCTCGGCGGCGTCGGCGGCGAGGTGTGGGAGGAAGCCGTGGTCAGGACTCCGCGGGCAGGGCGGCCAGGATTCCGCTGAGCAGACCCGTGGACTGGCCCACCTCGATGAGATGGCCGTCCGGGTCGCGCAGATAGCAGCGGATCTCCGATGCCCGGTCGAGAGGCTCGGTCAGGAAGCGCGCCCCCTTCGCGACGGCGTGCGCGTGGAAGGCCGCCATGTCGGCCACGCGCACGTTCAGGAAGCTGGACACCCGGTCGCTGTCGGCCGGAACTTCCAGTGTGACGCCCGGCTTGTCCGGGGTGGGTCCGCCGCCGGGGTTCATGATGATCCAGCTGTTCGCCACCTTGACGATCGCCGGGTTCTCCGCCATCACGACCTCACCGCCGAACACGTCGGCGTAGAAGCGTCGCGAGACCGCGACGTCGCTCACGGTCAGGAAGTACGTGAGGAGGAGGCCGTGTTCGGGTACGGGGAGGTCACCGTGCGGGGCCGTCGGTTCCTCACCCCCGGGCCGGGCCGTCGCGCCGTGTCCGGCAGGGGCCTGGCCGCCTTGCTGCCGCGCCGTCGTCCCCGTGGAAATGCCGTTCTCGCGAGTATGTGCTGAATCCCTGTCGGACACCGTGTCCCGCCCTTCCGTAGGTCCACCACGTCACAGGGCGCGCACCACCGTCCTGGGCGTGGTCGCGCGTTCAGCCCTGTGAGTGTCTGCCCGGAATGACCGAGCATGCCGGGGATCTGTGACAGGGGCGCCGCGCCGACAGCGCGCATGCGGTGCGTCGTGACCGCCACCGGGAATCAGGGCCCGTCCGCCGGGCCCGCCCAGCGGGCCCGGCGGCAACCGGTCGAGTTCTACAACCCGGTGGGCCGCGGCAGCAGTGTGTCGTCGACGTACAGGTCCACGTGTTCGTTGTAGAACGCCGTCATGCCCGCGACGCGGTTGGCCTGGATCGTCGGGAAGTCGTACATCCAGGCGATGTCGTCGTGGGTGGCGACGTCGCTGTCGAACGACCAGTAGCTGCTGGTGGTGCCCTTGTACGGGCAGTGGGTCACCGTGTCGGAGCGGCGCAGCAGGGTCCAGTCGACGTGCTCGCGGTCGAGGTAGTACCGGGTCGGCAGGCCGGTCTCGAACAGCTTCACACAGTTCGGCGCGTCCGCCAGCACGACGCCGTCCAGCTCCACGCGGACCGTGCTGGACGAACGCAGGGCGTCCACCCGGGAGTAGGGGCTCCTCGGGTGGACGAAGACCGGCTCGTCCTCCTCGAACCAGGAGTCCAGCGCCTTCCATTCGAAACGGACGGTGCCGCGCAGACGTTCCGGAGCGGCGTCGTCCCAGACCCACGCCGAGCCCTCGCGGACCTCGGACCCGGTCCGCAGGGAGTGGCGCCGGGCGGGCCCGGCGCCCAGCACCTCGACATGGCCGTCGTCCGTCAGCACTCCCTCGACCATGTCCTCGACCGGGATGCTGAACTGGGGATAGGCGAGCCATTCCCAGACGTACAGCGCGCGCCGGGTGTCGAAGACGGTGCGGCCACCGATCAGCCCACGGACGCGCCGCGGTACGGGTTCCACGTGTCCGATCGGGGCGATCGGGCGCGGGTGCGACACGCTTTCTTCTGTCATTCGGTGTTCTCCTCGGTTCACTCGTTGCCCGTACGCCCTCGGTGCGGGGCGTTTCCGGTCTCCGGCGCGGACCCGGGCGCGGGCGTGCGCCGCTGCCGTGGCGGATGCGGCCCGCCCGTGCGGCGAGCCGGCCGGTCGCCCCGGAGGCGAGGGCCGCCTCCACGCCCGCCGTGCGGCGCGGAGGCGGCCCTCGCAGGGGACAGGCCCTGGCGGCGGAACCGCTCAGGGGCGGGACTACCGCTGCTGGGCGACCCAGTCGGCGAAACGCACCGCGCCGACGCGGACGTCGGGGCCGGGGAGCAGGGTGGTCTCCTGCAACCGGGCACCGAAGTAAGGGGCCTTGGGGTCCGCGACGACCGTACGGGGGTCGTTCCTGGCGGCGAGACCCTTGCCGATCAGCTCGTCCAGCTGGAACGTGTCGGGACCGGCCACCTCGACCACGCCGCCGACCGGTGTGCCGACGGCGGTGGCGCCCACGACGGCGGCGACGTCGTCGGAGTGGACGGGCCGGATCCCGACCGGGGCGAGATGCACGGTGTCGCCCTGGGTGCCCGAGTCCGCGATGCCCTTCATGAACTCGAAGAACTGCGTGGCGTGAACGATGGAGTAGGGAATCCCGGACTCCTTGATCAGCTCCTCCTGTACCTGCTTGGCGCGGAAGTAGCCGCTCTCCTGGAGCCGTTCGGTGCCGACCACGGACAGCGCGACGTGGTGGGTCACGCCGGTCTCCTTCTCGGCCTTCAGGAGGTTCGTGGTGGAGGTACGGAAGAACTCCATGACGTCGTCGTCCGCGAACGAGGGGGAGTTGGAGACGTCCACCACCACCTGGGCTCCGCGCAGGACTTCGGTGACGCCCTCACCCGTCAGCGTGTTCACCCCGCTGCTGGGGGAGGCCGGCACCGCCTCGTGGCCGTGTTCGGCGAGCTTGCCCACCAGCTTCGATCCGATGAGTCCGGTTCCGCCGATGACTACAACCTTCATGATGGGGTCCTCTCGGATAGGCGCCCCGCGCGGCGCGAAGAAGTCGACGTGGTCCATCCGGACCGGGGTCGCGTCGCACGGGTCGGCAGTGTCTGTACCAACAAGGACAGGGCAGCGGCGGTCCGTGTGACACCGCACCCGTGATGCTCACCCAGGGCGAGTGAAGCGGGCACGTCGTGACACCGCGCCACCCGCGGCCGAGCACGCCGCCCCGGGGTACGGCCAGGCCCCGCCTCGTGTCACAGATCCACGGCGCACCCGGTCATCACGACGAAACAGCCACGGGGACCGGAGGCGGGACCTCTTGTCCGGCGGACGGTGTGCCACCCGTGGCTTTGTGGATGATCTACGGAAGGTGCGAACCAGTGTCGAACAAGGACTCAGCGCACGATCACGGCCACGGGCACGGCGGGCACGGACACGGGAACGGCGAGGACGGGCCGAGCTGGACGCGCGCGGCGAAGATGCTGCAGGACGCGTCGCCGATCACCGTGCCCGAAGGTGCCTCGGCGATGACGATCCACGTCGAATGGGAGCCCGGCGACCCGGGAACCCCTCCGCACCGGCACTCGGGACCGGCTTTCGGGTACGTCGTCGAAGGCGCGGTGCGCTTCGAGCTCGAAGGTGAGCCCGAGCGTGTGGTGGAGGCGGGCGGTACGTTCTGGGAGCCGGGCGGCGACGCCATCCACTACCAGGACGGCAACGCGCTGGCCGACGCCCGCACACGCTTCGTGGTGACCATGCTGTGCGCGCCGGGCAGGCCCATGCTCGAACTGGTCGACGAGGAAGAACTCGCCCAGCGCGCCCATCTGCGCGCCCCGCGCCCCACTGCCTGACCCCGCGCCCGCTCGGCGGCGGGACGGCCTCGGCCGTCCCGCCCTGCCGGCGACACCCGCACGTGCGGCGGTGCGCACGCACGTCACGAGGGAATCGGTCCGTTCGTGGGAGGGCGCGGCACGGCATGAGTGCCTCCGATGTCATCTACTGCATGCTGACACCGCTGTTCGCGGCGTCAGCCGTCCACGCCCTGCGGTACGGAGTCCTGCCACGGTGTCCGGGGTGGCGCAGCCGCGTCGACCGTCTTCTGCACGCCGTCATGGCCCTGGCCATGGCGGTGATGCCGTGGTGGAACCTGGGCCGGGTGCTGCCCGGAGCGGCGCCGACGGCCTTCTTCGTCGCCGCCGCGCTGTGGTACCCGCTGACCGCGGTGGACCGCCGCCGGAAGTCCGGACCGGCCGCGGTCGTGAAGCGGCTTCCGCACGCGGTCGGCATGGCCGCGATGGCCTGGATGACCCGCCCCGGAGCGGCCGAGCCGCACGAAGCTCTGGGTGCAGAACCTTTGACGATGCATCAGACAGACCGAGCCGTGGGGTCGATGAAGGCGGCCGACACGGTCACCGCGGTACTGGCTCTCTGTCTCCTCACTCATGCGCTGAGGCTGCTGACCCGCGGCATGCCCCCGTGGCGCGTGTCCGGGAGCGGCGGCGTCTTCACCGTCAGGGAGCTCAACGACCACTTCTGGAACGGGGTGACCGCCCTGGGAACGGCCGTCATGCTGCTGCTCATGACTCACTGACCGGGTGTACTCGCCGCGTGACCCAGGGTGTCCGAGGTGCCGGGCCCCGGCCGGCAGGCGTGGAGGACCAGGGCGATCGCCGGCAGGGGCCGCCCGTTGGCGGCGGACGGCGGTCCCGTGCACCTGCGAACGGGGCACACGGCGTGGTTCCTTCGGTCACTCGTGTGAGCAGTCGCCCGACGGGGGACCTCATTCGCCGAGTGACGCCACGTAGGGCATCAGCTTGCTGGGATTCATGACCCACATGAGGCGTTCGATGCCGCGCTCCGACACGTCGAAGGAGAGCAGGGCCACCGGCTTCCCGTCGGCCGAGACGAGGACGGCCGGGCTGCCGTTGGCCTCGACCCACTGGACCTCCGCCGGAGGCCAGAACCGCGGGGCGAAGGCGGCGAGGTACTTGGAGACACGGAGACGGCCGACGACCGGGATCCTGGACGCCCCGCGGATGCCTCCGCCGTCGGCGTAGCTGACCACGTCGGCACTGAGCACGTCCTCCAGCGCCGAGAGACTGCCCGTCCGCGCCGCCGCGAGGAAGGCCTCCAGCAGCCTTCGGTGCAGGGCGGGACTGACCGGGTCCCTGCGCTCGGCCGCGAGGTGTTTGCGGGCGCGGCTGACCAGTTGACGAGCGTTGACCGCGCTGGTCTCCAGGATGTCGGCGATCCGTCCGTAGGGGTAGTCGAAGGCTTCCCGCAGGACGTACGCGGCCCGTTCCACCGGGTTCAGTTTCTCCAGGAGGAAGAGGACGGCCATGTCCAGGGCCTCCGCGCGTTCGGCGCCCAGCTGCGGGTCCACGCTGGTGTCGACCGGCTCGGGGAGCCAGGGTCCGATGTACGTCTCGCGCCGCACCCTGGCGGACTGGGCGAGGTTGATCGCCAGCCGGGCGGTGACCGTGGCCAGGAACGCGGCGGGTTCGTGGATGTCGGCGCGGTCCGCCTTCTGCCACCGCAGCCACGCCTCCTGCACGATGTCCTCGGCCTCCATGGCGCTGCCGAGCACGCGGTAGGCGATCCCGAAGAGCTGAGGGCGGGCCGCGACGAAATCCCTCGTCGCCCGGTCGAGCGAGCCTGCGTCATCCCCGGCGTCCATAGGTGTCCTCCCGTTCACGACCGCCACGGCGCAAATACTGTCACGGACAAAATATATCCGAGTAAGGGGGGTGGTCTCATCCGGTCCCCGGCGCTCACCCGGGTCGGCGCTGCCCGGAGCGAGGCGAGCCGGGCGAAGCCCGCGGTCACGGCCGCCCAGGAGGCACGGACCGCCGTCGGTCTCGACGGGGCTGTCACAGATCCGTCGGCGGTCCTGTCATAGCTGAGGAACTGACAGTGACGGGTGTCCCGGCAGACCGGGAGAGATGTCGTGAAGATCGTGGCGGCCGGCGACGCCGAGCGTTCCGTCCGACGGACTCGCCGCACCCCTCGACCCTACGAGTCACCCTGCCGGCCCGGACGGTCCGAAGCCGCCCGGACGGCACCCCGCTGTCCGGGTGAACGACCCGAACTCCCGTCGTCACCCGTGCACTTACCCCCTTGAACAGCCGAAGTGAGAAGACCTGTGCCTCATCCCGAACAGCCTGACGTCACCGAGACACGTTCAGCGGCACCGATAACGACACTCGAAAGCCTTCGTGAGCACCTGCAATGGGCGATCGAGCTGGAACACGCCACACTGCCGCCCTACCTCTGCGCCCTCTACTCGCTGGACCCGTCCAGGAACCCTGACGCCGTTCAGGTGGTGAGCAGTGTCTTCGTCGAGGAGATGGTCCACCTGGCACTGGCGGCGAACCTGCTCAACGCGGTCGGCGGCCGCCCCCGCCTGGACGCGCCGCACATGCTGCCCCGCCATCCCAGGCCCCTGCCGCACGGCGACCGCTCGTTGGTCATGTCACTGGTTCCCTTCGGGCCGGAAGCGCTCGAGATGTTCCTCCGCCTCGAACGGCCCGCGCGAGTCGGCGCTCCCGCCGAGGGCGACGAGTACGAGACGATCGGGCAGTTCTACGACGCGATCGAGCAGGGACTGCGCCACTTGTGCGCGGAACTCGGCGAACAGGCGGTCTTCCGCGGCGATCCGGCCCGCCAGGTCGCCGCAGGCCCCTTCGCGCACACGGGCGCGCAGATGACCGCGGTCACCGATCTCGGCTCGGCCCTGGCGGCGCTGAAAGAAATCGTCGAGCAGGGCGAGGGCGCGTCCCGCGGCGAGGTCTGGGACGGCGACCACGACGTCTTCCATGCCGAGCGCGACGAAGTCGCCCACTACTACCGGTTCCAGGAACTCAAGTCGGGCCGGCGATACCAGCGGGGTGACACACCGCGGTCCGGGCCCACGGGCGACGCGGTCGTGGTCGATCCCGAAGGTGTCCACCCGATGCGCCCCAATCCGCGGATGGCGGATCACCCCGTGGGCAGTCCCGTCCGAGCTGCCCAGGAGCAGTTCAACAAGACGTACTGCGTGCTGCTCCACCAACTGGACCAGGCGTTCAACGGCAGCCCGAGCTCGCTGGGCGCCGCGACCGGCACGATGTACGCGCTCAAGGCACAGGCGCAGAGCCTGATGCGGACGCCTGACGGGGACGACACGACAGCCGGCCCGACCTTCGAGTACATCGAACCCGGGCTCCGCGAGTGAGCGCACGACGAGCGGTATCGGATCCTCGTCGTCCGGCCGGCCCGTACGCGGCGTACGGATTGATCCGGCAGCCACCGGTAGCGCCCGGCCTGCCGAAGGCAGCGGCTCGCGAACGTCGTTGATCCGTCCCGTCCCGTCCGGTCCCGTGCCGCCCGCTCGATGCCGGCGGCCCGGGACGCGTCGAAGCCCGTGCGGACGGACGATGAGACGGTGCCCCCCGGCCGAAGGCCCGCGAGGCGCCGGGACGTTCCCGCGCGGCGCCTCGTGAGGCTCGGGGCCCGGTACGGGCGGGGGACCCGGCCCACTGGTGCACCAGTGGGC
>NZ_JBHWEL010000062.1:0-54977 GCF_042734135.1 Streptomyces sp. NPDC059668 | reverse complement strand
GCTCCGCCGAGCGGCCCCGATCCACCGGTCGGTCCCGCTCCACCGGTCGGACCTGCTCCGCCGAGCGGCCCCGATCCACCGAGCGGTCCCGCTCCACCGGTCGGACCTGCTCCGCCGAGCGGCCCCGATCCACCGAGCGGTCCCGCTCCGCCGGTCGGACCTGCTCCACCGGTCGGCCCCGCTCCACCGAGCGTTCCCGCTCCGCCGGTCGGACCTGCTCCGCGGAGCGGCCCCGATCCACCGAGCGGACCCGGCCCACCTCCCCCGTCCGACCCGCCGGTCGGACGGGGGGTACCGGTCGGATCGGGGGCACCGGTCAGGTCCGGCCCATCGGTCGGGTCGAGGGTGCCCCGGCCCCCCGAAGGGGACGGGCCGTCGGTGTCCAGCAGGTCCGTCACCCGCAGGTCCACCTCCGTCACCATGAGCCCCAGACGCTCCGTCGCCGCCGCGGCCAGGGCGGAACGCAACCGGGCCGCCGCCGCGGGGAGCGGTTCGCCGCCCGGTGCCGACGGGCCCGCCGACGCGGCGAACTCCCCGGTGACGCGGAGCGGACCGGGCGGCAGCGCGCCGGGCGGAGACGGCACGGCGGGCTCGTACGTCGTCTCCGGATCCGTGAGGGAGACCCGCAGCGCGTCGAGGCGGACCCCGGGGACGGCGGCCGCCGCACGCCGCAGCACCGCGCCGGCCGCCTCCTCGGTGATCCACGCTCCGTCGCGGTGGTGGCCGAGAGGGAGCAGCCGCCCCAGCCCGAGCTGCTGTCTTACCGCCCGTGTCCATCGGTCCGCCGTCATTCCACCAGCCTGCCGCATCCCTGGCGCGCAATCGCGAGGGCGCACTTAGTGTGGGCGGAGGAGGACGACCGAAAGGGACGTGCGGCGATGACCGACATGACGGAGCGGAACCGGACGGACAACCCCGAGGGCGAGACGCCCCAGACCCGCAAGCCCACCCGTCGCGGCGGCGGCGATCCCGCCACCAGGGGGCGGACGACCATCGCCGACGGTGTCGTGGAGAAGATCGCCGGACTCGCGGCCAGGGACGTGCTCGGCGTGCACGCCATGGGCAGCGGGCTGAGCCGTACCTTCGGAGCGGTGCGCGACCGGGTCCCGGGCGGCTCGAAGTCCGTCGCCAGGGGTGTGAAGGCCGAGGTCGGCGAGGTGCAGACCGCGCTCGACCTGGAGATCGTCGTCGAGTACGGGGTGTCGATCGCGGACGTGGCCCGCGCGGTGCGGGAGAACGTGATCACGGCCGTGGAGCGCATGACGGGCCTTGAGGTCGTCGAGGTCAACATCGCCGTGAGCGACGTGAAGCTTCCCGACGAAGAGGACGAGGAGCCCGAGTCGCGGCTCCAGTGATCTGACCGGCCACCGAACTGCTGAGGAGCGCACATGAGCTTGGCCGTGATCGGCATGATCGCCGGAATGGCGCTGGGCTTCGCCGGGTACTTCGGGGGATTCGGGGCCTTCCTGCTCGTGGCCGCCCTGGGCGCCGTCGGTTTCGTCGTCGGCCGCTTCCTCGAAGGGGACGTGGACCTCGGCGCCTTCTTCCGTCCGCGTGACGACCGGCGGCGGTGACACCCGTGACCGGTACGCCCGGTGACACCCGGCTGCCCACGGCGGTGGTCGCGGCGGCCGAGCGCGGCGCGACCCGGATCGCCGACCGGGTCGTGGCCAAGACCGCCGCTCAGGCGGCCCGCGAGGCCGTCGGGCCACTGCCCCCGGCCGCCGCGCCTCCGCACGCGACGGTCCTCGTCCGCCACGACAGCGCCCGTGTCCAGCTCCACCTCGAACTCGCCTACCCCGCCGACATCGGCGCCCGCTGCAAAGCGGTGCGTTGTCATGTCGCGGAGCGGGTAAGCGCGTTGACGGGGATGGAAGTGCCGGAGGTGACCGTCCAGGTGGAACGGCTGCACCTGGTACCGGTACCCGGCGTGGCACAGGGGAGGACGCAATGAGCGAGCCTCAGGGCTCCGACAGCACGACCCGACGCTTGCCCGTGTTGGAGAAACCGCCCGCGGACGAGCTCGACCGGTCCGCGCGGGCGGACGTCCACGACCCCGCGCGCACCCTCGGCGAGGAGGACGGCGGCCAGGGACGGTTCTGGTCGCTGCGCCGCGTCCCCGCGGGGATCGTCGCGCTGGTCCTGCTGATCGGCGCGGGCGTCTTCCTGTACGACGTCGCGGCCGTCCGGGGCCACCGGCCCGCGCTGCACTGGCGCAGGTCTCTCGCCCGGCAACTGGCCGAACGCCCCCTGGACGACACCTGGATGCTCGTCGGCGCCGGGATCGCCACGGCCCTCGGGCTCTGGCTGATCGTCCTCGCGGTGACCCCGGGACTGCGCGGCGTCCTGCCGATGCGGCGCACCCACCACGACGTACGCGCCGGGCTGCACCGGGACGCCGCCGCCACGGCACTGCGCGACCGGGCCATGGAGGTCTCCGGCGTGCAGTCGGCCAGGGTCCGGCCGGGGCGGCGCACGGTGGACGTCCACGCGGTCTCGCACTTCCGTGAACTCGACGACGTACGTGCCGATCTGGACGCCACGCTCGCCGACGGCATCAGGGGGCTGGGTCTCTCCCGGCCCCCCGGGCTCTCGGTGCACGTGAGGCGTCCCGGACGGAAGGGGTGAGGACGGTGCTCAGGATCGTCAACCGGGTGCTGCTGGGAGTCGTCGGGCTCGCCCTGGTCGTTCTCGGCGGCTCCGTGCTCGCGATCGGACTGGGTGTGCGGTCGCCCTCGTGGTGGATCCACGACGGGCCGCACGACGTGCTGCTGAGCGACGCCGGGCGGACCCGCTGGCGGGACCAGGGCTGGTGGTGGCCGGCCGTCATCGCCGGGCTCGCGGTGCTCGTCCTGCTCGCCCTGTGGTGGCTGGCGGCCGTGCTGCGCAGGCGCCGGCTGACCGAGGTGCTGGTCGACGTCGGCGACGGTGAGGGCGCCCTGCTGCGTGGCCGGGCCCTGGAGGGCGTACTGGCGGAGGACGCCGGACGCCTGGACGGTGTCGCGCACGCCCAGGTGCGGTTGACCGGGAGGCGGAACGCTCCGGGCGCACGGGTGCAGCTGCTGCTGGAACCCCATGTGGACCCCGGACACACGCTGCACCTGCTCACGACGGAGGCGCTCGCGCACGCTCGCGACTCGGCGGGCCTCGCCGCGTTCCCCGCGGAGGTGCGCCTGCGCGGGGTCAAGCACCGCGCGGAACGCGTGAGTTGATTCGGACGGCGGCGGACCGGGCTCTCCGCCCGGCC
Organism: Streptomyces sp. NPDC059668; assembly: GCF_042734135.1. NCBI lineage: Bacteria > Bacillati > Actinomycetota > Actinomycetes > Kitasatosporales > Streptomycetaceae > Streptomyces > Streptomyces sp. NPDC059668. Next base: position 51,730 of record NZ_JBHWEL010000062.1, on the reverse strand, counting down.
GCCCCGCCGCCTGCCGCGCGAGGACGGGGCACGCCGAGCCCCCGTCGACCGCCGCCGCTAGAACCCGTGCCGCATGCCGCCGTCCACCGGCAGCATGATGCCCGTCAGGTAGGACGCCGCGGGGGAGAGCAGGAAGGCCGCCGTCCGGCCGAACTCCTCCGGGGCGCCGTACCGGCGCAGCGGGATGCGGGCCTCGTTGGCCGCCCGGGTGGCCTCCGGGTCGGCGGAGAGGCCGTCGAGCTCGCGGACGCGGTCCGTGTCGATGCGGGACGGGAGCAGACCGAGCACCCGGATGCCCCGCGGGCCCAGCTCGTCGGCGAGGGACTTGGCGAAGCCGGCCAGGCCCGGACGCAGACCGTTGGAGATGGTCAGGCCCGGGATCGGCTCGTGCACGGACGCCGACAGGACGAAACCGACGACGCCGCCGTCACCCAGCTCCGCGGCGGCCGCGCGGGCCAGCCGGACCGCGCCCAGGAACACGGACTCGTACGCGGCCGTCCACTGCTCGTCCGTGGTGTCCGCGACGAACCCGGGCGGCGGCCCGCCGACGCTGATGAGGATGCCGTCGAACCCGCCGAAGTGCTCGCGCGCCGCCGCGATCAGCCGGGCCGGGGTCCGGGGGTCGGCGTTGTCGGCGGCCACCCCGACCGCGTTCGGGCCGAGCGCGGAAGCGGCGTCGGCGGCGCTCTTCTCGTCGCGCCCCGAGACGATCACCTTCGCGCCGTCCGCGGTGAGCTCGCGCGCGGCGGCGTTGCCCAGACCACGGGTGGCTCCCGTGACGACGTACACACGGTCCTTCAGTCCAAGATCCATGGCACCCATCCTCCCTCACCCCGTCATTCGATCTGTTCGGCCCCTCCCGTCGTCTTGGGGCTCTCACCTCCGAACAGGTTGAACGCGGTGCCCACCAGGCCGAGATGGCTGAAGGCCTGCGGGAAGTTGCCGAGCTGGCGGCGCCCCACGGGGTCGTACTCCTCGGCGAGCAGCCCGACGTCGTTGGCGAGCTTGATCAGCCGCTCGAACAGTTCGCGGGCCTCCTGCGTGCGGCCCGTCATGTGCAGCGCGTCGGCGAGCCAGAACGAGCAGACGAGGAAGGCGCCCTCGCCGCCCGGCAGGCCGTCGACGTCCGTGCCCTCCTCGCTGTAGCGGCGCAGCAGGAAGTTGTCGCGTTCGAGTTCCGCGCGGACCGCGTCGATGGTGCCGACGACCCGCGGATCGTCCGGCGGCAGGAAACCGGCGCGCGGGATGAGCAGCAGCGACGCGTCCAGCTCACGTGAACCGTAGGACTGCGTGAAGGTGTTCCGCTCGGCGTCGAACCCGCGCTCGCACACCTCCTTGTGCACCTCGTCGCGCATCTCGCGCCAGCCTTCCAGGTCGCCGGTGAGCCCCGGTTCGGCCTCCAGGGTGCGCACGGCGCGGTCGGCGGCCACCCACGCCATCACCTTCGAGTACACGAAGTGGCGACGGGGACCGCGGACTTCCCAGATCCCCTCGTCGGGCTGCCGCCAGGCGGTCCGCAGGAAGTCCATCAGCGCGCACTGCAACCGCCACATGTGCGGTTTGGACGGCAGGCCGGAACGCCGGGCCAGTTCGAGCGAGTCGATGACCTCGCCGTACACGTCCAGCTGTAGCTGCTTCACCGCCTCGTTGCCGATCCGGACCGGGTACGAACCGGCGAAGCCGCGCAGCCACGGCAGCTCGAACTCGGGCAGCCGGCGCTCGCCGGAGAGCCCGTACATGATCTGGAGGTCTGCCGGGTCGCCCGCGACCGCGCGCAGCAGCCAGTCGCGCCAGGCCTCGGCCTCCTCGTGGTACCCGGCCGCCAGGAGCGCGCCGAGGGTCAGCGTGGAGTCGCGGAGCCAGCAGTAGCGGTAGTCCCAGTTGCGGACGCCGCCCAGCTCCTCCGGGAGCGAGGTGGTGGGGGCCGCCACGATGCCGCCCGTCGGCGCGTAGGTGAGGGCCTTGAGGGTGATCAGGGAGCGGACCACGATGTCCCGGTGCGGGCCCTCGTAGCGGCAGCGCGCCGCCCACGCCTGCCAGTCGGCGACACTGCACCGCAGCGCCTCGAACGGGTCGATGAGCGGCGGCCGCGACCAGTGCGAGGGGTGCCAGGTCAGGACGAAGGCGACCTTCTCGCCCTCCTCCACGGTGAACTCCGAGAGCGTACGGAAGTCCTTGCCCCAGGTCGGTACCTCGGGCTCGCTGCGCAGCCATACGGAGTCCGGTCCCGCGACCGCCACCCGGTGGCCGTCCGACTTGCGCATCCACGGCACGACCGAGCCGTAGTCGAAGCGCAGCCGCAGGGTGCTCTGCACCGTGACACGGCCGCTGAGGCCCTCCACGATGCGGATGAGATCGGGGGCCTTGTCACGCTGCGGCATGAAGTCGGTCACCCGGACCGAGCCGTCCTCCGTCTCCCATTCCGAGTCGAGTACCAGGGAGTCCGGCCGGTACGCGCGCCGGGTACAGGGGCCCGCCCCCTTGGGCGCGATCCGCCAGTGGCCGTTGTTCTCGTCGCCGAGCATCGCGGCGAAACAGGCGGCCGAGTCGAACCGTGGCACGCATAGCCAGTCGATCGACCCGTCCCGGCCCACCAGTGCGGCCGTCTGTTCGTCCCCGATGAGCGCGTAGTCCTCGATACGTGGGTGCACGTGGGGCGGGTTCCCGGCAGGGGCCGGGGCCAATCGGGTCGGGGGCCGACCGGGTGATGCGGGAGTGCGTCGGAGCGGGGGCCGTGCACGACGCCGGGCGGGGACAACCGCTTCCGCCGGCGGCCGGCGGCACGGACCGGGGCCGTTCCCGCGGGGGCCGCGCGGGTGAACGGCCGGGACCGGTCCGCGTGGTCTACACGGTGGCCGGGGCCGGTTCCGGGGCGGTCTCGGCGGTGGCGGCGCTCGCGCGCTCCCGGCGCTCGCGGCGGACCAGGACCACCCAGCCCACGGGGACGCCCGCGGAGAAGAGCCACCACTGGATCGCGTACGCCATGTGCGGGCCGATGTCGTTGTGCTCGGGATCGGGCAGCAGCTCGGGCGAGTCGCCCTTGGGCGCGGGCGCGGTCTGCTCGATGTAACCGCCCAGGACCTGTCTGCCGAGGCTCTTCGCCTGCTGCCCGCTGCTGATGAGCATGACCTGACGGTCGGGCAGCCCCGTGACGTTCTTGATACCGCTGGCGCCGGTCGTCTCGTCCGGCATCAGCCGCCCGGTGACCGTGACCTCGCCCTTCGCGGGCGCCGGGATCCTCGGGAACGCGGTCTGCACGCCGTTCGCCGGGATCCAGCCCCGGTTGACCATCAGCACCCGGCCGTCGTCCAGGTCGAAGGGGGTCAGGACGTGGAAGCCGACCTCGCCGTCGGCGTTGGTGCGGCGCCGTACGACGACCTCGTGCGCGGTGTCGTAGCTCCCCTTGGCGGTCACCCGGCGGTACAGGTCGTCGTGCGCGACGCGCTGTCCCGGCGCGGTGAGCGACTCGGCGGGCACCGGCTTCGCGGACAGCGAGGCCGAGATCACCGCGTTCAGCGCGACCTTGTGCTCATGCCGGTGCAGCTGCCAGAAGCCCAGCTTGATCATCGTCGGGATGAGGGCGAGGGCCACGAGGGTGAGGATCACCCACTGCCGGGACAACAGGAAGCGGTACACCCCATTGACGGTACTCGGCACGATTCGGCCCTCGACGGGAGGGTCCCGCCGAGGGCCGTGCCCTGCTCACACCTTGTCGACGATCCCCACCCGCCCCTCCGCGCGGGCGCAGTGGGCTCCGCAGAACCAGTGGCCCTCGACCTCGACCCCCTGGCCGATGATCTGGACACGACAGTGCTCGCAGATCGGGGCCATCCGGTGGATCGCGCAGGAGAAGCAGTCGAAGACGTGCACGGCGCCCTGCGCGTGCACCTCGAACGTCATGCCGTAGTCATTGCCGCATACTTCACAATTCGCCATGCGCCACAGGGTGCGGGGCCGACGCGGCACCGGCGAGCGGGCGCCGGGCGAGTCGCGCGCCAATCACCCGTACGTCGGTCAATCGCCCGTATGCCCGTCGGCCGCCCGTGCGCCGGTCGGTCCGCGGCGCGCCGGTCGCCCGGGCGTGCGCCGACCGTGCCCGGTCACTTCCCCGGAGCCGGTGCCACGTCCCGCAGGAGCTGGCCGAACGCCGCCTCGTCGATCACCGGCGTGCCGAACTGTCTGGCCTTGACCACCTTGGACGTGCTGGAGTCCGGATCGTTCGTGACGAGCAGGCTGGTCAGCCGGGACAGGCTCGTCGCGACATGCAGGCCGGCCTCGACGGCGCGGTCCTCCAGCAGCTCGCGGTCGACGGACGTGTCGCCGGAGAACGCCACCCGCATGCCCTGCTTGAGTGGTTCACCCGCTTCGTACCGACCCGGGTTGGGATAGGGGCATGCGGGACGTTTGCGTGAGGGGCGCCAACTCCCCGACGGATAGCCGCCCGCGGACCCGTACCCGCCCCCGTACCCACCTCCGGAGGAGCCGCCCCCGTACCCGCCGGACTGCCGTCCGATGCGGGGCGCCGCCGGACCGTCCGACCACTCCTTGAGCGGTCGGCACTCCAGCAGGGGCAGCCGGATCCCCTCGCGCGCGGCCGCCCGCAGGCTCGGCCGGAACGCCTCGGCCAGTACCCGCGCGTCGTCCAGCGCGTGGTGCGCGCGCTGCTGCACGACGCCGAAGTGCGCCGCCAGCGACTCCAGCTTGTGGTTGGGAAGCGGAAGGCCCAGCTCCTTGGAGAGCGCGATGGTGCACAGCCGCTGACGCACCGGCGCCTCGCGCGCGGCGCGCGCGTACTCCCGCGCGATCATCGACCAGTCGAAGACGGCGTTGTGCGCGACGAGGACGCGGCCGTCGAGCCGGGCGGCGAACTCCTCGGCGATGTCCTGGAAGAGCGGGGCGCCGTCGAGCACGTCGCTCGTCAGACCGTGGATCCACACCGGGCCCGGGTCCCGCTCCGGGTTGACCGTCGTGTACCAGTGGTCCTCGACCTCACCGCGCGCGTCCAGCCGGTAGACGGCGGCCGAGATTATCCGGTCGTCCCGGGCCAGGCCGGTGGTCTCCACGTCGACGACCGCGTACCCCTGCGGATACGCGGCCGGCCAGGGGGCTGGGGACGCTGCGGTCGTCAGGTCTTCGAGCATGGTCATTGAGGATACGGGCCACGACCGACAGCCCCGTCCCCGGACTCCGCGCGCCCGTCGGGGCCGGGCCGCCCCCTACGGCGTCAACAACCCGGCCACCAGCGCCTTGACGGACGCCGTGAACAGCCGCTCGGTGTCGACCGGTCCCGCCAGCGCCCGCGCGAGCGCCGGGTCGTGCTCGGCGGTGCGCGCGCCCCACAGCTCCTCCTCGCCGGGATGCTGCGCCGGGGCGCGCTCGCGGTTGCGCTCGACCAGGACGTGTCCGACGACCTGGAACTGCACGGCCCGCACGACCCGGGCGGCGCGCGCGCCCCGCAGCCCCGCCGCGTGCACCTCGCGCACCAGCGCCTGCTGTGCGGGCAGGAACATCCGTTCCGTCAGCCCGCGTTCGTGCACCATCGCGATGAGGTGCGGATGCTCACGCAGCTGCCGGCGCAGGACGCGGGCCACCGACACGACCCGCGCCGCGGGGGTGCGACCGCTGGGCCGGATCTCGCCGAGGTCGGCGACGGTCCGCTCGACCAGTGCGTCGAGCAGGGACTCGCGGTTGCCGACGTGCCAGTAGATCGAGGTGACCGCCGTACCCAGTTCGGCCGCGAGCCTGCGCATCGTCAGGGCGTCCGGGCCGTGCTGCCTCACCAGGGCCCCGGCGGTGTCGAGGACCGTCTCGCGGCTGACTGCCGGTCTCGCCATGGCGCCCCCAAGTCCGTTACGTGCACGCGTATTTACCCTGCGCGAGGTCTGCTGTAACTGTGTTACAGCTGACGGCCCATCAGAGAAGGGCGGTACGACATGGCACGAGTGAGGTACGGCGCGCGGAGCGAGGCGGAGATGGCCGCCGCGCGCGCCGCGGGCGGCGGGCTCCCCGACATCTGGTCCACCGGTGTGGTGGCCGTCTGGGAGAGCGATCCGGACGCGGTCGCGGCGGTCCTGCCGCCCCCGCTCAAACCCACCGCGCGGCCTTTGGTGCGGGTGAACATCAGCAAGGTCGACCTGCCCGGATACCCGTTGGGCGCGGGCTCGTTCGCCGTCGCCGCGGCGCACGACGGGGTCGAGGGCTGGTATCCGCTGGTGATGCCCATGACCCACGAACGCGCCCTGACCGGCGGCCGCGAGGTCTTCGGCGAGCCCAAGAAGCTCGGCGCGGTGACCGTCGAGCGGGAAGGGCTCGTGGTGCGCGCCGCGCTCGCCCGGCACGGTATCGCCTTCGTCGAGGTGCGCGGCGCGGTGAGCGGGGACCTGCCGCTGCCCGAGCCCGCTCGGAAGACCGACTTCTACTTCAAGTTCCTGCCCTCGGTGGACGGTTCCGGCTTCGACGCCGACCCCGTCCTCGTGCACTGCGTCCGCGAGGAGAAGGTGCGCCGGCTGGAGCGCGTCACCGGTGACGTCGTCCTGCGCGAGTCGATGTACGACCCGGTGGCCGACCTCCCGGTCCGTGAACTCGTCGGGATCACCCTCGGCGAGAAGACCACCGACCAGCGGGGCAGGGTCGTCGAGCGCGTCGACCCGTCGGCCCTGCTGCCCTACGTCCACCAGCGCTACGACGATCCGCGGCAGCTCCTCGACGGGCCGCCCGAGGGGAGCGTCTGATGCGGCTCGGGGCGGGACAGGTCGCCGTCGTCACCGGCGCCGCGAGCGGCATCGGGCTGGCCATGGCGCGGCGGTTCGCGGCCGACGGTCTGAAGGTGGTCCTCGCGGACGTGGAGGAGGCCGCCCTGGAGAAGGCCGCGAGCGCGCTGCGTCAGGACGGGGCGGACGTGCACGCGCGCGTGGTCGACGTCGGGGAGCGCGCGGACGTCGTCGCACTCGCCGAGGACGTCTACGGGAGGTACGGCGCCGTACACGTCCTGTGCAACAACGCCGGGGTCGGCTCCGGCGCCGAGGGCCGTATGTGGGAGCACGACCCGAACGACTGGAAGTGGGCCTTCGCCGTCAACGTCTGGGGCGTCTTCCACGGCATCCAGGCGTTCGTGCCGAGGATGATCGCCGGGGGAGAGCCGGGGCACGTCGTCAACACCTCGTCCGGTGACGGCGGGATCGCCCCGCTGCCCACGGCCTCCGTCTACGCCGTCACCAAGGCCGCCGTCGTGACGATGACCGAGTCCCTCTACGCGCATCTGAAGGCGGAGCACGCGCGCGTGGGGGCGTCCGTGCTCTTCCCCGGGCCGCACATGCTCCGGACCGGGCTGTGGGAGTCGTACCGCAACCGGCCGTCGCGGTACGCGAAGCAGCGCCCGCGCAGGACCCCGTACCGCAGCCTCGACCAGTGGGAGGCGGCGATGCGGGAGGCGGGCCGGGAGGTGCGGTTCACGCCGGTCGAGGACGTCGCCGACCTGGTGGCGGAGGGCATCGGCGCGGACCGCTTCTGGCTGCTTCCGGAGAGCGAGCACAGCGACCGGCAGATCCGCGCGCGCTCGCAGTCGATGCTCGACCGCGCGGACCCCTCGTACCTCGAACACTTCGTCCTGGACTGAGGAGGCGGGCGATGACCGACCGGGAACCGTATCTGATCATCTCCTCCGACTGCCATGCCGGGCTCCCCACCGAGGAGTACCGGCCCTATCTCGACTCCCGTTTCCACCGGGACTTCGACGAGTTCCTCGCGGGCCGGGACCGGCGCCGCGAGGAGATGACACGGCTCGGCATCCGCAACGAGGCGTTCGCGGACCAGTGGTTCCGGGACAACGAGGAGGGCCTGCGCGGCGGCTGGGACACCGGACAGCGCCTGAAGGAGCTGGACGGCGACGGGGTGGCCGGGGAGGTGGTCTTCCCGGACGCCGACGCCGTGGACAGCCGGACGGCCGCCCCCTTCGGCGTGGGCCTCGGCCTCTCCGGCGACCAGGACCCGGCGCTCGGCATGGCGGGCGCGCAGGCGCACAACTGCTGGCTCGCGGAGTTCGTGGGCGAGAACCCCGAACGGCACCGCGGGGTCGCGCTGCTGCCCGTCACGGCGGAGACCGACCGGGTCGTCGCGGAGGTGTACCGCGCCAAGGAGTCGGGGCTCGGCGCCCTGATGATCCCCGCCATGTGGGTCGACAAGGAGCCTTACCACGACCGCCGTTACGACCCCGTGTGGGCTGCGGCCGCCGAGTGCGGACTCCCGGTGGTCACGCACTCCGGTGCGGCGCCGCGCCACGAGTACGGCGACCACCTCGGCATCTACGTCAGCGAGGTGACCTGGTGGCCGGCGCGTCCGCTGTGGTTCCTGCTCTGGTCGGGGGTCTTCGAGCGGCACCCGGGCCTCAGGTTCGGCGTCGCGGAGTCGGGCTGCTGGTGGCTGCCGAACCTCCTCTGGTTCATGGACCGCCTCTACCTCGGCGCGCACGGCGGCAAGAAGCTGTCGCCGTTCGCGGAGCTGAAGCGGCCCCCGCACGAGTACCTGGACCGGCAGGTGTTCGTCTGCGCCACCAACACCAAGCGCCGCGAACTCGCCCAGCGCTACGAGATCGGCGTCGACAACATCCTGTGGGGCAGCGACTTCCCGCATCCCGAGGGCACCTGGCCCGACACGCGCGCGTGGCTGTCGAGAACGTTCCACGACATCCCGGTGGCGGAGACCCGCCGCATGCTCGGTCTCGCGGCCGCCGAGGTATTCGGCTTCGACACGGAGAAACTGGCCCCGCTCGCCCGGCGCATCGGCCCGACCCCGGCCGACCTCGGCCAGTCCGAGGACCAGGCGGCCGTGACGGCGTCCTGGGCACGCTCGCGCGAGGTGGGCCGCCACTGGCTCACGGACCACGACTTCCCCGTACTGGGGGCCACCCCATGACCCCACCGGCCCCCGGCACTCCCGCGGCGTCCCCGGACGACGACCGGTACACGGTGATCTCGGCCGACTGTCACGCGGGCGCCGATCTCCTCGACTACCGGCCCTACCTGGCGAAGGAGCACCACGAGGCGTTCGACGCGTGGGCGGCCACGTACGTCAACCCGTACCAGGACCTCCTCGCCGACACCGCGGACCGGAACTGGAACTCCGAACGGCGCCTCGCGGAACTGGAGCGGGACGGGATCGTCGCCGAGGTCGTCTTCCCGAACACCATCCCGCCCTTCTTCCCGTCCGCGTCCCTGACGGCACCGGCGCCGACGGGACAGGAGTTCGCACAGCGGTGGGCCGGGCTGCGCGCCCACAACCGCTGGCTGGCCGACTTCTGCGCGGCCGCGCCGGGGCGCAGGGCGGGCGTGTTCCAGATCCTCCTGAACGACGTCGACGAGGCCGTGCGGGAGATCCGCTGGGCGGTCGGCGCGGGCCTCGGAGGCGGTCTCCTGCTGCCCGGCACGCCCCCGGGGTCGGGCCTGCCCGAGCTGTACTCGACGGCGTACGACCCGATCTGGGCGGTCTGCGCCGAGCTGGGCGTGCCCGTGAACCACCACGCGGGTTCCGCGTCGCCGCCGCTGGGCGACGAGCCCGCCGCACGGGCGGTCTTCATGGTGGAGACGACATGGTTCTCGCACCGGGCGCTGTGGCACCTGGTGTTCGGCGGCGCGTTCCGCAGGCACCCCGGACTGAGACTGGTGCTGACCGAGCAGGGTTCGGGCTGGATCCCCGGGGTGCTCGACATGCTGGACTACTACCACGGGCGACTGGTCGCCGCCGGGACGAAGGCGTCCACCGCCGAGGCCAAGTTCGGCGCCGGGCTCGGGGCCTCGATGGGCGAGCGGCCCTCCCGGGTCTGGCGCGAGAACTGCTGGGTCGGCGCGAGCTTCATGCGCCCGCACGAGGTGCCGCTGCGCGACCGCATCGGCCTCGACAAGATCATGTGGGGCAGCGACTACCCGCACGACGAGGGCACCCACCCCTACTCGCGCGAGGGGCTGCGGATCGCCTACGCGGGCGTGCCGCGGGAGGAGGTCGCGGCCATGGTCGGCGGCAACGCGGCCCGGGTGTACGGCTTCGACCTGGAGCGTCTCGCCCCGCTCGCGGCCAAGGCGGGACCGACCGTGGCGGAACTCGCCGAGCCGCTCGGCGAACCGCCCGCCGACGCGACGAGCCCGGTGTTCGCGAAGGGAGGGTCGGTGCGCGTGTGGTGAGGCACGGGGTGCGATCCTCGCCGTGTGACCGAAGCGACGCACGACGAGGCCCACAAAGGAGCCCTCGGATCGCGGTTGAACTGGCTGCGGGCCGGGGTCCTGGGCGCCAACGACGGGATCGTCTCCACCGCGGGTCTCGTCGTCGGTGTCGCGGGCGCCACGGACGACCGCAACGCACTGCTGACGGCGGGGCTCGCGGGCCTGCTGGCCGGCTCGATGTCGATGGCGGCGGGCGAGTACGTCTCGGTCTCCACCCAGCTGGACTCCGAGAAGGCCGCGCTGGCGACGGAGCGACGCGAACTCCGTGAGCAGCCCGAGGCCGAACTCGACGAGCTGACCGAACTCCTGGAGCAGCGCGGCCTGTCGCGTGAGGTGGCCCGTGAGGCGGCACAGCAGCTCACCGAACGGGACGCGCTCAGGGCCCACGCGCGCGTGGAGCTCGGCATCGACCCCGACGATCTCACCAACCCGTGGCACGCGGCCTGGGCCAGCTTCCTGTCCTTCACGGTGGGCGCCCTGCTGCCGCTGCTGGCGATCGTCCTGCCGCCGAGCGGCCTGCGTCTGCCCGTCACCGTGGTCTCCGTCCTCGCCTCCCTGTTCGTCACCGGCTGGGTGAGCGCCCGCCTGGGCTCGGCGGACCCGCGCCACGCGGTCCTGCGGAACGTGGCGGGCGGGGCGCTGGCGATGGGGGTCACGTATCTGGCGGGAGTGCTGCTGGGGGCGACCGGGACATGAGCGGCCGTGGCGGTGGACGACCGGTGAAGGCGCGCCGCGTGTCACGCCCACATCGGCCGGCGCGGGCCGCTCATTGGCGGAGATCACCAAGAAGCAAGCGCGTACCGCCGGTAATACTTGTCGGTAACAACGTCTAGCCGCGGCCGATCCGCCGTCCTACGGTGCATCCATGCCGAACCTGCCCGATGTCGTGCTGTGGTCGATACCCGCCTTCGTGCTGCTCACCGTGATCGAGATGGTGAGTGTCAGGATCCATCCGGACGAGGAGGACGCGGGGTACGAGGCGAAGGACGCCGCCACCAGCGTCGGCATGGGTCTGGGCAGCCTCGTCTTCGACTTCCTGTGGAAGATCCCGATCGTCGCGCTCTACACGGCGATCTACGAACTGACGCCGCTGCGGGTACCCGTGCTGTGGTGGACCGTCCCGCTGATGCTGCTGGGGCAGGACTTCTTCTACTACTGGTCGCACCGCGGACACCACGTCATCCGCGTCCTGTGGGCCTGCCACGTCGTCCACCACTCCAGCCGGAAGTTCAACCTCACCACCGCGCTGCGCCAGCCCTGGACCAGCTGGACCGTCTGGCCCTTCTACGTACCGCTGATCGCCCTCGGCGTGCACCCGGCGGCGCTCGCGTTCTGCTCGTCCGCGAACCTCGTCTACCAGTTCTGGATCCACACCGAGCGGATCGACCGGATGCCCCGCTGGTTCGAGTTCGTCCTCAACACGCCGTCGCACCACCGGGTGCACCACGCCTCCCAGGGCGGCTATCTGGACCGGAACTTCGGCGGGATCCTCATCGTGTGGGACCGGCTCTTCGGGTCCTTCGTCGCGGAGACCGAGCGGCCCGTCTACGGCCTCACCAAGAACATCGCCACCTACAACCCGCTGCGCGTGGCCACCCACGAGTACGCCGCCATCGCCAGGGACCTGAGGGCGGCGACGAGCTGGCGCGAGCGCGCGGGACGGGTCTTCCGCGGCCCCGGCTGGCAGCCGGCCCCGACGGCCGCCGAGCGGGAGCCGGTCACGGAGCCCGCCGCGTGAACCCACGGCACGCGCGCGTGCTGCTCGTCGCCTTCGGCGCGGCGGCCCTCGTGGACCTCGTCTCGCTGGCCGCCGGGTTCACACCGGGGCACCTCGTCGCCAAGCCCCTCCTGATGCCGCTGCTCGCCGCCCACACGGTCGCCCGGGGCGGACCGCGGCTCCTGGTCGCCGCGGTGCTCTGCGGCTGGGGCGGCGACGTCCTGCTGCTGTCCGACGCCGACCCGGCCTTCCTGGTGGGGATGGCCTCCTTCGCGGCCGGACACGTCTGCTATCTCGTGCTCTTCCGGAGGGCCGCCCCGCTCCGGCCGGCCACCCGGGCGCGGGGGGCGCTGCTCGCCGCCTACGCCGTCGCCCTGGCCGCCACGGTCACCCTGCTCTGGCCCGGCCTGCCCGCCGGCCTGCGCGGCCCCGTCGCGGGCTACAGCCTGCTCCTGACCGCGATGGCGTACGGGGCCACCGGCCTCGGACCCCTCGCAGCCGCCGGCGGGGCGCTCTTCATGGTCTCGGACACGCTCATCGCCACCGGGGTCGCCGACTGGCCACAGCTCCCGAGACCGGATTTCTGGATCATGTCGACCTACATCGCCGCCCAGTTCTTGCTGGTCAGCGGGGTACTGGACACCCTCGGGGTGAGAATCGCGCCGAGGGCGGCGTACGGTGAGATGCGCTCAACCACCCCCTGAGCGCATCTCACCCCAGCCGATCAGCCGAGAAGGATCCTCGTCATGCGCGCCACCACCATCCACGCCCCTTTCGACATGCGCGTGGAGGACGTGCCCGAGCCCGTGGTGCAGCTGCCGACCGACGCGGTCGTCAGGGTGCTGCGGTCCTGCATCTGCGGCAGCGACCTGTGGGCCTACCGCGGTGAGGCGGCGCGCAAGCCCGGGCAGCGGATCGGGCACGAGTTCCTCGGCATCGTCGAGGAGACCGGCTCCGACGTGACCGGTGTGCGGCGGGGCGACCTCGTCGTCGCGCCCTTCATGTGGTCCGACGGCGTCTGCGACTACTGCCGCGAGGGGCTCACCACCTCGTGCGAGCACGGCGGCTTCTGGGGCGCCGTGGGCTACGACGGCGGACAGGGCGAGGCCGTGCGGGTCCCCTTCGCCGACGGCACCCTCGTCCAGCTGCCCAAGGAGGCGGCCTCCGACGACCGTCTGCTGTCGGCGCTGCTGACGCTGTCCGACGTCATGGGCACCGGCCACCACGCGGCCCTCGGCGCGGGGGCCCGCAAGGGCGCCACCGTCGCGGTCGTCGGGGACGGCGCCGTGGGTCTGTGCGCCGTTCTGGCCGCCAAGCGGCTCGGCGCCGAGCGGATCATCGCGCTCGGCCGCCACGAGGCGCGTACGGACATCGCGCGCCGTTTCGGCGCCACGGACGTCGTCGCCGAGCGCGGCGAGGCGGCCGTCGAGGCGGTGCGCGAACTGACCCGGGGGCAGGGCGCGCACGCCGTCGTGGAGGCGGTCGGCACCGAGCAGTCCATGCGGACGGCCGTGAACATCACCCGCGACGGCGGCGCCATCGGCTTCGTCGGGGTGCCGCACGGCAGTGGAACGGGCCTCGACCTGGGCGTCATGTTCGACCGGAACATCGCGCTGCGCGGCGGTGTCGCACCGGTGCGCGCGTACATCCCGGAGCTGCTGGCCGACGTCCTCGACGGCACCATCGACCCCTCGCCCGTCTTCGACCGGACCGTCGATCTGGAGGGCGTGCCCGAGGGCTACAAGGCGATGGACGAGCGCAACGCCCTCAAGGTGATCGTCACCAACGGCTGCTGACGGTCCGACAGATCGCGACCCGTCAGCTCACGTTCCCCTGAGGGGCGTTGGCCCGGCGCCCGGTCCACGGATCCTTGTGGCTGTGGCTGTGGCTGTGGCTGTGGCCGTGGCTGTGGCCGTGGTCTGGTCGTAGCCGCGCGAGCAAGGTAGGGACGGCATCCGGCCCGGTGTGCACCGCACGCCGGGCACACCGTCACCCGGACCGGCCCGCGGCTCAGGCCCACCGGGCCGCATCCGTCCCCCAAGGCCCCGGTGGCCGCGCCCAGTCGGCCGGACCGCCGGTGAAGGAGACGGGCGTCCGCGCGTACGTGAGCCGGCCCAGGTCGCTGTCGGTCCCGGTGAGCCAGGGACCCGGGTCGTACGAGGCCTCCGAGCGCTCCTCGGCCGGGCGCGGGAGCCCGTCGACCAGCCACGCGGCCGTCCGGGCGAGCGCCAGCCGGACGAGCCGCGTCCCGCCCTCCCGGGACCGCTCGGTGAGCGACCGGAGCACCGCGGCGGCCAGCAGATACCCCGTGCCGTGGTCGAGGGCCTGCGCGGGCAGCGCACCCGGCCGCCCGGCGGACCCCTCGATCGCCGCGATCCCGGTGGCGACCTGCACCAGACTGTCGAACCCCCGCCGCCCGGACCACGGCCCGTACCGGCCCCACGCCGACAACTGCGCCACCACCAGGCCGGGCCGCCGCACCGCCAGCGCCTCCGGTGCGAGGGCGAAGCGGTCGAGGGCGCCGGGCCGGTACCCGGTGACCACGACGTCGGCCCCGGCGAGCAGGTCCTCGAAGGTACGGCGGTCCGCGCGCACGCCGAGGTCGAGCCTCGTGGAGCGTTTCCCGAAGCCCGTGTCGGCGTGCGCGTCGGGGTCCTCGGGCAGCCAGGGTGTGTCCACGCGCAGGACGTCGGCGCCCAGCAGGGCGAGCGTGCGGGTGGCGACCGGGCCCGCGATGACCCGGGTGAGGTCCAGCACGCGCACGCCGGCCGCCGGTCGCAGCGGATCACCGGAGAGCCGCGCCGGCGCGGACGGCGCGGACGGGTCCGCCTCCGCGACGGACTCCCGGCTCAGCAGGGGCCGGCGCGCGACGGCCGCCCCCTGCTCGTGCGCCGCCCACTCCGCGGCCGTACGCAGGGCGACGGCCAGGCCCCCCGCCGCGTACACGGTGTCCTCCACCTCCGCGGCGGAACGCTCGGCGAGGCAGGCTGCGACCGTCTCCACGGAAGCGTCCGCGTCCAGTCCCAACGCCTCCAGCAGCCGCGCCCGGTGGTGGGGATAGTTGGCGTGCGTGCGCACCCAGCCGTCGGCGGTCCGCCAGAACCGGGACAGCGGCGCGAAGTTCACCGGGGCCCGTCCGTCGACGAGCAGATGCCGCTCGCTGACGAACGCGGTGGCGACGGCCCCGTCGTCGACCCGCACCCCGGGAACGTCCCCGCCGGTGCGGACGGCGGTCAGCTCGGCGGCGGCGAGCGCGCACGCCCCCACGCACGCCCGCGCCAACTCCGCCACGGGCAGCCGGGACGTGAGCGTTCCCGCCCGGGTGACCGTCGAAAGCCGGGACAGCAGCGCGGGGTCCCCGCCCAGCGCGGCCCACACGAACTCCGTACCAGCAGCCGACCGCGTCATACGGGCAGTGTGCCAGGTGGGCGACGCGTGCCCGGCGACGAGATTGCCGTTCCCGTCGCCGTCGCCGTCGCCGTCGCCGTCGCCGTCACCTTCGGCTCCGGTGAGGCCCAGGCCCTTGGCGCGGGCCGCTGCCGGCCGGTGCCACGGCCGCCCCCGGCGGGCGGCCATGGCACCGGTGGTGCGTGTGAGGGTCCGTCACCGCGCCCCTGTCATCGCGGTGTTCGCCCCGTCGGTGGACGTACGGGAGGCCCCGCGGTCCCGGGTTACCTGACCGCCCGCAGCGCGTTGACGATCCCGGCCCCGTAGAACCCGTTCACGTGCTTGTTGCCGACACAGGTGGCGTCGACGACGCCGTCACCGTTCCCGTCGTACGGGGCGGTCGGGCAACCGGGGTTGTCCGCCTCGGCCTTCAGGAGCCGCTGGAGCGTGGCGGGGCCGGCCCAGGGGTACTTGGACTTCAGCAGCGCGGCCACGCCCGCGACGTGCGGTGTCGCCATCGAGGTGCCCTGAAGGAAGCCGTACTTGTTGTTCGGCAGGGTGGACAGGATGCGGCCGTCCTTCGACGGGGTGTCCGGGATCTGGAACCTGTCACCGCCGGGCGCCGCGACGTCGATGACGCCCTTGCCGTAACTGGAGAAGTACGACTTGGCCCCGGTGACACCGGTCGAGCTCACGGTGACGACACCCGGCAGCTGGGTCGGCACGTCGAAGCACTTGTGCGGGTCGACGGTGCGGGGGACGGGCGTCGAGTCGTCGGGGCTGGACGCGTCGGAGAGCGCGTCCGCGTCGAGGTCGTCGTTGGAGTTGCCCGCCGCGGCGACGTTGAGCGTGCCCTTCCGCTGGGCGTACAGCTGGGCCCGGTCGACCGCGTCGACGATCGCCCGCTGGTCGGGGTCGTCCATGCAGTTGTAGAGCCACGGGTCCACGTAGTAGCTGTTGTTGGTGATCTCCACGCCGTGGTCGGCGGCGAACACGAAGGCGCAGACGACGCTCTCCGGGTAGAACAGCTGGGTGGAGTCCGGCTCGGCGACCGTGATGCCCGAGACCTTCACGCCCGGGGCGACGCCCGCGACGCCGACGCCGTTGCGGGCGGCGGCTATCTCACCCGCGACATGCGTGCCGTGATAGTGGTCGGCGTCCACCGGACGCCAGGCGCCGTAGGTGGTGTCCGGCTTGCCGCCCACACAGTTCGCGGACTGGGAGGCGGAGAAGTTCGGTGCGATGTCCGGGTGGGTGTCGTCGACACCCACGTCGATCACGGCCACCGTCACCTTCCTGCTGCCCGGGTCGGTCTTCGCCGCCTTGTCCGCGCCTATCGCACGCAGGTCCCACTGGTCGGCCTCCAGGGGCTCCTGGGCGGCCGTGGCGCTCCGGGACACCTTGGCGGCCTCCGCGGCCGACAGCACCTTCGCCGCGCCCTCGTCCGTCGTCCCCGCCGGAGCCAGCGGCGCCGTCCGTGTCGCACCCGCCGACTGCACCCCGCGCACGGCGCGGATCCGCGGGCCGAAGTCCGGGTCGGCGGAGTGGACGACGATCACGCCGATCTGCTCGTAGGCGATGACGACACTGCCGCCGGCCGCGGCGATCGCCTTCTTCACCGACGCGATCGTGCGGTGGTCCGTCCTGGTGTTGACCACGTACGCCAAATTGGGGCCGTCCGCGCGGGTGGCGGCGGACGCGGTGAGTGGTGCGGCCGACGCGGCGCCCGGCAGGAAGCCGAGCGAGGCGGTGAGCGACAGGACGACCGGTACCGCGAGGGCGAGCCGGCGTCTGGATCGCAGATGAGCCATGGGGTCTCCACATCATCCGGAACGAAAGCCGCCCGAACACGTAGGGCGCTCGGGCAGGTACATGACGAGTGGTGCAGGCCGAAGCTATCCCCCGTCCGAGCTGGCCAGCAACGTTTTCCGGAGATGACTTCCGAAAGAACTCGGGGGAGTTGAACCGGTCCACGCGTGGCGCCGTGACCTTGGACGGGAGCGCGAGCCCGCTCGGGCTCCCGGCGGATCACCCCCGACGCACAACCACCCCGCCCGGTCAACGTGATCCGTGCCACTGTGAGGTTCACACAACGTCCGTGCCCGACCCGTCCCGGTCCGCGAGTCCCAACTCGCCCCGCCCACCGTCACATCCGCACCCGCAACGCGAGGAGACTCCGTGGCTACCGACGCACCGCCCCCCTCGA
Organism: Streptomyces sp. NPDC059668; assembly: GCF_042734135.1. Lineage (NCBI taxonomy): Bacteria > Bacillati > Actinomycetota > Actinomycetes > Kitasatosporales > Streptomycetaceae > Streptomyces > Streptomyces sp. NPDC059668. The sequence goes on along the minus strand of NZ_JBHWEL010000062.1, from coordinate 34,209 downwards.
AGGCCGATCCCGGGCTGCCCTCGACCGAGGAGTTCGCGGAGGTGCAGCAGAGCGCCGAGTTCGCCGAACTGCGCCGCTCGCACCGCTCCTTCGCCTTCCCCCTGACCGTCGGCTTCATCGCCTGGTACCTGCTGTACGTCCTGCTCTCCAACTACGCGGGCGACTTCATGGGCACCAAGGTGGCCGGCAACGTCAACGTCGCCCTGGTCCTCGGGCTCGCCCAGTTCCTCACCACGTTCCTCATCGCCTGGTGGTACTCGCGGCACGCCGCCGCGCAGCTCGACCCCAAGGCCGAGGCGATCAAGTCACGGATGGAGGGCGGCGCATGAGCTCCGTACCGACCCTGCTCGCAGCCGGCGAGGCGAGCCAGCACCGGCCACTGATCATCACCCTGTTCTCGGTGTTCGTCGCCGCCACCCTCGTCATCACCGTGTGGGCCGGCCGCCAGACCAAGGACGCCGCCGACTTCTACGCGGGCGGCCGCCAGTTCACCGGATTCCAGAACGGACTGGCCGTCTCCGGCGACTACATGTCCGCGGCCTCGTTCCTCGGCATCGCCGGCGCCATCGCACTCTTCGGCTACGACGGCTTCCTGTACTCCATCGGCTTCCTCGTCGCCTGGCTGGTGGCCCTTCTGCTGGTCGCCGAACCGCTGCGCAACTCCGGCCGCTACACCATGGGCGACGTCCTGGCCTACCGCATGCGCCAGCGCCCGGTACGGACGGCCGCCGGCACCTCCACGATCGTCGTGTCGATCTTCTACCTGCTGGCCCAGATGGCCGGCGCCGGCGTCCTGGTCTCGCTGCTCCTCGGCATCACCAGCGACGGCGGCAAGGTCGCCATCGTCGCCCTCGTCGGCGTCCTGATGATCGTGTACGTGACCATCGGCGGCATGAAGGGCACCACCTGGGTGCAGATGGTCAAGGCCGTCCTGCTGATCATCGGCGCGCTGCTGCTCACCTTCCTGGTCCTGCTGAAGTTCAACTTCAACATCTCCGACCTGCTCGGCAAGGCCGCCGACAACAGCGGCAAGGGCGCGCCCTTCCTGGAGCCCGGCCTGAAGTACGGCGCCACCTCCACGACCAAGCTGGACTTCCTCTCCCTCGGCATGGCCCTGGTCCTGGGCACCGCGGGCCTTCCGCACATCCTGATCCGCTTCTACACCGTGCCCACGGCGAAGACCGCGCGTAAGTCCGTGAACTGGGCGATCGGCCTCATCGGCGCGTTCTACCTGATGACCCTGGCCCTCGGCTTCGGCGCCGCCGCGCTGATCAAACCCGACGAGATCATCGCCTCCAACAAGGCGGGCAACACCGCCGCGCCCCTGCTGGCCCTGCACCTGGGAGGCGTCGACTCCGACTGGGGCGCCATCCTGCTCGCCTCCATCTCCGCCGTCGCCTTCGCCACGATCCTCGCGGTCGTCGCGGGCCTGACACTGGCCTCCTCCTCGTCGTTCGCGCACGACATCTACGCGAACGTCATCAAGAAGGGGAAGGCCGACGAGAAGGACGAGATCAGGGCGGCCCGGTACGCGACGGTCGGCATCGGCGCCGTGTCCATCCTCCTGGGCGCCCTCGCCCGCGACCTCAACGTCGCCGGCCTGGTCGCCCTCGCCTTCGCGGTCGCGGCGTCCGCCAACCTGCCGACGATCCTCTTCAGCCTCTTCTGGAAGCGGTTCACCACCCCGGGCGCCCTCTGGTCCATCTACGGCGGCCTGGTCACGGCGGTCGGCCTGGTGCTGTTCTCGCCCGTCGTCTCCGGCAAACCCACCTCGATGTTCCCGGACGTCGACTTCCACTGGTTCCCGCTGGAGAACCCCGGCATCATCTCGATCCCGGTCGGATTCCTGCTGGGCTGGCTGGGCACCCTGCTGTCCAAGGAGGAGCCCGACACCGGAAAGTACGCCGAGCTGGAGGTCCGCTCCCTGACCGGCACCGGAGCGCACTGACACCCCCCTCCGACGGCCGCGTCGTAGATCCCTACGACGCGGCCGCGTCGTACCTCGTGGGATCCGGCCGCTCTGGATGTCCGTCCTGTCACGTAGGCTCGATCGTGCCGGGTAAGGATGATCCGCATCGAGGGAGGGGGCCCACATGCTCATCGACACCTATGGCCGAGTAGCCACCGACCTGCGCGTCTCCCTGACGGACAAGTGCAATCTCAGGTGCACCTACTGCATGCCCGAAGAGGGCCTGCAATGGCTGTCCAAGCCCGATCTGCTCACGGACGACGAGATCGTCCGGCTCATCGGCATCGCCGTCACCCGTCTCGGCATCACCGAGGTCCGCTTCACCGGCGGTGAGCCGCTGCTGCGCCCCGGCCTGGTGGGCATCGTGGAGCGGGTCGCCGCGCTCACGCCCCGCCCGCGGATGTCCCTGACCACCAACGGCATCGGCCTCAAGCGCACCGCGGCCGCCCTGAAGGCGGCGGGACTGGACCGGGTGAACGTGTCACTGGACACGCTGCGCCCCGACGTCTTCAAGACACTCACCCGCCGGGACCGTCACCACGACGTCGTCGCGGGCCTCGAAGCCGCCCACGACGCGGGCCTGACCCCGGTCAAGGTCAACACGGTCCTGATGCCGGGCCTGAACGACGACGAGGCCCCGGACCTGCTCGCCTGGGCCGTCGCCCACGACTACGAGCTGCGTTTCATCGAGCAGATGCCCCTGGACGCCCAGCACGGCTGGAAGCGCGAGGGCATGGTCACCGCGGGCGACATCCTCGACTCGCTGCGTACGCGCTTCGAGCTCACCGAGGAAGGCACCGACGAGCGCGGTTCCGCCCCCGCCGAGCGCTGGCTCGTCGACGGCGGCCCGCACCGCGTGGGTGTGATCGCCTCCGTCACCCGCCCGTTCTGCGCGGCCTGCGACCGTACGCGTCTCACGGCCGACGGCCAGATACGCACGTGTCTGTTCGCCACCGAGGAGACCGACCTGCGCGCCGCGCTGCGCTCGGAGGCTCCCGACGAGGAGATCGCCCGCGCCTGGCGCCTGGCGATGTGGGGCAAGAAGGCGGGCTCGGGGCTGGACGATCCGTCGTTCCTCCAGCCGGAGCGCCCGATGTCGGCGATCGGCGGCTGAGCGGGCCCTTCCGAGGGGTCCCGGAGCGGGCTCAGGCGTCGGGCGCCACCCAGTCCGCCAGCGGGACCACGTCCTTCAGGAACCCCCGCACACCGAGGAACTGGGACAGGTGCTCACGGTGCTCGTCGCACGCGAGCCAGGTCTTGCGGCGCTCGGGTGTGTGCAGCTTCGGGTTGTTCCAGGCGAGCACCCACACCGCGTCGGCGCGGCAGGCCTTGGCGGAGCACTGCGGAGTGGAGGGAGCGGGCGACGCGTCGAAGAGCGGGAAGTTCACGCCTCAACCCTAGGCGGCCGCGGGACCCGCTTCGAACGAGCCCCGGAGGACCGCGCGGAGGGCCGGAAACGGATTCTCGACGGGCCGTCGACCACTCTTCTGGCGGGCCCCGGACCGTCCTTCGGGCTGGCCCCGATCCGGTCCTGGAACGGCTCCCAAAAGGCGACGCCGAGCAGCCACGGGGGGAGCTGCCCGGCGTCGGTCTGTCGCTCCGACGGGGGATGCGGAGCGCGTACGAAGTATGTCACGGGTAACCCGCTGCCCGGCACCGGAACAACATGATTGATCTGAGCTTTTCTTGAGCTTGGCGCGCGGACGGATTCCGTTTTCGGCGGATCGTCCGTGGTCAGGCGAGGGGTGATTCGGAGTCCTGCGCGCCGGCTCGGGCGGCCCCCGGCCGCGTCCCGGCGTCGGCGGCCACATCCTCCGGAACCGGCTTCGCGAAGGCGTCCGGCCGGGGCGGGGAGATCATCGCGGGGCCGGGAAGGGTGACGAAGGTGGAGGGGAGCGACGGCGCGTTCTCGCGGCCGGCGTTGGCGATGACCACGGCCACGTAGGGGAGCAGGATCCCGAGCACCAGCGCGACGATCGCGACGTGCCGCTCGACGTTCCAGAGGGTGGCGGCGAGGATCACGGAGACCGTGCGGACGGACATCGAGATGATGTAACGGCGCTGTCTGCCGCGGACGTCCTCGTCGAGCCCCTGCCTGGCCCCGGTGATCCGGAAGACCTGACCGCCGCTCTGCTTCCGCAGCATGTGCCACCACCTGCCTGTGTCGGACTCTCCCCGGCCCGTACCCGCCCGGAGCCGCTCAGGAGGCGAGCCCGAACAGGTTCCACGTTACGCCGCGCCTGCGCCGCCTTCGAGACCGGGGCGGGTCCGGCCCGAGGGGACCTCCTGCGCCGTACCGCGTATGGCGGAGCCCGACATGCGCCGTATGACGGCCGGACCGAGACTGGGCGTACTGCTCACGCGGAGCCGTACTAGGAGGCAGACATGGGCTGGTTGTGGGCGATCATCGTGGGCTTCGTGCTCGGCCTGCTGGCCAAGGCGATCCTTCCGGGCAAGCAGCACAGCCCGCTCTGGCTGACCACCATCTTCGGCATCATCGGCGCGATCGTCGGCAACGCCATCGCGGGCTGGCTCGGCATCGCGGAGACCCGGGGCATCGACTGGGGCCGGCACGCGCTGCAACTGGTGGCCGCCATCGTCATCGTCTTCCTGGGCGACATGGTCTACATGTCGCTGCGCGGCAGCAGGCAGCGGGCCTGAGGGCACGGAGATCTGACGGTACGACCGAGGGGGCGGCCCGTGACGGGGCCGCCCCCTCGGTCGTGCGTGCGCGCGTGCTCAGGCGCCCGTGACCTCCACCGCGGCCAGGTTCTTCTTGCCGCGGCGCAGCACCAGCCAGCGCCCGTGCAACAGGTCCTCCTGGGCGGGCACCGCGTCCTCGGCGGTGACCTTCGCGTTGTTCACGTAGGCACCGCCCTCCTTGACCGTGCGGCGCGCGGCGGACTTGCTGGCCACCAGGCCGACCTCCGCGAAGAGGTCCACCACGGGGCCGAGCTCGGCGACCTGGATGTGCGGGACCTCGGAGAGGGCCGCGGCCAGCGTCTTCGCGTCGAGCTCCGCCAGCTCGCCCTGGCCGAACAGGGCCCTGGACGCGGCGATCACGGCGTCCGTCTGGTCGGCGCCGTGCACCAGCGTGGTCAGCTCCTCCGCCAGCGCGCGCTGTGCCGCGCGGGCCTGCGGGCGCTCCTCGGTCTGGCGCTCCAGCTCCTCGATCTCCTCGTGGGACCGGAAGCTGAAGATCCGCAGGAACTTGGAGACGTCCCGGTCGTCCGCGTTCAGCCAGAACTGGTAGAACGCGTACGGCGTGGTCATCTCGGGATCCAGCCAGACCGTGCCGGACTCCGTCTTGCCGAACTTGGTGCCGTCCGCCTTGGTGATCAGCGGGGTGCCGAGCGCGTGCACCACGGCCTCCGGCTCGACCCGGTGGATCAGGTCCGTGCCCGAGGTGAGGTTGCCCCACTGGTCGCTGCCGCCGGTCTGCAGGGTGCAGCCGAACCGCCGGTACAGCTCCAGGAAGTCCATGCCCTGAAGGATCTGGTAGCTGAACTCCGTGTAGCTGATGCCCGCGTCGGAGTTGAGCCGCCGTGAGACGGCCTCCTTGGCGATCATCTTGTTGACCCGGAAGTGCTTGCCCATGTCGCGCAGGAACTCGATGGCCGACATGCCCTGGGTCCAGTCCAGGTTGTTGACCATCACCGCGGCGTTCGGGCCCTCGAAGTCCAGCAGCGGGGCGATCTGCGCGCGCAGCCGCCCCACCCACTCGGCGACGACCTCGGGCGAGTTCAGCGTGCGCTCGGAGTTCGGCTTCGGGTCACCGATCAGACCGGTGGCACCGCCCACCAGGCCCAGCGGGCGGTGGCCCGCCCGCTGGATCCGGCGCATCGTGAGGATCTGCACGAGGTTGCCGAGATGCAGGCTGGGCGCGGTCGGGTCGAAGCCGCAATAGAACGTGACGGGACCGTCCGCGAACGCCTTGCGCAATGCGTCCTCGTCCGTGGAGAGGGCGATCAGCCCCCGCCACTTCAGTTCGTCGACGATGTCCGTCACGGTTCTCGTATCTCCTTGAGTGGTCTCGTGAATCAGGTACGAGGTTATACGCCCCGGCTGACCGAACTCATGTTGAAGTCGGGCACCCGCAGCGCGGGCATCGCGGCACGGGTGAACCAGTCGCTCCATTCGCGCGGCAGGGTCTTCTCCGTACGCCCGGCCTCCGTCGCCCGGCCCAGCAGGTCCACCGGCGACTCGTTGAACCTGAAGTTGTTGACCTCGCCGACGACCTGGCCGTTCTCCACCAGGTAGACGCCGTCCCGGGTCAGGCCGGTCAGCAGCAGCGTCGCCGGGTCGACCTCGCGGATGTACCAGAGGCAGGTCAGCAGCAGACCCCGCTCGGTGGCGGCGACCATCTCCTCCAGGGAGCGGTCCTCGCCGCCGTCCAGGATCAGGTTCCCGATCGTCGGCGCGACGGGCAGCCCGGTCAGGCCCGCGCTGTGCCGGGTGGTGGAGAGACGGGCCAGCGTCCCCTCGTGCACCCAGTCCGTCGCGGACAGCGGGAGCCCGTTGTCGAACACGGACGCGTCGTCGCCGGAGGAGTGCGTGAGCACGAAGGGCGCGCACTCCAGTCCCGGCTCGTTCGGGTCGCTGCGCAGCGTCAGCGGCAGCTCGGTGAGCCTCTCGCCGACGCGGGTGCCGCCGCCCGGCTTGCTGAAGACCGTCCGGCCCTCGGCCGCGTCCCGGGCCGCCGCCGACCACATCTGGTAGATCAGCAGGTCCGCGACGGCGGTCGGCGGCAGCAGCGTCTCGTAGCGCCCCGCCGGCAGGTCGACGCGCCGCTCGGCCCAGCCCAGCCGGACGGCCAGCTCGGCGTCGAGCGCCGCCGGATCGACGTCCTTGAAGTCACGGGTGGAGCGCCCCGCCCACGCCGAGCGCGTACGGTCCGGCGACTTGGCGTTGAGCTCCAGCGTCCCGTTGGGCTGGTCGTGCCGCAGACGCAGCCCCGTCGACGTACCGATGTAGCTGGAGACCAGTTCGTGGTTGGCGAAGCCGTACAGCTCCCGCCCGCCCGCCCGCGCGCGTGCGAACGACTCGCCGAGCGCGGGCGCGAAGTCCGCGAAGACGGTGGAGGAGGTCTCGGCGGGCGCGTCCGTGAAGTCCGGCGACTCCGGTACGCCCGTGACCAGCGGCTGGGCGTCCTCGGCGGGACCCGCGCCGCGTGCCGCCGCCTCCGCGGCCCGCACCAGCGGCTCCAGCTCGTCGGCGGTCACCGCCGCGCGCGAGACGACCCCGGACGCCGTGCCCTCGCGGCCGTCGACGGTCGCGACGACGGTGAGCGTGCGCCCCCGGGTCACCCCGTTCGTGGTCAGCGCGTTGCCCGCCCAGCGCAGGTTCGCGGTCGAGTGCTCGTCGGCGATCACCACACAGCCGTCCGCGCGGGAGAGTCCGAGGGCACGCTCGACGACCTCGTGCGGCTTGTTCGCCTTGTTGGTGTGCGCGCTCATCGACCGGCCTCCTGCGTCGTGTTCAGAATGTTGACGCCCTTGAAGAGGGCGGACGGGCAGCCGTGCGAGACCGCCGCGACCTGGCCCGGCTGGGCCTTGCCGCAGTTGAAGGCACCGCCCAGGACGTACGTCTGCGGACCGCCCACCGCGGCCATGGACCCCCAGAAGTCGGTCGTCGTCGCCTGGTACGCGACATCGCGCAGCTGACCGGTGATCCGGCCGTTCTCGATCTTGAAGAACCGCTGCCCGGTGAACTGGAAGTTGTAGCGCTGCATGTCGATCGACCAGGACCGGTCGCCGACGACGTAGATGCCGCGGTCCACACCCCCGATCAGGTCCTCGGTGGAGAGCCCCGCGGGGTCCGGCCGCAGGGACACGTTGGCCATCCGCTGCACGGGCACGTGCCCGGGGGAGTCGGCGTAGGCGCATCCGTTCGAGCGCTCGAAGCCGGTCAGCCGGGCGATCCGCCGGTCGAGCTGGTAGCCGACGAGCGTGCCGTCCTTCACCAGGTCCCAGGACTGGCCCTCGACGCCCTCGTCGTCGTACCCGATGGTCGCGAGGCCGTGCTCGGCGGTGCGGTCACCGGTGACGTTCATCCGCTCGGAGCCGTACCTCAACTTGCCGAGCTGGTCGAAGGTGGCGAAGGAGGTGCCCGCGTACGCCGCCTCGTAGCCCAGCGCGCGGTCGAGCTCGGTGGCGTGGCCGATGGACTCGTGGATGGTCAGCCACAGGTTGGAGGGGTCGACCACGAGGTCGTACAGCCCCGACTCGACGCTCGGTGCCCGCATCTTCTCGGCGAGCAGCTCGGGGATCCGCTCCAGCTCGGAGTCCCAGTCCCAGCCGGTGCCCGTCAGGTACTCCCAGCCGCGCCCGGCCGGCGGCGCGATGGTGCGCATCGAGTCGAACTCGCCGCTCGACTCGTCGACGGCGACGGCGGTCAGCTGCGGGTGCAGCCGGACGCGCTGCTGCGTGGTGACGGTCCCCGCGGTGTCGGCGTAGAACTTGTTCTCGTGCACGGTCAGCAGCGAGGCGTCGACGTGGTTGACGCCGTCGGCCGCCAGCAGCCGGGCACTCCAGTCCGAGAGCAGCGCGGCCTTCTCCTCGGCGGGTACGGAGAAGGGGTCGATGTCGTACGACGAGATCCAGGTCTTCTCGGCGTGCACCGGTTCGCCGGCCAGCTCCACGCGTTCGTCGGAGCCCGCCGCCTTGATCACCTGGGCGGACAGCTTCGCCATCGCCACCGCCTGCGAGGCGACCTTCGCGGCCGCGTCCATCGTCAGATCCACACCCGACGCGAACCCCCAGGTCCCGCCGTGCACCACGCGCACCGCGTACCCCAGGTCCGTGGTGTCCGACGATCCCGCGGGCTTGGCGTCGCGCAGCCGCCAGGACGCGCTGCGCACCCGTTCGAACCGGAAGTCCGCGTGCTCGGCGCCCAGGGCACGGGCACGCGCGAGCGCGGCGTCGGCCAGGGCCCGCAGCGGCAGTGCCGTGAAGGCTTCGTCGATGGAATGAGGCACGGAGGTCTCCCTGCTGTCGTGGCCTGTCGGGTCCGATCATGTCGCGCGGGCGGGTCCGGCGGCCATGGCTTTGTCCCGGCCGAGGCCGGATCTTTCCGTCGTCCGGAGGCGGCTTTCTGTAGGGACCCGACAGCGAGCCCCCCGCGCCACTGTCGGGGACCGATTCTCCGGGAGGCGGACCGGACCGATAGGTTTTCGGGGAAGGCGCCTGTCATGCAGGGGTTTGAGACTGCTATCGAAAGGGTGATCCGTTGAGCCGCTCGGTTCTCGTCACCGGAGGCAACCGGGGCATCGGCCTCGCCATCGCCCGCGCGTTCGCCGATGCCGGCGACAAAGTCGCGATCACGTATCGCTCGGGTGAGCCGCCGGCCGCCCTCACCGCCCTGGGCTGCCTCGCCGTCAAGTGCGACATCACCGACACCGAGCAGGTGGAGCAGGCCTACAAGGAGATCGAGGCCGAGCACGGTCCGGTCGAGATCCTGGTCGCCAACGCCGGTGTCACCAAGGACCAGCTCCTGATGCGCATGTCCGAGGAGGACTTCACCTCCGTCCTCGACACGAACCTCACGGGCACCTTCCGGGTCGTCAAGCGCGCCAACCGCGGCATGCTCCGTGCCAAGAAGGGGCGCGTCGTCCTCATCTCGTCGGTCGTCGGGCTGCTGGGCTCCGCGGGTCAGTCGAACTACGCCGCGTCCAAGGCCGCCCTGGTCGGCTTCGCGCGTTCGCTCGCGCGGGAGCTCGGCTCGCGGAACATCACCTTCAACGTCGTCGCGCCCGGTTTCGTCGACACCGACATGACCAAGGTGCTCACCGACGAGCAGCGTGCGGGCATCGTCGCCCAGGTGCCGCTCGGCCGGTACGCGCGGCCCGAGGAGATCGCCGCGACGGTGCGGTTCCTCGCCTCGGACGACGCCTCGTACATCACTGGAGCCGTCATTCCGGTTGACGGCGGACTGGGAATGGGTCACTGATCACCATGAGTGGAATTCTCGAGGGCAAGCGCGTCCTGATCTCCGGTGTGCTGATGGAGTCCTCCATCGCCTTCCACGCCGCCAAGCAGGCCCAGGAGCAGGGCGCCGAGATCATCCTGACCGCTTTCCCGCGGCCCACGCTGACCGAGCGCATCGCCAAGAAGCTCCCCAAGCCCACCAAGGTCATCGAGCTGGACGTCACCAACGACGAGCACCTCGGGCGGCTGGCCGACATCGTGGGCGAGGAGCTGGGCGGCCTGGACGGCGTCGTCCACTCCATCGGCTTCGCGCCGCAGGACGCCCTCGGCGGCAACTTCCTCAACACGCCCTTCGAGTCGGTCGCCACCGCGATGCACGTCTCGGCGTTCTCCCTGAAGTCGCTGACCATGGCCTGCCTTCCGCTGATGCAGAACGGCGGCTCGGTCGTCGGCCTCACCTTCGACGCGTCCTTCGCCTGGCCGCAGTACGACTGGATGGGCCCGGCCAAGGCCGCCCTGGAGGCCACCAGCCGCTACCTCGCCCGCGACCTGGGCAAGCAGAACATCCGCTGCAACCTGATCTCCGCCGGCCCGCTCGGCTCGATGGCCGCCAAGTCCATCCCGGGCTTCGGCGAGCTGGCCGCCGTGTGGGACGACCGCTCCCCCCTGGAGTGGGACCTCAAGGACCCGGAGCCGGCCGGCAAGGGCGTCGTCGCCCTGCTGAGCGACTGGTTCCCGAAGACCACCGGCGAGATCATCCACGTCGACGGCGGTCTGCACGCGATCGGCGCGTGACGCTCGCACCGCCGTCCCCGTACGGAAATCGGCCGTCCCGCGCCTCGCACGAAGAGGACCGTCCCGTTCGGCCGTGACGCCCCGTTCCCCGCCTCGCGCGGGGAGCGGGGCGTCGCCCGTTCGGCCCAGCCGGCCGGGCGGCACGGGCGCCCCACCACGCACGATTGGAGTACGCACCGCCCCGCAGCCGTACGGCCGAGGAGGTCCCCCTTGTGCGCCTGTCCCGCCGTTTTGCCCCGGTGTTCGCCGCCGTCACCCTGATGGTCGCGTTGCCGTACGACGCGATGCCCGACGTGCGAGGGCGGCACGAGAGCACCGCCGTGCCCCAGCCGTTCGGGGCCGCGTGCCGCACGACGGTCGCCGGCTCCCACGCGGTCGCCTACTGTCACAACCCCTATCCGGGGACGGACCAGGTCAGTCTGCACATCGAGTGCGACCGCTGGTGGGACATCGACACCGACAGCGTCCCGGTCGAGGCGGGACCCGCGATGACGGTGCGGATGGAGGGCCGGTGCTGGAAGGAGGTCCGCTCGGTGTGGGTCAGCCACCGGAAGCGGGTCGCCTGAGCCACGGGCGGCACTGGAACGGGTAGCCCGCGGCCTCCTCCGCCGCCGCCTCCGCGTGACCCCCGCGGATCGCGTCGACCAGCCGTGCGTGGTCCATGTACGTCTCCGGCGTCAGTTCCTCGCCGACGTCGTCGCGCAGCCAGTCGCGCAGCACCTCGCCCAGGTCCGCGTACATCGCCGTCATGACGTCGTTGTGGGACGCGGCCACCACCGCCAGGTGGAAGGTCGCGTCGGCGGTCACGAAGGCCTCCGTGTCACCGGACTCCCAGGCGTCCTCGCGGCGGGCCAGCAGCGCGTCGAGCTGCTTGAGGTCGCGCTCGGTGCGCCGCTCGGCGGCCAGCTTCGCGGCGCTCGACTCCAGGGTGGAGCGCAGTTCGGCGATGTGCCGGGGATCGGCGTCGGCGAAGCGCCGGTGCATCACGCCCGCGAGTTCGCTGGTCGCCACGACATAGGTGCCCGAACCCTGACGGATGTCCAGCAGACCGTTGTGGGCGAGCGCGCGGACGGCCTCCCGGACCGTGTTGCGGGCGACGCCCAGCTGTTCGACGAGCTCCGGTTCGGTCGGGATGCGGGAGCCGACCGGCCACTCGCCGGAGGTGATCTGGTTCCGCAGCTCGGCGATGACCTGCTCGGACAGCGCCGAACGGCGGGGGTGGCTCAGCGGCATGGCGGTCCTTCGTACGTACGGGCCCGGGTGTCGTCGTCGCGCGGGGCCGGGGATTCCGGAGATTAACGCAGCGAGATTGGACAGCCAATCATCCCATGATTCTATGATGGCGCCATGGCCATCGAGGAATCCCGGACGACCACGCCCCCACCGATACGCGACGTCGCGGCTCAGGAGTCCAGCGGCGGGACGGCGTCCCCGCACGCGTCCCCGAGGGCGTGGACGACGCGCCTGGTGATCGTGGGCATCGTCCTCGCGGCCCTCAACCTGCGTCCCGCCATCACCAGCTTCGGCGCCCTCCTCGAAGAGGTGCGCGACGGACTCGGCATGAGCGGCAGCGTCGCCGGACTGCTCACCTCCGTGCCACCGCTCTGCTTCGCCGTCTTCGGCGTCATGGCGCCGCGGCTCGCCCGCCGCTTCGGGCCCGGCGCGGTCGTCTGCGCCGGGATGGCCGCCATCACGGCGGGGCTCGCGATCCGCCCGTACACCGGCAGCGCGGCCGGCTTCCTGGCCGCCAGCGCCCTCGCGCTCATGGGCATCGCCGTCAGCAACGTCCTCATGCCGGTGATCGTCAAGCGGTGGTTCCCGGACCGCGTCGGCTCCATGACCGGCCTCTACTCGATGGCGCTCGCCCTGGGCACCGCGGCGGCGGCCGCCCTGACCGTGCCCATGACCGACGCCCTGGGCGGCAGTTGGCGCTCGGGGCTCGCCGTGTGGGCGGGCCTCGCCGGGGTCGCCGTACTGCCGTGGATCGCGCTCGTGCGCACCCGGGACGCCGGCTCCCCGGGCGGTGGGCGCACGCCCGTCGCGGACGCCGCCCCCCACGAGCCCGAGGGGCTGCGCATCACCCGCAGCCGTACCGCCTGGGCCCTGGCCGTCTTCTTCGGGCTCCAGGCCACCGCCGCCTACATCACGATGGGCTGGATGCCGCAGATCTTCCGCGACGCGGGCGTCTCCGCGGGCACCGCGGGACTGCTCCTGGCCGTCACGATGGTGATGGGCGTGCCGCTGGCCTTCGTCATCCCCCGGCTGGCCACCCGGCTGCCCCACCAGGGGCCCATCGTGGCCGCGCTCGGCGTCTGCGGACTCGCCGGATACGCGGGTCTCTACGCCGCCCCGGCCGCCGGCGCCTGGGTCTGGGCCCTGCTGCTCGGCGTCTCCAACTGCGCCTTCCCGCTCGCCCTCACCATGGTCGGCATGCGGGCCCGCACCGGGGCGGGCGTCGCCCAGCTCTCGGCCTTCGCGCAGAGCACCGGATATCTGCTCTCGATCCCGGGCCCCCTGCTCGTGGGCGTGCTCTACCAGCACAGCGGCGGCTGGGGCCTGCCGATCGCGCTGATGGCCGCGCTGATGGTCCCGCAGATCGCGGTGGGTGTCCTGGCGGGCCGCGACCGCACCGTCGAGGACGAGGCCACCTCCGCGCTCCGCCTCTGAGGGCATGGGGCCCAGGCACCGTGTCCTCAGGGGACACGGGGCCCGGGCCTGAGGACATGGGGCCCCGGGACACCGGCAGAAGGAGGCCCGGGACACCGGCGGAAGGCAGGCCCGGGTGAGCGGCCCCGAGGCCCCCGGGTGCCCGTACGGGCGGTCCTGGGCGCCGCCGGCGGGGACCCGGCGGTGTCCACGGGTACCGGTCCGCCCAGGGGTCGTGGCTACCGGCTCGGCCGCCCCGGCGTCGTGGGACACCGCCCCGGGCACGTCGTCAGGGGTACGGGGCTCCAGGCGCCCCGACCGGACCGCGGGCGGCGCGGACGCGGGCGGCGCGGGCACGGGCGGCGCGGGCACGGCCGACCGGACTCCGGGCGGCGGGACTCCGGACGGCAGGACGGGACGGCGGGACGCGACGGCCGGGCGACTCGCGCTGGACGGCCGCCCCCACGCACGGGAGACCGGTCGAAGGGTGCGAGACTGGGGCCATGCCAGTGCTCGATCCGAACCCCCAGAACGGCCAGAAGAAGATGCTGCTCGTCTTCGGCACGTTCCTCGCCATCACCGTGATCATCGCCGTCATCGCGACCCTCGCGTCACCGTGACCCCGCCCGCGCCCCCCGGGGACGGCGATGGTGGGGCTAGCCCCCCTGTCCCCTAGGGGGTGAGTGTCAGGGTCAAGTGGGTGGATCACCGGATGGGTTGACGCACCCGGATTCCGTAACTTCGAGATGTGGCCGCGAGGACGCGGAACACGGACCACGCGAAGACCCACGGAGGCGGCATGTCGGCCCGTACGCACACCCGGCCCCACCCGGCGACCCCGGGCCGCGTCGACATCCGTCTGCCCTGGTGGGCGCTCGCCCTGCCGGCCCTGGCCTTCGCCACCCTGCTGCTCCTGCTGCTCAACCCGGCGGACGCGCACGCCGCGGCCGGCGACCCCGCGCTCACCCACCTCTTCGAGCGCCTCCAGCAGACCGTCCAGCACCAGGCTTCCTGACCCGCCTTCACGCACGGTGCCGAGCCCCTCGCGCACCGTGCCGAACGGCGGGATTCCCGTGGTGAGGGAGCCCGTCAACTCCTTGAGCCACATGGCGTGTTTCATGCGAAGCTGGGACTCATGAGCGTCGCAGAACCCCGCAGGATTGTCCTCTTCCGGCATGCGAAAGCCGACTGGCCGCAGGTGTCCGATCACGAGCGGCCGCTCGCTGACCGGGGCCGCACGGACGCGGCCGTCGCCGGACGCAGGCTGGCCGACACCGGCATCCCCTTCGATCTGGCCCTCTGCTCCACCGCGGTCCGGACCCGCGAAACCTGGAAGCTCGCCGTCCATGAGCTCCCGCACCGGCCGAAAACGGTCTACGAGGAGCGGCTCTACGAGGCTTCGCCGGGCGAGCTGATCGCCGTACTCAACGAAACCCCGGACGACGCGCAGGACGTGCTCCTGATCGGGCACAATCCCGGCATCCAGGGCCTCGCCGACGTACTCGCGGGCCAGGCCGAGGGCGAGGCCCGCGCCCGGATGACCGAGCGCGGCTTCCCCACCGCCGCCTTCGCCGTGCTGTCCTTCGACGGCTCCTGGAAATCCCTGGAGCCCGGCGTGACCACGCTGATCGACTACTGGGCACCGACCGAGTAACCCACCCGCGCGGACGACAGGGGCCCGGCACAGTCACGACGGTGCCGGGCCCCTGTCGTACCGGTCAGGAGTGGGCGTCGGAGGCCGGACGGCGGTCAGGAGCGCGCGCTCCCGACCGCGCTGTGGGAACACACTCTCAGTGGTCGCCCAGATGCATGTCCGCCGCCTCGACCTCTTCGCGGGTGACCCCCAGCAGATACAGCACGGTGTCCAGGAAGGGGAAGTTCACCGCGGTGTGCGCGGCCTCCCGTACGACGGGCTTGGCGTTGAACGCGACACCAAGACCCGCCGCGTTGAGCATGTCGAGGTCGTTGGCACCGTCGCCGATCGCCACGGTCTGCACGAGCGGCACCCCCGCCTCCGCCGCGAACCGGCGCAGCAGCCGTGCCTTGCCCGCGCGGTCCACGATCTCCCCGGTGACCCGGCCGGTCAGCTTGCCGTCGGCGATCTCCAGCGTGTTGGCCTGCGCGAAGTCGAGCCCCAGCCGCTCCTTCAGGTCGTCCGTGACCTGGGTGAACCCGCCCGACACGACGCCGACTTGGAAGCCGAGCCGCTTCAGCGTACGGATCAGGGTGCGCGCGCCGGGCGTCAGCCGTACCTCCTCGCGCACCTTGGCCACCACCGAGGCGTCGAGCCCCTTCAGCAGCGCCACGCGCGCGTGCAGCGACTCCTCGAAGTCCAGCTCCCCGCGCATCGCGGCCGCCGTCACCTCGGCGACCTCGTCCTCGCACCCGGCGTGCGCGGCGAAGAGCTCGATCACCTCGTCCTGGATCAGCGTCGAGTCCACGTCCATGACGACCAGCCGCTGGGCCCGCCGGTGCAGCCCCGACGCGACCACGGCGATGTCGACCCCGAGCGCCGCGGCCTCCGTCACCAGCGCGGTGCGCAGCGCCTCGGTCTCCGCACCGGACACGGCGAACTCCACTGCCGTCACCGGGTACTTGGCGAGCCGGAAGATACGGTCGATGTTCCCGCCGGTCTTGGTGATCCGGGCGGCGATCGAGGCCGTCGACTCGGCGGTGAGCGGATGCCCGAGCACGGTGACGTGCGAACGCCCCATGCCACGCGGCCGGTTGTCACCGAGGCCGGAGATGATCTCCGCCTGCATCTTCATCGAGTCGGCCCAGCTGTGCACGGTGGCCCGCAGATCGCCCTCCAGACCGGAGGGCGGCTCGGTCACGAGCGCGCACAGCACGATCCGGCCACGGGTGACGACCTGCTCGATGTCGACCACGTCGACGGAGAAGGCGGCGAGGGTGTCGAAGAGTCCGGCCGTGATGCCCGGCCGGTCCTTGCCGAAGATCTTGACAAGGAGGGTGGGGATATCGGGGGTCTGCGTAGCGCTCATGGTGCTTCCACCGTATCCGGCACCCAGTGCCTTCCGCCCCCGCGGTCCGTCCAGCGGACAGGGAACTCTGGGTGTCGGAGTGGTGTCGCGCGCGTTTCCCCGAGCCGACGTCCAGCTCGCGCGGGCGGGTCCGGCGGCCATGGCTCTGTCCCGGCCGAGGCCGTCCCGTCGCACGGCGGGCGCCCGGGCTCAGTCACGCCGCCGCGGTCCGGGCGGCGGAGGCTGCCCCTGGTCGGGCGGGGCCAGCGGGGGAGGAGGCACGCTCTGCCCAGGTGGCCGCCTGCGCGGTCCGGGCGGCTGCGGAAGCGGCCGGGCGACCGTCGGCGCGCCGTACACGTCGTCGGGCGAGCGCTCGCGTTCGGACGGATGTCCGCCCCGCGGCTCGCGCAGCTCGTCCGGCAGCCGCAGATACGGATTGGTGTCGGGGTTCGCGGGCCGGTACGGCGCGCCGGGCGCGTACGGTCCGGGCCGCGGCGGGAGACCGGGACCGTACGCCGGGTCCGGATGGAGCGGGGCGGCCGTGGCGCCGGCGTCACCCAGTGCCAGGGGCGCCGCCCGCCGTCCCGCGGCCCCGCTCGCGCACGCCAGCAGCGCACCCACCGCCCCCGCGCCCGCGCCCCACGCCGCGCCGAACAACAGTGCGACACCCAGTCGGCCGTGCAACTGGATCCCGGCACCGAACGCGTCGATGCCGAACACCGACAGCGAGGCGTCCACGGACACGTCCGTCAGCCACGCCAGCAGCGGCAGTGCCAGTGCCGTCGCGATCCCCAGCCGAAGAGCGCAGCGACCCGCGAACCCGAGAGTCCCCACGCCTCGTGCGTCGGGAGTATCCGGGATCCCCCCGGAAGCGGCGCCCCGCCGCCGTACAAATGGCGTACGCGTGGCCGCGAGTACGCCCGCGAGGAGCATCATGAGCGCGGCCGCGACCCCCAACAGCCACACCCGCCCGTCGAGTTCGGCCAGACGGCCCAGGGTCACGGGCCGGTCGGAGTCGACGCTCAGCAACCTGTCCAGGGGGTCGGGCAGCAGCTTGGCGAGTTCGCCGGTGGCCCGGCCGTCCCAGGGGACGAGGAGACCGACCGGCACACCGAGCCACACCCCGTTGGGCGCGCCGAGCAGCGCCGCGCCCGCGATCAGCTTGGGGTGGGGGTCGCCGATCGCCGCGTACGCCGCCGCCGCGAGCCCCGCGACGACCGCCACGAGTGCCACCGTGACCAGCGCGGACGCGGCCGGCCGTACCGTCCGGTGCACACCCTCCCAACCGCGCGGCAGGGGGGTGCGCCGGGAGGCCAGCAGGGAGATCACCAGGATTCCGGCGGCCCAGGCGGCGCCGCCGAGCAGCGTGGGCACCGTGTCCACGGTGAATCCCACGGCCGCCTTCGCGTCCACGAGGTCGTCGATCTTCCCCGGCAGCAGCCCACCGAGGTCGCCGAGCCCGCCCGGGAGCTTGTCGGTGATCTTCCCCAGCCCGCCCCCGCCCGTCACCCTGTCGAGACCGAGCCCGCTCCCGTCGATGGTGATGACGTCGTGACCGGCCCAGGCGAGCCCGCCCAGGGTGGCCACGAACAGGACGACCACCGCGCCCGCGCGCGCCAGGAGTTCGGACGGCGCGATCACAACTCCCGCCCCGCGCAAGGAGCGCAGGAAGAAGTAGGAGAGCAGGAGCGCGCCGACCAGTGCCACACCCAATGGCGTGATCTGGATGGCCGTGTGCGCCTCTGCGCCCTTCAGCCCGAAGGCCGACACGTTGCCGGACGGCTCGACCGCTCCGTTCGCCGCCAGTGCCACCACGGCCGCGGTCATCGGCCCGAGCGAGCCGGCCCTGTCCGCGCCCACCAGATGGAGCCCGAGCGCGGCCGTGCCCGCCATCGCGATCAGCGCCCAGCTCACCGAGGCGATCGCGGACAGCAGCACATCTCCCCACGGCACGCGCCTGCCACGCCCCACGGTGTCGATGCTCATCGTCAGACCCCCCGATCCGCGCCGCGGTACCACCACCATGGATGTCCCCCTCGCGTGGGATTACCACTCTCCGGTCCGGTATCAACCCCGTCAACGGAAACGGGCAACCCACCCGTACCCGGTCTTCGCGGGGCCCGGCTTTCGGTCAGGGGGCTGCTCCTGAAATAGTTCCCCCCGATGTTCGACATCCCTAGACTCCCTGTGATGGGGGTAACTCGGGGGACAACTCAGTGGGGCATGGAGTGCCGGAACTCGTACTGGAATTGAACGGACGGACCTGGACGCTCGACGCGTCCCGGTCCTACACCCTGGGACGTGATCCGCAGGGGGACGTCGTGCTCGACGACGCCAGGGTGTCCTGGCGTCACGCCACGATCAGCTGGAGCGGCCGCAGTTGGGTCATCGAGGATCACGGCAGCACCAACGGCACGTTCGTGCGGGGGCAGCGGATCCATCAGATGGAGATCGGGCCCGGTTCGGCCGTGCACCTGGGCAACGCGACCGACGGTCCGGGCCTGAAGCTGTCCGGCGCCGCGGCCCCGGCCGCACAACAGCCGTACGCCGCACAGGGCGCGGGCCCCGGCTGGGCCCAGCAGGCACCGCCGCAGCAGCAGGCGCCCGAGCAGGGCCACCAGCCGCAGCAGCCCGCGGGGCAGGTGCCGAGACAGCAGGGAACCGGTGGCGCCGCGGGGGCGCCGCCGGTCTACGGAGACCGCAGCCCGACGACCTTCCACCAGCTGGCCCTCGGCCGGGTGATGCGCATCGGCCGTGCGCTGGAGAACGAGCTGGTCGTCTCCGACCTCCAAGTCTCGCGCCACCACGCCGAGTTCCACGCGACGCCGGACGGCCGCTTCGAGATCCGTGACCTGGGCTCGCACAACGGCACGTACGTCAACGGCATGCCGATCGCCAAGGGCGGCTCGGCGCTGCTCGGCCCGAACGACATCGTCGGCGTGGGCCACTCGACGTTCCGTCTCGTCGGCGACCGGCTGGAGGAGTTCGTCGACACCGGCGAGGTGTCCTTCTCCGCCCGTCACCTGACCGTCACGGTCGACGGCGGCAAGCAGATCCTCAAGGACGTCTCCTTCGGCGTGCCCGAGAAGTCGCTGATCGCGGTCATCGGCCCGTCCGGCTCCGGCAAGTCGACGCTCCTGAAGGCGCTCACGGGCTACCGCCCGGCCAACCAGGGTGACGTCCTCTACGACAACCGCAACCTGTACAAGCAGTTCGCCGAGTTGCGGCAGCGCATCGGTCTGGTCCCGCAGGACGACATCCTGCACAAGGAGCTGACCGTCAAGAAGGCCCTCAAGTACGCGGCCAAGCTGCGCTTCCCCGCCGACACCACGGGCGAGGAGCGCGAGGCGCGCATAAACGAGGTGCTGCGCGAACTGAAGCTGGACATCCACAAGGAGAAGAAGGTCACCTCCCTCTCCGGTGGCCAGCGCAAGCGCGTCTCGGTGGCCCTGGAGCTGCTGACCAAGCCGTCGCTGATCTTCCTGGACGAGCCGACCTCCGGCCTCGACCCGGGCATGGACCGCGACGTCATGCAGCTGCTGCGCGGCCTCGCCGACGACGGCCGTACGGTCCTGGTGGTCACGCACTCCGTGGCCGAACTGGCGATCTGCGACAAGCTGCTCGTGATGGCCCCCGGCGGCTCGGTGGCGTACTTCGGCCCGCCCGAGGAGGCGCTGAACTTCTTCGGCTACGAGACCTGGGCCGATGTCTTCTCCGCCTTCGAGAACTACCGCGACTACGACTGGGCGGGCCGCTGGAAGGGCTCGCAGCACTACCAGATGTACGCCGCGGACATCGACGCGGTCGCCCCGCAGTCGGTCAACGTGCCGCAGCAGCAGGCGATGAAGCCGCCGAAGCCGCAGAGCTGGGGCTCCCAGCTGACGACCCTGATCCGCCGGTACGTCTCGGTGATCGCGTCCGACAAGGGCTTCCTGGCGCTGACGGTGATCCTGCCGGCGGTGCTGGGCTCGGTGAGCCTGCTCATCGACTCGGACAAGACCCTGCTGGTCAACCCGATCGTCACCAAATCGGGCGTGCACGTGGCGAACGGCACGGCGACGACGGTGCTCCTGATCCTCGCGGTCGGCGCGTGCTTCGCGGGCGCGGCCAACTCCGTCCGTGAGCTGATCAAGGAACGGGTGATCTACGAACGGGAGCGCGCGACGGGGCTGTCGCGTTCCGCGTATCTGATGTCCAAGGTGATCGTCCTCGGCGTGGTGACGCTGCTGCAGGGCGCGCTGGTCGGTGCCATCGGCTTCGGCAGCCGCACGGTCCCGGACAAGGGCCTGATCCTGACGAGTCTGCCCAAGGTCGAGCTGACCCTGCCGGTCATGGCGCTGGGCTTCGCGTCGATGATGTTCGGCCTGGTCATCTCCTCGCTGGTGAAGACCGCCGAGAAGACGATGCCGCTGCTGGTCATGTTCGCGATCGTCCAGGTCGTGTTCACCGGCTGCCTCTTCATCCTGAACGGCACCATCGGCGTCAACCAGTTCTCGTACCTGATGCCGGCCCGCTGGGCCGTCGCCGCGTCCGGGGCCACGCTGGACTTCAACAACATCTTCCCGAACCAGGACGATCCGACGAGCACGGACCCGCTGTGGAACCACACGGCCGGCGTCTGGGTCATGGACATGGTCGCCCTGATCGCCCTCGGCGTGCTCTGCGGGTTCTTCGTGGCCCGCTTCCTGCGCCGCCACGAGCCCGAGGTCATGCGCAAGTAGTCGCGCGGAGATGCGCGAAGGGCGGCACCCCGGTGGGGGTGCCGCCCTTCGGCGTACGGCGGAGAGGTCCGCGCCCTGCCTCAGTACGCGCTGTTCACGTTGTCCATCGAGCCGTACTTGTCGGCCGCGTAGTTGCACGCGGCGGTGATGTTGGCGACCGGGTCGTAGATGTTCCACGAGGTACCGGGCACGTGGTAGGCCTTGAAGGTCGGCGGGATGACCTGCAGCAGGCCCTTCGAGGGTATGCCGTTGATGGCGTTGATGTCCCAGCCGTTGATGGCACGGGGGTTGCCGGACGACTCCCGCATGATGTTCTTGTACAGCCCGTGGTACGAGCCGGGGATCTTGTGCTTCTTCATGATGTCGAGCGACTCGTGGATCCAGCCGTCGAGGTTGTTCGTGTACGACTTGGCGGCGACCGTCTCGAACTGGACGCGCTGCACCGAGCGGCTCGCGGCCTGCTCCTTGACGCGCGCCTCCTGGGCGGCCTTCGCGGCGGCGGTCTTCCGGGCGAGCTCGGCGTTCTTCTTGGCGACGGCCGCGTCGGCGGCCTTCTTCGCCGCGATGCTCTGGGCCTTCAGGCTGGCGCCGGCCATCTGGTCGGTGATGCTGGCCTTGACGTCCTTGATGGGCTGCTGACCGAAGGCGACCGGAGCCTGCGACACGGCGGCGTCGTTCGTGGTGGTGTGGGCACCACTGGGCGTCGCGGTGAACGCCAGGGTCGCTGCACCGAGGGTGGCGATACCGGCGATCGAAAGCTTGTGGACCTTGGTCAGCTTCGGACTATGACCAGGAGTGATGATGTTCTTGGGCATAACTGATGGACCTCTTCGAATAGCGCGGATGCCGCTCTCGGTCCGGTGGGGACACTTCGTTTCCGGATCAAACGCTGCGGGTAAGAACCTGCGGCGTTGAGCGACTGGAGCCATTGTTAGCGGCCGCAAAATCCTGTGGCAAAGGTGTGACGTACGACGGCGAGTAGTAGGTCCACAGGGGGCAAATCGGGACATAGTGGCACGTCTGCCCCGCTCATCGAGGGGCCGTTTATCTCCTATGTCCGTTCGTACGTGATGTGCGCCCTATGTGCGGGCTCACACGGCCCTTAGATCGTTCTCACCGTTAGTTGCTGGAGCAACGCCCACGGTGAGCGTTCTCCTCCGGGAGGATGAGGTGGGAGTCCCCGAACTCGTGCCACAGGTAGAGGCCCCTCACGGCGGCGGCGTAGGCACGCTCGACCGCGGACCTTCCCGCGACGGCCTCCAGCATCAGCAGATGGGAGGCCTCCGGCTCGTGCAGCCCGGTCAGCAGCCCGGCGACCACCCGTACGCCCCGCCGCGGGGTCACCACGAGATCCGTCCATCCCCGGCGGGCGCGGACCACCCCGCCGGGGCCCGCCGCCGACTCGACCGCGCGCACGGCCGTCGTACCGACCGCGACGATCCGCCCGTCCCCCGCCCTCGCCGCGTTGATCAGACGCGCCGACGCCTCCGGCACCTCGTACCACTCCCTGGAGGGCGGTTCGTGGGCCTCGGCAGAGGAGACCCCCGTGTGCAGCCTGATCGGAGCGAACCCCACCCCCCGGCTCACCAGCTCCGTCACCAGACGCGTGGTGAAGGGCCGCGCCGCACTCGGCATCTCGGCGCTCCCCGCGCCGTCGGCGGACGGCAGCGCGAACACCGTCTGATGGACGGAGAGCGGCTGGTCCCTCTCTGTATAGGAGTAGCGAATGGGACGCCCGTGCCGCCGCAGCAGCCCGATCACGTCCGGATCCGGCACCCGCGCCCACCACAGCCGCGTGCCGCCCGCCGTCAGCGGCTCCTCCAGTACGAGACGTACGCCGTCCGCGAGACGCACCTCCGCCCCCGCCGGGCCGCCCGTCCGCGGACGCGTCGTACCCCTCCCGTCGGGATCCCGCAGCTCCACGGCCCACCGTCCGTCGTCACCCCGGGTGGAGAAGTGGACCACCACGCGCGCGTGCCCGACGCGTCCGTCGACCGCGGCGGCCAACGTGGGGGAGGTGTTCACGACGAGGAGGTCCCCGGCCCGCAGCTGCCGGGGCAGCTCGGCGAAGGTGTGATGCGACACCTCCCCGCCCCGGGAGACGAGCAGCCGTACGGAATCCCGGTCCCGGCCGGGCCCGCGCTGCTCGGCCGGCACCCGCGCCGACAACTCCTCCGGGACCCGCCCCAGCGTCCTCACCGCTCCTCCAGAAGCGCCGGCGCCGCGTAGCGGCCACTGGCCGGGCGCTCGTCGAGCAGCCTCAGGAAGGCGGGCACCACACCCTCCGGCGCCGGCCGCGGCCCCCCGCCGTCCGGCACGGCCGCCGCGTACAGGTCCGTGGCCATGTCCCCGGGATCCACGGACCAGACCCGCAGGCCGGGCTCCTCCTCACCGAGCACGGCCGCGAGCTGGTCGAGAGCGGCCTTCGACGCCCCGTAACCGCCCCACGTCGGGTACGCCTCGGCGGCCGCGTCCGAGCTGACCGCGACGACCGCGCCCGCCTCGGCGGCCCGCAGCAGCGGCAGCGCCTCCTGCACCAGGCCCAGCGCCGCGACCACATTGACCTCCAGAGCCCGCCGCAGCCCGCCCAGGGCCAGATCCTCCAGCGGGACCAGTGGCTCGGCGCCGAGCGCGCTCGCGTTGTTGACCAGCAGATCGACGCCGCCGAGCCCACGGGCCGCCGCCACCAGCGCCGCCCGGTGCCCGGCGTCCGTGACGTCCCCGGGCAGCGCCACCACCCGGGTCCCGTACCCGGACAGCGCCTTCGCCGTCCCCTCAAGAACATCGGCGGTCCTGGCGTCGAGCACCAGATCCCACCCGCGCCGCGCCAGGGCCGCGCCGAGCGCCCGCCCCAGCCCCTTCGAAGCCCCCGTGATGACCGCTACCGGCATGACGTCCGTCCCCTCGTCCCAGCACCGCCGCTTCCGGCGGGCGTCCTCAACGTAGGAACCGGACCGCCCCCGCCGCCTCGTACGCGGGTCCCGACGGCCGGGGGCCCTTCGGCCTAGGCCCAGCGGCCCAGGAGCGGCCACCACAGGTCGGATACGCACTGTCACAGCCCACGGGTACGTTGGGGTCATGAGCCAAGGTCCCCGGTCCGGTCTGTACGCGGTGAGCACCGCGCTGCTGGCCATGAGCAGGCACCTGGAGGTGCGCGACGTCCTCAAGACGATCGTCGCCTCGGCCCGCGAGCTGCTCGACGCGCAGTACGCGGCGCTCGGGGTCCCGGACGACCACGGCGGCTTCGCCCAGTTCGTGGTCGACGGCGTGAGCGACGCCCAGTGGAAGGCCATCGGCCCGCTCCCGCGCCAGCACGGCATCCTCGCCGCGATGCTGCACGAGGCCCGCCCCGAGCGTCTCGCCGACGTGCGCAGGGACCCCCGCTTCGAGGGCTGGCCCGCCGCCCACCCCGACATGTCCGACTTCCTCGGCCTGCCCGTCCGCGACGGCGACGAGACCATCGCGGCCCTGTTCCTCGCCAACAAGAACGGCACCAGGCCCGACGGCCGATGCGGCTTCACCGAGGACGACGAGGAACTCCTCACCATCCTCGCCCAGCACGCGGCGATCGCCCTCACCAACGCCCGCCTGTACGAACGCAGCCGCGAACTCACCATCGCCGAGGAGCGCTCCCGGCTCGCCCACGAACTGCACGACGCCGTCAGCCAGAAGCTGTTCTCCCTGCGTCTGACGGCACAGGCCGCCGCCGCCCTCGTCGACCGCGACCCCGCGCGCGCCAAGGGCGAACTGCACCAGGTGGCCGCGCTCGCCGCCGAGGCCACCGAGGAACTGCGCGCCGCCGTCATCGAGTTGCGCCCCGCCGCCCTCGACGAGGACGGTCTCGTGGCCACGCTGCGCACCCAGATCCAGGTGCTCGACCGCGCCCACTCCGCGCGCGTGACGTTCACCGGCCTGGGCGTGCGCGCCCTGCCCGCGGCCCAGGAGGAGGCCGTCCTGCGGGTCGCGCAGGAAGCGCTCCACAACGCGCTGCGGCACTCCGGAGCGGCCCGGGTCGACGTCCTCCTGGAGAAGCGCGGACCGGGCGCCGCGCTGCGCGTCAGGGACGACGGCGAAGGCTTCGACCCGACGGCGATACGCACCGCGGGACGCCACCTCGGCCTGGTCTCCATGCGTGACCGGTCGAGCGGGGTCGGCGGCACGCTGACCGTGGAATCGGCGCCCGGAAAGGGCACCACGATCGAGATGGAGGTCCCTGGTGGCTGAAGCAATCAAGGTGCTGCTCGTCGACGACCACCAGGTGGTCCGCCGGGGCCTGCGCACCTTCCTCGAGGTGCAGGACGACATCGAGGTCGTGGGAGAGGCGTCCGACGGCGCCGAAGGGGTCGCCCGAGCTGAGGAGTTGAAGCCGGACGTCGTCCTCATGGACGTCAAGATGCCGGGCCTGGACGGCATCGACGCACTGCGCAGACTCCGTGAACTCGCCAACCCCGCACGCGTGCTGATCGTCACCAGCTTCACCGAGCAGCGCACGGTCGTCCCGGCCCTTCGCGCGGGCGCCGCGGGTTATGTCTACAAGGACGTGGATCCCGACGCCCTCGCCGGCGCCATCCGCTCCGTGCACGCCGGGCACATCCTGCTGCAACCCGAGGTGGCGGACGTCCTGCTGTCCCAGGAGGAGGCCAACTCCGGTCAGGGAAGGGGAGGTTCGCTCACCGAGCGGGAACGCGAGGTGCTCGGCCTGATCGCCGACGGCCGGTCCAACCGGGAGATCGCACGCGCGCTCGTCCTCTCCGAGAAGACCGTCAAGACGCATGTCTCGAACATCCTGATGAAGCTCGACCTCGCCGACCGGACGCAGGCCGCGCTGTGGGCCGTACGACATGGAGCGGCGGGCTGACCGCGGCAATTCGGAGGGTTCCGCTCCGGGATGAGATTCATACCGTCGGGTGTATGTCACCCGGATGGCGCATCCTCCGGGGACCCTGGCCGTTCTCCAGTGCGTGCCGCGGTGATCTGCCGCGGTGATCGCTAGGGAGGGCTCAGAAGTGAAGAACCTGAAGAAGGCCACGGCTGTCGCGATGGTGGCGGGCGGCCTGGTCGCCGCCGGTGCCGGTATGGCTTCCGCGACGGACGGCTCGTGGGCGGGCGGCCAGGCGGCGGGCTCCCCGGGTGTCGTCTCGGGCAACGTCATCCAGGCGCCGATCCACATCCCCGTGAACGCGGTCGGCAACAGCGTGAACGTGATCGGGGTTCTGAACCCGGCCTTCGGCAACCTCGGCCTCAACCACTGAGGACCGTGCCGCACTCGTCATGACCACCGGCCTCTCGGGCGCTCCCGAGGGGCCGGTCAGGTGTTGTCGGCCTATCCACCCATCGGGCCATCCGTACATCGTTCGAATGGCCCGAACGGTCACTTCAGCCGGCGTGCGCGTGCCATGAGGCGTCCTCCCGCGTTGCTCAACGTACGACCCGCGGCCGGGTCGGAACCGCAATCGCAGGAGGAACGTTTCTCATGAACATCGCCAAGAAGGCCGCCATGGCCCTCACCGTCGCCGGTATCGCCGCGGGAGCCTCGGCCGGTGCGGCCGTGGCCGACGCGGGTGCCCAGGGCGGGGCCGCGCAGTCGCCGGGCGTCGTCTCGGGCAACCTGGTGCAGGTCCCGGTCCACGTCCCCGTCAACGTCGTCGGCGACAGCGTGAACGTGGTCGGCCTCCTGAACCCGGCGTTCGGCAACACGGGTCTGAACGGCTGAGCACCCCACCACGCAGGGCCCCACGGACATCCGCGGGGCCCTGCGCCATGAGCCCGACCCGCACGCGCTTCCCCCGCCCAGCGCACGCAGTTCCCGGCGCAGGCACGCATATCCAGCCCGTCGCGCGAAGCGAACCCGCACGCGCTTCCGCCGCTCAGCGCAGGCAGTGTCCAGCGCAGGCGCGCATTTCCAGCCCGTCCGGCGTTTGAGGACGAGCCCTTCGGGCGAATCGGCGTCGCGCGAACCGAATCCGCACGCGCTTCCCCCGCCCAGCGCAGGCGCGCATATCCAGCCCGTCCGGCGTTTGAGGACGAGCCCTTCGGGCGAATCGGCGTCGCGCGAAGCGAACCCGCACGCGCTTCCCCCGCCCAGCGCACGCAGTGCCCAGCGCACGCAGTGCCCAGCGCACGCAGTGCCCAGCGCACCCCTGCGCAGCCCCCCCCGCTCAGCGCACGCAGTGCACCCCGGCCCAGTGCACCCCTGCCCAGCGCACGCAGTGCTCAGCGCACGCCCCGCTCGCGCTCCTCCACGAACGCGTTGTACGCCGCCACCTGCGCCCGCCGGGCCGTCCGCTCCACCGGCCGCAGCGCCTCCGCCCGAGCCGCCATCTCCGACGCGCTCACCGCCCCGCCGTGCCCGTTCTCGTACGCGACGGAGATCAGCAGACCCACCCGCTGGGCGAGCTCCAACACCCGTACCGCACGCGGCGGATACCCGGGCGCCAGCACCTCGCGCCCCCGCTCGGCCCGCGCCCGGTACGCCTCCACCGCCGCCTCCGCGACCGGCCCCGACCCGGCCACGTCCAGCCGCGACAGGACCTCCGTCGCGTCGCGCAGCGCCTCGGCCAGCTCGCGCTCGGCCTCACCGAGGGACGGCACGTCGGCGGGCGGCGCCTCCCGCACCGGGAGGCAGTGCCAGACGACCTCGACGTGGACGTCACCGGCGGGCCCGGCCTCGTACACCTCCGGTACGAGCCCCAGCGCGCCGCCGTGGCAGACGACCGCCTCCTCGGCGTCGAGGGCGCGCGCGTTGAATTCCGGCGGCCCGCTCAGCCCGAGCGGGTGCCCCGGCGCGGGCAGTGCGATCCGCAGCCCGGTGACGCCGAGCGCCCGCAGCCGGCCGAGGGCGAGCGTGAGCCCGACGGGCCCGGTCTCGCCCGGCAGCCCCTCGACCCGGTGCACCGCGTCCTCGCCGACGATGGCGAGGACCGCGTCATCCGGAGATACAAAACCGGCCAAAAGGGCATTTCCCCATGCGGTCAAGCGTCCTGAACGTGGTTCCGAGAGCATGCCCCCACCCTAAGGACCGGCCGATGGACAGGAGCGCCCGACCGGTGGCGTAGGTTTTCCCTGGGGGCTGCGTCCACAGACGTAAGCGACGGCCGAGACTGCAATGGGAGACAACGCGCTCATGAGCGATGTACTGGAGCTGGAGGACGTGTCCGTGGTCCGCGAGGGCCGGGCTCTGGTGGACCAGGTCTCCTGGTCGGTCAAGGAGGGGGAACGCTGGGTCATCCTCGGCCCGAACGGCGCCGGCAAGACGACCCTCCTCAACCTCGCCTCCAGCTACCTCTTCCCCAGCCAGGGCACCGCCACCATCCTCGGCGAGACCCTCGGCAAGGTCGACGTCTTCGAGCTGCGCCCGCGCATCGGCGTGGCCGGTATCGCCATGGCCGAGAAGCTGCCCAAGCGCCAGACCGTTCTACAGACCGTGCTCACCGCCGCCTACGGCATGACCGCGGGCTGGCACGAGGACTACGAGGACATCGACGAGCAGCGCGCCCGCGCCTTCCTCGACCGCCTCGGCATGAGCGACTACCTCGACCGCAGGTTCGGCACCCTCTCCGAGGGCGAGCGCAAGCGCACCCTGATCGCCCGCGCCCTGATGACCGACCCGGAACTGCTCCTGCTCGACGAGCCCGCCGCCGGCCTCGACCTCGGCGGCCGCGAGGACCTCGTACGCCGCCTCGGCCGCCTCGCCCGCGACCCGATCGCCCCGTCCATGATCATGGTCACGCACCATGTCGAGGAGATCGCCCCGGGCTTCACCCACGTCCTGATGATCCGCCAGGGCAAGGTGCTCGCCGCGGGCCCCCTCGAGCTCGAACTCACCTCCCGCAACCTCTCCCGCTGCTTCGGCCTCCCCCTCGTCGTCGAACAGGTCGGCGAGCGCTGGACCGCGCAGGGACTCCCGATGGCCTGACCCGCACGGATCAGCCGGCCCGAACCGCCCCGTGAGAAGCACCCGCTCCGCGGGATCCGGTACGAGCCCCCTTCTCCACCCGGACTGCGCCCTGTCGCCGAACGGACCCGCGGACCTACCATGACCGCGTGAACGACATCAACGCATGGGTGTGGTGGCTGGTCGGCGCGGCCGCGCTGGGCATCCCGCTCGTGGTGACCGCGATGCCGGAGTTCGGCATGCTCGCCGCTGGCGCCGCGGCTGCCGCGGTCACGGCCGGTCTCGGCGGCGGTGTCGTCCTCCAGGTGCTCGTCTTCTGCGCGGTCTCCGTCGCGCTCATCGCGGTCGTACGCCCCGTCGCGACCCGGCACCGCTCACAACGGCCCCAACTCGTCTCGGGCGTCGAGGCGTTGAAGGGCAGACAGGCCGTCGTCCTGGAGCGGGTCGACGGTTCGGGCGACGGCCGGATCAAGCTCGCCGGAGAGATCTGGTCCGCGCGCGCCCTGGACGGCGGACAGGCCTACGAAGTGGGCCAGGAGGTGGACGTCGTGGACATCGAAGGAGCCACGGCGATCGTCATGTGACCTCGCACGACGCCAACTGAACCGAACGCCCCACGCGGCAGACGACGGTCTGTCAGACTCGTCCAGCAAGATCTTCAACAACCATAAGATCTTTCGGAAACACCGAGGCGCAGAAGGGTACGGGGAGTTATCGATGGCACCCATCATCATCGTCCTGATCATTCTGGTGGTGCTGGTATTCATCGCCCTGATCAAGACCATCCAGGTCATCCCACAGGCCAGCGCCGCCATCGTCGAACGGTTCGGCCGGTACACGCGAACCCTCAACGCGGGCCTGAACATCGTGGTCCCGTTCATCGACTCGATCCGCAACCGCATCGACCTGCGTGAACAGGTCGTGCCCTTCCCGCCGCAGCCGGTGATCACCCAGGACAACCTGGTCGTCAACATCGACACGGTCATCTACTACCAGGTCACCGACGCCCGCGCCGCGACCTACGAGGTCGCCAGCTACATCCAGGCGATCGAACAGCTCACCGTCACCACGCTGCGCAACATCATCGGTGGCATGGACCTGGAGCGGACCCTCACCTCCCGCGAGGAGATCAACGCGGCCCTGCGCGGTGTCCTCGACGAGGCGACCGGCAAGTGGGGCATCCGCGTCAACCGCGTGGAGCTCAAGGCGATCGAGCCGCCCACCTCCATCCAGGACTCGATGGAGAAGCAGATGCGCGCCGACCGTGACAAGCGCGCCGCGATCCTCACCGCCGAGGGCATCCGCCAGTCGCAGATCCTCACCGCAGAGGGTGAGAAGCAGTCCGCGATCCTGCGCGCCGAGGGTGAGGCCAAGGCCGCCGCCCTGCGCGCCGAGGGCGAGGCCCAGGCCATCCGCACGGTCTTCGAGTCCATCCACGCCGGCGACGCGGACCAGAAGCTCCTCGCCTACCAGTACCTCCAGATGCTCCCCAAGATCGCCGAGGGCGACGCCAACAAGCTCTGGATCGTGCCCAGCGAGATCGGCGACGCCCTCAAGGGACTCAGCGGTGCCATGGGCAACTTCGGTCCCATGGGCGGCGGTTCGGGCAGCGGCGGCTCCGAGCGCCGAGAGAAGCCGTCCGTCACCGACTGATGACGACGTACGGCGAGGGGGGCCGTCTCCGACCGGAGACGGTCCCCCTCGCCGTACGACCCGCCCGACGCGACCGGCTCTAGGCCGCGGGCTGCACCAGCCACTCCGGCAGCGCGTCGAGGTCGTCACGGTCCAGTGTCAGCAGCATCGCGTCCGCGGGCGTCGGCTCGAACGGCTGCCTGAGCAGCGGCATTCCCGCCTGCTCCGGCGTACGCGCCGCCTTGCGGTGGTTGTCCTCGGCGCACGACGCCACCGTGTTCAGCCAGGAGTCCTGACCACCCTGCGCGCGGGGTACCACGTGGTCGACCGTCGTCGCCCGCCTGCCGCAGTACGCGCAGCGGTGGCGGTCGCGTACGAGGACACCGCGCCTCGACCACGGGGCTTGTCTTCGGAAAGGCACCCTGACATACCTGCACAACCTGATCACCCGCGGCACGGGTATGTCGAGAGCGGCGCCGCGCATACGCAGTTCGGGGTGGGCCTGCTCGACGACGGCCTTGTCCTGGAGCACCAGAACGACGGCTCGGTTCAACGTCACCGTCGACAGCGGCTCGAAGCTCGCGTTCAGAACCAGCGTGTCCCGCATCCTGCCCACCTCCCGTACGCACCGGCCCACCCCCTGGCGGGCTTGGATCAACTCTGGCCGGGCACGCCGAGATGGACAACGCAATAAAAATGCCCGCCTCTGATCACTTCCAAGACCAGAGGCGGGCAAACGTTCAGTGAACGTCCGTCTGTGACGCTTTACGCGGGAGCCGCGTACTCGCCCATCAGATGGGCGCGGGCCAGCGTGTGGAACCGCAGATTGAATCCGACATAGGCCGGCGACGCCTCAGCGTCCGGGCCGAGCTTCTCCTGATCCACGGCGTACACCGTGAAGAGGTAACGGTGCGCGGGGTCCCCGGCCGGCGGCGCGGCGCCACCGAAGTCCTTGGTCCCGTAGTCGTTGCGCACCTGGACCGCGCCGTCGGGCAGGCCCTCGAACTTGCCGGTGCCCGCTCCCGTCACCAGCTCGGTGACGGAGGCCGGGATGTCGAACACCACCCAGTGCCAGAACCCGCTGCCCGTCGGGGCGTCCGGGTCGAAGCACGTCACGGCGAAGCTCTTGGTCCCGGCGGGGAAACCCTCCCAGCTCAGCTGCGGCGACGTGTTCCCGGCCGCGTAGACCTGGGCGTCCTTCAGCACCGCGCCCGACGCGACGTCCTCACTGGTGACCGTGAAGGCCGGAACGGGCGGATGGAAGTCGTGCGGAAGCGGCGCCCTCTTGAGCTCGGTCACGTCAGTACCTCCTGAACGGCGGAATTTCTCGATCCGAGCCTAGAACCAGCTGCGCTTGCTGCCGACCTCGGACAGCCACTGGTTCAGGTACGCGGCCCAGTCCGTGTTCTGGAAGTCGTGCAGGCCCACCTGGAAGGAGCGGTACGAGTCGCTGCCCTCGCTGAAGAGGCCCGGCTTCTTGTCCATCTCCAGGATGACGTCCATCTCCCGGTCGTCCGCGACGAAGCTCAGCTCCACCTGGTTCAGCCCGCGGTACTGCGACGGCGGGAAGAACTCGATCTCCTGGTAGAACGGCAGGTGCTGCCGGCTGCCCCGGATGTGGCCGCGCTCCATGTCCGCGTTCTTGAAGCGGAAGCCCAGCTGGATGAAGGCGTTCAGGATGGCCTGCTGCGCCGGGAGCGGGTGCACGTTGATGGGGTCCAGGTCCCCGGAGTCCACGGCACGCGCGATCTCCAGCTCCGTGGTCACACCGATGTGCATACCGCGCAGGCTCTGGCCGTCGATCGTGGTGATCGGGGTCTCCCACGGAATGTCGAGCCCGAACGGAACCGCGTGCACGGCACCGGCCTGGAGTTCGAAGGCCCCGCCGAGCCGCAGCTTCGCGAACTCGATGTTCTGCTTGTACTCCTGGTCGTCGTGCCCCTCGACCTCGACCTTGGCCTGGAGCCCCACCGACAGCCCCTCGATGGCCTGGTTCACGGATCCGCCCTGGATCCGCACCTCACCCTGCACGACACCGCCCGGAACGACGTTGACCTCGGTCAGCACCGTCTCGACCGAAGCCCCGCCGGCTCCCAGGCTCGCAAGCAGCCGCTTGAACCCCATGTCTCAAACCTCCCCAGGCAACGCCTGTGCTCCGTAGTAAGTACTGCGTCTGGATCCCTGATCCCTACAAACGCGATCCGACCGCGGCCGGTTCCGCGTTCTCACCCTTGCAAGGGGAACGCTCCTTGACCACCCGTCGGCACCCGCGCGTCCCGCGCGTCCGTTGTCACTGGACTACGCTCGGACGCCATGATCGCGGCCCCTGACCGTACGCCCCTGACGCGTGACTTCTTCGACCGCCCCGTGCTGGAGGTGGCCCCCGACCTCCTGGGGCGGGTCCTCGTGCGCACCACACCGGACGGTCCGATCGAACTCCGCCTCACGGAGGTCGAGGCGTACGACGGCCCGGACGATCCCGGCTCCCACGCCTATCGCGGCCGCACGGCCCGCAACGGCGTGATGTTCGGTCCGCCCGGGCATGTGTACGTCTACTTCACCTACGGCATGTGGTTCTGCATGAACCTGGTGTGCGGTCCCGAGGGCAGACCCAGTGGGGTCCTGCTGAGGGGCGGCGAGGTCGTCGAGGGCGCGGAGCTCGCTCGCAAACGTCGACTCTCGGCCCGTAATGACAAGGAACTGGCCAAAGGGCCCGCTCGCCTGGCGACGGCGCTGGGCGTGGACCGGTCCCTCGACGGAGCCGATGCCTGCGCTCCCGAGGGGGGTCCGCTGACCCTGCTGACAGGAGCCGTCGTCAGCTCCGACCAGGTACGCAACGGTCCACGCACCGGAGTGGCCGGCGACGGGGGCGTCCACCCGTGGCGCTTCTGGGTCGCCAACGACCCCACCGTGAGCCCTTATCGGGCCCATACCCCCCGCCGCCGCTCAACTTGACTCGACTCTGGGGGGTCCGTAATGTAGCCCGAGCCGCTTGACCCGGGTACGGCGTTCAGCCTGCAGCCGGAAGTGGCCAACCCACTACCTACGACCTCCCCTCAGCGGGGGCGAATTCGGCGTGCCCGCATGCCTGAATTCGAACTCGCGAAGCTCGATTATGAGTTGCGGAGGGAATCGGCTAGCGTAGTGAATGTCGAAAGGCCGCGAGAGCTAAAGAACTCAAAGGCCGAAAGACAATCCCCACCGACTGGGAATCAGGCCCGAAAGGATCTGATAGAGTCGGACTCGCCGGAAAGGGAAACGCGAAAGCGGAAACCTGGAAAGCACCGAGGAAATCGGATACGGAAACGGTCTGATAGAGTCGGAAACGCAAGACCGAAGGGAAGCGCCCGGAGGAAAGCCCGAGAGGGTGAGTACAAAGGAAGCGTCCGTTCCTTGAGAACTCAACAGCGTGCCAAAAATCAACGCCAGATATGTTGATACCCCGTCTCCGGCTGATCGGTCGGGACGAGGTTCCTTTGAAAAAGTCCTGTCCCTCTGGGGCAGGCGCACAGCGAGGACGCTGTGAACCGGGAGGATTATTCCTCTTCCTGGTTCCGCTCTCGTGGTGTCGTCCCGATTACGGGAAAACATTCACGGAGAGTTTGATCCTGGCTCAGGACGAACGCTGGCGGCGTGCTTAACACAT
>NZ_JBHWEL010000061.1:35183-54980 GCF_042734135.1 Streptomyces sp. NPDC059668 | reverse complement strand
GCCGTCGGCTGTACCCCCCGCCTGTAACACGAATACGTCAAGGTCTGTGCGGGGGGCGGGGGTTGGTAGTTGCACCAGCGCGCGGCCGATCCGCAACTGCACTTGGCGTTCTCGCCCAGCACGCTCGCCTCGGTGGTCGCCGAGCAGTTCGGCGCGCAGGGTCCGGTGCAGACCGTCTCCACGGGCTGCACCTCCGGACTCGACGCGGTCGGCTACGCCTTCCACACGATCGAGGAGGGCCGGGCCGACGTCTGCATCGCCGGGGCGTCCGACTCTCCCATATCCCCGATCACCATGGCCTGCTTCGACGCCATCAAGGCGACGTCGCCCGACAACGACGACCCGGAACACGCCTCCCGGCCTTTCGACGCCAACCGCAACGGCTTCGTCATGGGCGAGGGCGCGGCGGTACTCGTCCTGGAGGAGTACGAGCACGCCCGGGCCCGCGGCGCGCACATCTACTGCGAGATCGGCGGCTACGCCACCTACGGCAACGCCTACCACATGACCGGTCTGACCAGTGAGGGCCGCGAGATGGCCCGTGCGATCGACACCACGCTCGACCAGGCGCGACTCGATCCGACACTGATCGACTACGTCAACGCCCACGGCTCGGGCACCCGGCAGAACGACCGTCACGAGACCGCCGCGGTCAAGCGGTCGCTGGGCGCCCACGCGTACGAGACGCCCATGAGCTCCATCAAGTCCATGGTGGGGCACTCGCTGGGCGCGATCGGCGCGATCGAGGTCGTCGCCTGCGTCCTCGCCCTGAAACACCAGGTCGTGCCGCCCACCGCGAACTACGAAACCCCCGACCCCGAGTGCGACCTGGACTACGTTCCGCGCACCGCACGCCCCCGGAAGCTGA
The DNA here is from genome assembly GCF_042734135.1 of Streptomyces sp. NPDC059668. Lineage (NCBI taxonomy): Bacteria > Bacillati > Actinomycetota > Actinomycetes > Kitasatosporales > Streptomycetaceae > Streptomyces > Streptomyces sp. NPDC059668. Next base: position 54,112 of record NZ_JBHWEL010000061.1, on the reverse strand, counting down.
ACAACGTGCTCTCCGTGGGCAGCGGATTCGGCGGTTTCCAGTCCGCGGTGCTCCTGACCGGGCCGGGTGGGAGGAACCGATGACCAGTCAGCGCACTCAGCGCCCCCGGCGCGCGGCCATCACCGGAATCGGTGTGATCGCGCCCAACGGACTGCGGGCCGACGCCTACTGGAAGTCCGTCAGTGAGGGGCTCGGCGTCCTGGACCGGATCACCCGCGAGGGATGCGAGCACCTGCCGCTCCGCGTCGCTGGCGAGGTCCGTTCCTTCGACGCCGCGTCCCTCATCGAGGAGCGCTTCCTCGTCCAGACCGACCGCTTCAGTCACTTCGCCATGGCCGCGACCGTCCTCGCCCTGGACGACGCCGGCCTCGGCCACGGGGACCCGGCGGAGCCGTACAACATCGGCGTGGTCACCGCGGCGGGCTCCGGAGGCGGGGAGTTCGGCCAGCGCGAACTCCAGAAACTGTGGGGCCAGGGATCCCGGTACGTCGGCCCGTACCAGTCCATCGCCTGGTTCTACGCCGCCAGCACCGGCCAGATCTCCATCCGGGGCGGCTTCAAGGGGCCCTGCGGAGTGGTCGCGAGCGACGAGGCGGGTGGCCTGGACGCCATCGCGCACGCCGCCCGCGGGGTACGGCGCGGCACCGGATCGGTCCTGGCCGGGTCCGCCGAGGCGCCCCTCGCCCCGTACTCGATGGTCTGCCAGCTCGGCTACCCCGAGATCAGCACCGTCGAGGACCCCGATCGCGCCTACCGGCCCTTCACCGAGGGGGCCTGCGGGTTCGCACCCGCTGAGGGCGGCGCGATGCTCGTCGTGGAGGAGGAGGCACGCGCCCGGGACCGGGGTGCCGCGATCCGGGCCACCGTGGCCGGGCACGGCGCCACCTTCACCGGGGCCTCCCGCTGGGAGCAGTCCCGGGAGGGACTCGCCCAGGCCATCCGGGTCGCCCTCGACGAGGCGGGCTGCGCCCCGCAGGAGATCGACGTCGTGTTCGCCGACGCCCTGGGCGTACCCGAGGCGGACCGCGCCGAAGCCCTGGCCATCGCCGACGCCCTGGGGGCGCACGGCACCCGGGTGCCCGTCACGGCACCCAAGACCGGGATCGGGCGGGCCTACTGCGCGGCACCCGTGCTGGACACCGCGGCCGCGGTGCTCGCCATGGAGAACGGGCTGGTGCCCCCCACCCCCAACGTGTTCGACATCTGCCACGACCTCGACCTGGTGATGTCCAGCGCTCGCCCCGCCGAGCTGAACACGGCCCTGATCCTCAGCAGGGGACTCATGGGATCCAACGCGGCGCTGGTCGTGCGCCGCGGCGGCGACTCCGCCCGATAGGACCGGGCGGGAAGGAGAACACAGATGATCATCGAAGTGACCGTAGACGAACTGGCCAAGCTGATGAAGAAGGCCGCCGGGGTCACCGTCGACCCCCAGCAGCTGCACCACGCGTCGGACTCCCCGTTCGGCACCCTCGGCCTCGACTCGCTGGGCCTGCTCGGCATCGTCGGCGAGCTGGAGAACCGGTACAGCAAGCCGCTGCCGCCCGACGCGGAGCGCTGCAAGACGCCCCGCGAGTTCCTCGACCTCGTCAACAGCACCCTCAAGACTGGAGCCTGAAGTGGCAGGACACACCGAGAACAGCATCACCATCGACGCTCCTCTCGACCTGGTCTGGGACATGACCAACGACATCGAGAACTGGCCGCAGCTGTTCAGCGAGTACGCGTCCCTGGAGGTGCTCTCCCGTGACGGCGACACCACGAGCTTCCGCCTGACGATGCACCCGGACGAGAACGGGAAGGTCTGGAGCTGGGTCTCGGAGCGGACCGTGGACCGCGCCGCGCGGACCGTACGGGCCCGCCGCGTCGAGACCGGCCCCTTCGCCCACATGGACATCCGGTGGGAGTACAAGGAGACCCCGGGCGGCACCCACATGCACTGGGTGCAGGACTTCGCGATGAAGCCCGAGGCCCCGGTCGACGACGCCTGGATGACGGACAACATCAACCGCAACTCCCGCGTCCAGATGGCCCTGATCCGGGACCGCATCGAGCAGGTCGCCCGCGACCGCCGCAACGCGCCCGCCGTACCGGGCTGATCACCGACCGAGGAAGGATCCCCGATGCATCACGCCCTGATCGTCGCCCGGATGGCGCCCGACTCGGCACCCGCGATCGCCGACGTGTTCGCCGCCTCCGACCGCGGTGAACTGCCGCACCTGATCGGTGTCAACCGGCGCAGCCTGTTCCAGTTCGGTGATGTGTACATGCACCTCATCGAATCCGACAAGGACCCCGCGCCCGCCATCGCGAAGGTGGTCGGGCACCCGGAGTTCCGCAGCGTCAGCGAGGAGCTGTCGGCGTACGTCAGCGCGTACGACCCGCAGACGTGGCGCAGCCCCAAGGACGCCATGGCGCGCTGCTTCTACCGCTGGGAGCGCGCCGCCGCCTCCTGACCGGGCGCCGGGACACAACCCGAGGCCGCCGGATCCGCGTTCGCGGAGCCGGCGGCCTCGGGTTTGCGGGGCCGGACCGTACGGGGCCGGACCGGGACGTCGTGGCGGGTCAGGCCGGGACGGTGCACTCGAACGCGTGGAGATACGCGTTGACCGGACGGACGTCGCCGATGACCAGGCCCGCGGCCGTCAGCCGGTCGACCATGCTCTGCCGGGTGTGCTTCGCTCCGCCGACGTTGAGGAGCAGCAGCAGGTCCATGGAGGTCGTGAACCTCATCGACGGGGTGTCGTCCACGAGGTTCTCGATGACGACGACGCGGGCACCGGGCCGCGCCGCCTTGCGGACGTTCGCCAGCGCCCGGCGGGTGCTGTCGTCGTCCCACTCCAGGATGTTCTTGATGATGTACACGTCCGCCTGTACCGGGATGTCCTCGCGGCAGTCGCCGGCCACGATGCGCACCCGGTCGGCCAGCGCACCGCCGTCACGCAGGCGCGCGTCGGCGTTCTCCACCACGCCCGGCAGGTCGAGCAGGGTGCCGTGCATCCCGGGGTGCTTCTCCAGCAGACTGGCCACGACCTGCCCCTGACCGCCTCCGATGTCGGCGACCGAGGCCACCCCGCCGAGGTCGAGCAGGGCCGCGACGTCCCGTGCCGACTGCTCGCTGGACGTCGTCATGGCCCGGTTGAAGACGTACGCGGACTCGGGGGCCTCCTCGTTGAGGTACTCGAAGAACTCCCTTTCGTACACGTCCTCGAAGACGTTGCGGCCGGAGCGCACCGCCTCGTCGAGCCTGGGCCAGACGTTCCACGTCCAGGGCTCGGTGCACCACAGGGCGATGTACCGCAGGCTGTGCGGGTCGTCCTCGCGCAGCAGCCGGGACATCTCCGTGTGGGCGAAGGAGCCGTCGGGGTGCTCCACGAAGACGCCCTGGCAGGACAGGGCACGCAGCAGCCGGCGCAGAGTCCCCGGCTGGGTCTTGACCGCCGCCGCCAGGTCCTCGACGCTCATCGGCGTCTCTTCCAGGGCGTCCGCCACGCCCAGGCGGGCGGCGGCGCGTACGGCGGCGGCGCACGCCGCTCCGAAGACGAGCTCCCGCAGCCGCATGGGCGGCGGGGGAGCCTGTTCGGAGGCGGTCGTCCGGTGCGGGGTCTGCTCGGCCTCGGCAGTCGTCATCTGGTGCCTCGCTTCTTCTGTCGTGCCATGGGTGGGGGGTGGGGGAGCGCTGGGGCGGTCAGCACGCGCCGGCGGGCTGGGAGACCCGGCAGATGTTGTGGCGGAACACGTTGCCCGTGCCGGCGGTGTCCCGGTCGGCCAGGTCGGCGGGGCCGTTGCGCAGCGCCAGGTTGTGGCGGATCTCGTTGTTCCGGTTGGCGGCGCCGACGAAGCTCTTGAACAGCACGATGCCGCCCGACAGGGGGGAGGTGCCCACGTTGTCCACGACCCAGTTCCTCGTCACCAGGGAGTCCTCGGTGCCGGTGAGGACGATGCCCGAGCCCTGCAGGGCGGGCAGCCGGGGGGTCTTGGGGCAAAACCTGTTGTTGGCGTGGAGGTAGTTCCGGCGCACGGTCAGCGCTCCGGCGCGCGGCTTGTTCTCGTCGCCCACGACGAACACCCCGGTGCAGTTGCCGGTCGCCTCGTTGTGGTCGACGGTGAGGTTGCGCAGCCGGCGCACCGTGAGGCCGATCCGGTTGCCGATCAGACGGTTGTCACTGATCACCGTTCCCCGGGTGTCCCGGGCGCCCTCCTCGGCGGTGACGGTGTTGGCGACGAACAGGCCGGCGTCACCGTTGCCCCTGGCGGTATTGTACCGGAACACCCCGCGGTCGGACCTCTCCTGGGCGATGCCCCACTGGCCGTTGTCCTCGGCGGTCACCTCGCGGACGGTCAGCCGGTCGGTCCCCGACGCCCACAGGCCATGCTTGGCGAAGCCCCTGAGGGTCAGCGCGCGCACGGTGACGCCGGTGAGGGGACTGCCGGCCGTCCCGGTCACGCAGATGCCGTTGCCGGCCTTGGCGCAGGTGTCGCCGGCCGGGGCGGGGCCCGGCTCGATGACGGTGCGGCGGGCTCCGAGACCTCGCACCGTCAGGTCCGGCACGGTGATGCGGACGCTCTCGTGATAGGTGCCCGGGAGGACGAGGACGGTGTCCCCGGGGCGTGCGGTGTCCACGGCCTGCTGGATGGACTCGCCGGGTGTCACCCGGTGCACGGTGCGGTGGTCCGCCGACGGGGCGGCACCCAGCCCCGACGCCATGACGGCCGCGGTGCAGGCGAGGTAGGCCATCTGTCGTTTGGTCATGGGCCGAAGCTATGAGCGGGTGTTCCGGCACGCCACCGCTGATCGCCCAGGTGGACAGCCCTTGTCGCCCCTTGGGTGTGCGCCGGTGTGTCGGTCGGCCGCGCGGGGACTCTGAGGGGGTATCAGGACGGCGGCGGGCCGTGCCCGGTACACCGGGTCCGGCACCCGCCGCCCCGGCCGGGATCACCGGAGCGGCGGAACGCGGCCGCCCCGGCCGGAGAACCCGGCCGGGGCGGCGCAGTCGTGACCCGTCGTGGCCCGCAGTGGCCCGACGGTGTGTCAGGCGAGGGTCGCGAGCGACTCGTTCCAGGTGGCGGACGGACGCATGACCTTCGCGGCCTTGGCCGGGTCGGGCTGGTAGTAGCCGCCGATGTCGGCGGGCTTGCCCTGGACGGCGAGCAGTTCGTCGACGATCGTCCGCTCCTGCGCGGTGAGCGTCTCGGCGAGCGGCGCGAACGTCTTGGCGAGGTCCGCGTCGTCGGTCTGCGCGGCCAGCTCCTGCGCCCAGTAGAGGCCCAGGTAGAAGTGGCTGCCGCGGTTGTCGATACCGCCGACGCGACGGGTCGGCGACTTGTCCTCGTTGAGGAAGGTCGCCGTCGCGCGGTCGAGGGTGTCGGCGAGGACCTGGGCGCGGGCGTTGCCCGTGGTGGTCGCGAGGTGCTCGAAGCTGGCCGCGAGCGCGAAGAACTCGCCCAGGCTGTCCCAGCGCAGGTAGTCCTCCTTGACCAGCTGCTGGACGTGCTTCGGGGCGGAGCCGCCGGCGCCCGTCTCGAAGAGGCCGCCGCCCGCCATCAGCGGGACGACCGACAGCATCTTGGCGCTGGTGCCCAGCTCCAGGATCGGGAAGAGGTCGGTGAGGTAGTCGCGCAGCACGTTGCCGGTGACCGAGATGGTGTTCTCGCCGCGGCGGATGCGCTCCACGGACAGCTTGGTCGCCTCGACGGGGGACAGGACACGGATGTCCAGGCCCTCGGTGTCGTGCTCCGGCAGGTACTGCTGGACCTTCCCGATGAGCACGGCGTCGTGCGCGCGGGTCTCGTCCAGCCAGAACACGGCCGGGTCGCCGGTGGCGCGGGCGCGGGTGACGGCCAGCTTCACCCAGTCCTTGATCGGGGCGTCCTTGGTCTGGCAGGCGCGGAAGATGTCGCCGGCGGAGACCGTCTGCTCCAGGACGACGTTCCCGGCCTGGTCGACGAGGCGCACCGTACCGGTGGTCGGGACCTCGAAGGTCTTGTCGTGGCTGCCGTACTCCTCGGCCTTCTGCGCCATCAGGCCGACGTTCGGCACCGAGCCCATGGTGGACGGGTCGAAGGCGCCGTTGGCGCGGCAGTCGTCGATGACGACCTGGTAGACGCCGGAGTAGCTGCTGTCCGGCAGCACCGCGAGGGTGTCGGCCTCCTGGCCGTCCGGGCCCCACATGTGGCCGGAGGTGCGGATCATGGCCGGCATCGAGGCGTCGACGATGACGTCGGACGGCACGTGCAGGTTGGTGATGCCCTTGTCGGAGTCGACCATCGCGAGCTCGGGTCCCTCGGCGAGCTCGGCGTCGAAGGAGGCCTTGATCTCGGCGCCCTCGGGCAGGGCCTCCAGGCCCTTGTAGATGCCGCCGAGACCGTCGTTCGGGGTCAGACCGGCGGTGGCGAGCGCCTCGCCGTACCGCGCGAACGTCTTCGGGAAGAAGGCGCGCACCACGTGACCGAAGACGATCGGGTCGGAGACCTTCATCATCGTGGCCTTGAGGTGCACCGAGAACAGGACGCCCTCGGCCTTGGCGCGGGCGATCTGCGCGGTGAGGAACTCACGCAGCGGCGCGACGTGCATCACGGACGCGTCCACGACCTCGCCCGCGAGGACGGGTACGGACTCGCGCAGCACCGTGGTGGAGCCGTCGTCGCCGACCAGCTCGATCCTCAGCGCGCCGGCCTCGGTGATCACCGCGGACTTCTCGGTGGAACGGAAGTCGTCGACGCCCATGGTGGCGACGTTCGTCTTCGAGTCGGACGTCCACTTGCCCATGCGGTGCGGGTGCGTCTTGGCGTAGTTCTTGACCGAGGCGGGGGCGCGGCGGTCGGAGTTGCCCTCGCGCAGCACCGGGTTCACGGCGGAACCCTTGACCTTGTCGTAACGGGCGCGGATGTCGCGCTCCTCGTCCGACTTCGGGTCGTCCGGGTAGGCCGGCAGCGCGTAGCCCTGCGCCTGAAGCTCGGCGACCGCGGCCTTGAGCTGCGGGATGGAGGCCGACACGTTCGGCAGCTTGATGATGTTGGCCCCGGGCGTCTTGGCCAGGTCACCGAGCTCGGCGAGGGCGTCGGGGACGCGCTGTCCCTCCTCCAGGAACTCGGGGAAGAGCGCGAGGATGCGCCCGGCCAGCGAGATGTCACGGGTCTCCACAGTGACACCCGCCTGCGAGGCGTACGCCTGGACCACCGGCAGGAACGAATACGTCGCCAGGGCCGGGGCCTCGTCAGTGTGCGTGTAGATGATGGTCGAGTCAGTCACCGGGTGCTCCGCTCCACGTCTGCAACATTGCTCGACATCAAGATATCTCGTGAGCGACTCCGGCTCGACAGGGGTCCGCATCCGACCGAGGCCGACCACGGTTCGATCGACCCCGGCGGGGTTTCGCCCCGTCACCGCCCCGTCGCCATGCGTCACCGCCGCCCCTCGAACACCTGGTCCGCCGCCCCCGACCCCCTCGACGCGCCCGCGACCCCCGGCCGCCCCGGAGGAGACGCCTTCAGGGGGCCGCGGGCGCCACGGCGTACGGCACCCGTGGCGCCGCGTCCGCCGGCAGGAAGTGTGGCGAGGGTCCCGGCCGCCCGCGCCGCCCGGGCACGTTCTAGAGCCGGGCCGACCCGTCCGAACGGTTCCGGCCCCGCGGAGCCGCGTCCCGCTGGTGCGGTATGCCCGATTCCAGGAGCTCGGCGCCACCCGGCTGCAACGCGACCGTGCGGGCGGGCGACGGGATGCGGATGCCCTCGTCGCGGTAGCGCCTGTGCAGGCGCTTGATGAACTCGTGCTTGATCCGGTACTGGTCGCTGAACTCGCCCACGCCGAGGATCACGGTCAGCCCGATGCGGGAGTCGCCGAAGGTGTGGAAGCGGACGGCGGGCTCGTGGTCCGGGACGGCGCCCGTGATCCCGGTCATCACCTCGGTGACGACCTCGTTGGTGACGCGCTCGACGTGGTCCAGGTCGCTGTCGTAGCCGACGCCCACCTGCACGGTCAGCGTCATCTGCTGCTCGGGCCGGGTGAAGTTGGTCATGTTGGTGCCCGACAGCTGGGCGTTCGGGATGATGACCAGGTTGTTGGAGAGCTGGCGGACCGTGGTGTTGCGCCAGTTGATGTCGACGACGTACCCCTCCTCGCCGCTGCTCAGCCGGATGTAGTCGCCCGGCTGGATCGTCTTCGACGCGAGGATGTGCACGCCCGCGAAGAGGTTCGCGAGGGTGTCCTGGAGGGCCAGGGCGACGGCGAGACCACCCACACCCAGGGCTGTGAGCAGCGGCGCTATGGAGATCCCCAGGGTCTGCAGGACGACCAGGAAACCGATCGCCAGCACGACGACCCGGGTGATGTTGACGAAGATGGTGGCCGATCCGGCGACACCCGAGCGGGACTGGGTGACCGACCGGACGAGTCCGGCGATGAGCCGGGCCGCGGTGACCGTCGTGACCAGGATGAGCAGCACGGTCAGCGACCGGTTGACCGTACGTCCGACCGGGGCGGCCAGCGGCAGCACCGCGGCGGCCGACGCGAACCCGCCGGCGATCGCCGCCCAGGGCACCAGGGTGCGCAACGCGTCCACGATGACGTCGTCGCCGCTCCAGCGGGTGCGCTGGGCGTGCCTGCCCAGCCAGCGCAGCAGCATGCGCAGCAGGAACGCCGCCAGCAGTCCCGCGGCCACCGCTATGCCGGCGATCATCAGGTCGTCCAGGGTGAGCGGACGCTTCATCGACGACCTCCTCGGGAACCGGGACCGGGACCGGGGTGAGGGCCCGCGGGCCGTATGCGCTGTGTCGTCACTTGCCACCTGCTCGAATCCGGGAACGCACGATCAGCCCGGACGGCCGTTCGGTGTCCGGGGCGACCGCTCATCCTGCCGTACCCGGGGGCAGGCCGGTGACCGGGTCCGCGTACCTCCGCCGTCGCCGTTTGGCCGTCACCAGGCCCGCGCACGGCGGCTCTTGACGGAACCGGGTCCCGGACGCCCTTCGCCCGCCTCACGTCCCGCTGAACGAACCGTGCCGCCCGGCTCCCGACGCGAAACGTGCCGCGCCCTCCATGCCGTCCGCCAACACGCCCATGCCGTGGCGGAGTTCACCGCGCATCGCGGTGTGCTCGACCAGGCCCTCCTGGTCGAGGACCGAGGCACGGTCGCTGCGCAGGCAGGACTGGGGGAAGTCGGCGATTTCGGCGGCGAGTTCCTCGGCCGCGGCACGGGCCCGGCCGTGCGGTACCAGGCGGTTGGCGAGCCCCATCCCGTACGCCTCGGAGGCGGGGACCGGGCGGCCGGTGAGGATCATGTCCATCGCGCGGCTGGTGCCGATGAGGCGGGGCAGGCGCACGGTGCCGCCGTCGATGAGCGGGACGCCCCAGCGGCGGCAGAACACCCCGAAGACCGCGTCCTCCTCCGCGACCCGCAGATCGCACCAGAGCGCCAGTTCCAGACCGCCGGCCACGGCATGCCCCGCGACCGCCGCGATGACCGGCTTGGACAGCCGCAGCCGGGTCGGGCCCATCGGCCCGTCACCGTCCTCGGCGACCCGGTTGCCGTGCCCGGTGCCGATCGCCTTGAGGTCCGCGCCCGCGCAGAACGTGCCGCCCTCACCCCAGAGCACCGCCACCCGGGCCGTGTCGTCTGCCTCGAACTCGCGGAAGGCGTCGGCGAGTTCGACGGCCGTCGGGCCGTCCACCGCATTACGGGCGGCGGGGCGGGAGAGGACGACCGTGGTGACGTGACCCTGGCGTTCGGTCCGGACCGGCATCCTGCTGCCCCCTTCTCCCGGCTGACGTACGTCCGAGGCTACTCCGTGCCGTCCGGGGTCCGCCGCCCCGCTGGCCCCGCTGCCGTCGGGGTCCCTCATCGCGCGGACCCGCCGCCGGGCGGGGCCCGTTCAGATCACCTTCAGGCGCACCAGTGCCCCCAGGGTCAGCGCCCCGGGCAGCAGCGGCAGCCACACCGTGATGATCCGGAACGCCAGGACCACCGCCGTGGCCACCGCCACCGGACCGCCCGCCGCCACCAGCGCCACGACGAGCGCGGCCTCCACCGAGCCGATCCCGCCCGGGGTCGGCACCATCGCCACCGCGGCCGTCGCCGCCAGGTACGCGAGCGCCATGTGCAGGGGCGGCACCGGCAGGTCCATCGCCTGTCCCACCGCGGTCAGTCCCGCGGCCTGGAGCAGCGGGAAGGCGAGCGAACCGCCCCACAGGGCGCAGGCGCGCGCCGGGCGGGAGTGCACCGAGCGCGCCTCGCCGAGCGCGGTGCGCAGGAACGACAGCACCGCCGCCCGCAGCCGCCGCACGAGGAGCAGCACCGTCACCGCGACGCACAGCAGCACGCCCGCGCCGAGCAGCAGAGGGCCCATCGCCCCGTCCGGGAGGAGGCCGCCGAGCCGCAGTGCCCCGGGGAACGCGACGAGCAGGCCGGCCAGCAGGGCGAGTCGGGCGATCGACTCGGCCAGCATGTACAGCGCGAGCGCCGCGGAGGAGCGGGCGAGCGGAACGCCGCAGACCGTCATGAAACGCAGATTGACCGCGCTGGCACCCAGCCCCGTCGGCAGCAGGTGGTTGGCGGCACCCGCCGCGAACTGGGTGGCGAGCAGCCGGCGTACGGGCAGCCGCTCCACGACCGCGCCCTGCCGGGTGACGGCCGCGGCGACCCAGGTCAGACAGGTCGCGGCGACCGCCGCCAGCAGCCACGGCCACTCGGCCGAGCGCAGATGGCCGAAACCCTCCAGGAGCACGGAGCGATGGCGCACGCCGACCACCAGCACGAGGGCGAGCGGGATCAGGCACAGGACCGACCGGAGGGGGAGGCGCCGGGAGAGTTCCTTGAGGGGGCCTCGCGGGGGCGTCTGGGGAAAACGGACCGCTGTCACATCCGGAGAGGTTCTCCACGCCGCACCAACGGGAGGTTGCGGGCGCTGGTCCGGGGGCTGACACGCCGGGCAAGGTGCGGGAGGAGCCGGTGTCGTCGTGGATTCGGTCACGGATGCCGTCATGAATTCCCCGGGTCGTTCCTTCGTGCGCGTGGACTTCTTCCGCAAGACATTGACCTCAACGAAGCTTGAGGTCCTACGGTCACTTCCATGAGCATGGAGACCACAGCCTGGACACAGCTGCACAGCGTCATGAACGCGCAGCAGGAGCGCCGCCCCTTCGCCCGCGCGACGCTGCGCCGCATCGCGGCCTTCGCCCGCCCGCACCGCCGCCGTATCGGCCAGTTCGTCGTGCTCAGCGTGATCACCGCGCTGCTGGCCGTTGCGACGCCGGTGCTCGCGGGGCGCGTCGTGGACGCCATCGTGTCCCGCGGCGACGAGGGCACCGTCGTCCGCCTTGCCGTGCTCATCGCGATCATCGCGTTCGCCGAGGCGGGGCTGGGGATTCTCAGCCGCTGGCTTTCGGCGACGCTCGGGGAGGGGCTCATCCTGGATCTGCGGGCGGCTGTGTTCGATCATGTACAGCGCATGCCGGTCGCGTTCTTCACACGTACCCGTACGGGCGCGCTCGTCAGTCGACTCAACAACGACGTGATCGGCGCCCAGCGCGCCTTCAGCAACACCCTCTCCGGCGTGGTCGGCAACGTCGTCACCCTGCTGCTCACCCTGGCCGTCATGCTGACCCTGTCCTGGCAGATCACGCTGCTCTCCCTGGTGCTGCTGCCGGTCTTCGTGGTGCCCGCGCGGCGCATGGGCAGCCGGATGGCCCGGATGCAACGTGAGGCGGCGCAGCTGAACGCGGCCATGGGCACCCGGATGACCGAGCGGTTCTCCGCCCCGGGCGCCACCCTCGTCAAGCTCTTCGGGCGGCCCGAGGACGAGTCCGCCGAGTTCGCGGCGCGGGCCGCGCGGGTACGGGACATCGGGGTGCGCACGGCGATGGCGCAGTCCGCGTTCATCACGGCGCTGACGCTGGTCTCCGCCCTGGCACTGGCGCTCGTGTACGGGCTCGGCGGCTGGTACGCGCTGCGCGGCACCCTGGAACCGGGCGCCGTCGTCTCGCTGGCGCTGCTGCTGACCCGCCTGTACGCGCCCCTCACCTCGCTCGCCGGGGCGCGCGTCGAGGTCATGAGCGCCCTGGTCAGCTTCGAACGCGTCTTCGAGGTGCTCGACCTCAAGCCGCTCATCGAGGAGAAGCCGGACGCCCGGGAGGTCCCGGAGGGCCCGGCGTCCGTGGAGTTCGACGACGTCCGGTTCGCCTACCCGGCCGCGGACAAGGTCTCCCTCGCCTCCCTGGAGGAGGTCGCCGCCCTCGACACCCGCGCCGGCGCCGAGGTCCTGCGCGGCGTCTCCTTCCGCGCCGAGCCCGGCCAGACCGTCGCGCTCGTCGGCTCCTCCGGGGCGGGCAAGTCGACCATCGCCCAACTGCTGCCGCGCCTCTACGACACCGACGGGGGCACCGTCCGCATCGGCGGCGTCGACGTCCGCGACCTGAGCGCCGAGTCGATGCGCCGGACCCTCGGCATGGTCACCCAGGACGGACACCTCTTCCACGACTCGGTGCGCGACAACCTGCTGCTGGCCCGCCCGGCGGCAACGGAACAGGAACTGTGGGACGTACTGGGCCGCGCCCGTCTGGAGGAGCTCGTACGCTCCCTGCCCGACGGCCTCGACACCGTGGTCGGCGAACGCGGCTACCGGCTCTCCGGCGGCGAACGCCAGCGGATGACCATCGCCCGGCTGCTGCTCGCCCGCCAGCGCGTCGTCATCCTCGACGAGGCCACCGCCCACCTGGACAACACCTCGGAGGCGGCCGTGCAGGAGGCGCTGGCCGAGGCGCTGGCGGGGCGTACGGCCCTGGTGATCGCCCACCGGCTGTCCACGGTGCGAGCCGCCGACGTGATCCTGGTCGTCGAGGCGGGACGGATCGTGGAGCGGGGCACCCACGAGGAGCTGCTGGCGGCGGAGGGGCGGTACGCGGAGCTGTACCGGACACAGTTCGACGAGCCCGGGCCGGAAAGCGCACGGGAGCGGAGCCTCGGGCTGATGATGGACTGAGGCACCACCGGTACCGGCCGGTCCGACCGCCGACCGTCAGTCGGTGGTCGGTGGTCGGTGGTCGGTGGTCGGTGGTCGGTGGTCGGACCGGTCTCCGCACGGACACCGGCCGCGTTCCGTGCCCTACCGGGAGGAAAGCCGCACAGCAGGACAATGATGGAGCACTCGGGACCGTCGCACCGACGTAAGGGGAATCCTCATGGGTCAGATCGGATCGATCGGCCTGATTCTGCATCCCAGGCGCAATCCGGGGCCGGTCATCGAATCCGTCGTCGACTGGGCCCGTAGGCACCGGACCGAGGTGCTGGGACTGCCGGACGAGGTGGGGCGCATCGCCTGCAGCGCCGTGCCCGTCCCGGCCGAGGACCTGGTGGCCCGGTCCGGTCTGATCGTCAGTCTCGGCGGTGACGGAACCATGCTGCGCGCCATGCGGCTGCTCTCCGGCTCCGCCACCCCGGTGCTCGGCGTCAACCTGGGCCGGCTGGGCTTCCTCGCCGAGATCGACGTCGACGACCTGGCACAGGCGCTGGACCGCATCGACAGCGGCCGCTTCACCACCGAGGCCCGCATGGCCGTACGGACCCGGCTGCCGGACGGGCGCGATTTCCGGGCGTTCAACGACATCGCCCTCGTACGGGTACCGGGCCACGGGATGGCCGCCATCTCCATCAGTCTCCAGGGGGACGAGTTCATCCGTTACGCCGCCGACGCGCTCGTGGTCGCCACCTCGACCGGATCGACGGCGTACAGCTTCGCCGCGGGCGGCCCGATCCTCTCGCCCCGGGTGGAGGCCATCCTCGTCGTACCGGCCAGCGCGCACTCCTCGTTCGACCGGGCGCTCGTCCTGCCGGCGGACGAGGACGTCACGCTCGAACTGCTGCCCACGACCGGGCGGTTGGCCGTCGAGGTCGACGGCGAAGTGGTCGAGTACCTCGACGCGGGTGACCGGATCACCGTGTCGGCCTGTCCCGCGGTGGCTCATGTCGTGCGCCTCGGCGGCACCACGTTCTACCAGCGGGCCCGCCGGAAGCTCGGCATCAGGGGAAGCATCGAAGCGGGCCACCTCCATCCCGACGACCACGTCGACTTCGCGCTCCACGCCGACATCGCGGAACAGTGACGCACCGGAACCCGGTCCTCGTCCCCGTACCCCTGCTTGTCCCCGTACTCCTGCCCGTCCTCGTACGGGCGGGCCGGCGACCGGCGGCGCGCGGCCGGGTCAGGCCGTCCGGCCCGCGCCGGTGAGCGCCGCCCTCTCCCGCGCGGCACGCACGGCCGCGGACAGCGAGGCGATGTCGTAGGCGCCGTGGTGCCGGCGGCCGTTGACGAAGAACGTCGGAGTGCCCGAGACGCCGCTGAGGTCGGCGGACTCCAGGTCCGCGGCGATGTGGGCGGAACCCGCACCGGCCCGGAGGTCGGCGCGGAAGCGGTCGGTGTCGAGGCCGATCTCCTCGGCGTAGTGGAGCAGGTCCTTGGGCAGCAGGTCCCCCTGGTGCTCCAGCAGCAGGTCGTGCATCTCCCAGTAGCCGTCCTGGAGGGCCGCGGCCTCGGCGGCCTCGGCGGCCAGCTGGGCGTTGGGGTGCACGTCGTGCAGCGGCAGGTGCCGCCACACGTAGCGCACGTCCCCGAAGTCGGCGAGCAGCTCGCGCACCACGGGCTCGGCCAGTCCGCAGTACGGGCACTCGAAGTCCCCGTACTCGACCAGCGTCACCGGCGCGTCCAGGGGACCGCGCACATGGTCGCGCCGCACGTCGACGGAGTCGCTGAGATCCACGATGCCCTGGCTCGTACCGAGGAGGGCCCGGGAGCGGGAACGCTTCGGCAGGGCGTCGATCACCCGGGTGACCAGCCAGGTGAGGAGGAACGAGCCGGCCACGGCGGCCAGGATCCCGATCTTCGCCTGCCCCAGTTCGTCCCCGTCGAAGGCGAGGGTCGCGATGAGCAGGGAGACGGTGAACCCGACCCCGGCCAGCGTGCCGCCCGCCGTGATGGCGCCCCAGCCGGCCGGCGGCCGCAGGCGTCCGCGGCTGACGTGGGTGGTGAGGAGGGCGGCACCGATGATGCCGAGCGGTTTGCCGAGGACGTAGCCGAAGAGGATGCCCAGCGTGATCGGTGAGGTGAAGGCGTGCGCCAGCTCGTCGCCGCTGACCGTGATACCGGCGTTGGCCAGGGCGAACAGCGGCACGATCACATAGCTGGTCCAGGGGTGGAACATCCGCTGGAGACGCTCGTTGGGGGAGAGCGTCGAGGCCAGCCCCCGGCGCACCGTGCGCTCCAGTTCCGGTGTCGGCTGCTCCCGGAAGCGCCTGAACAGGGTGCTCGCGTGCTCCAGATCGCTGCGTTCGGCCGGGCGGGCGTACGTCAGCAGGCCCATCGCCAGCCCCGTCACGACCGGGTCCACCCCCGACTTCAGGAGCGCCACCCAGATCGCCACGCCCAGCACCGCGTACAGGGCCGGGATCCGTATGCCCAGGGTGCGCCGCACCAGCAGGAGGACGGCGAACAGGCCCAGCGCCGTCAGCAGCGCGGGGACCGAGACGGCTCCGCTGTAGGCGAAGGCGATGACGGCCAGGGCCACGAAGTCGTCCACGACGGAGACGCTGAGGATGAAGACCCGCAGACTGCCGGGCAGTCGCGTACCGAAGAGGGCGAGCATGCCCAGCGCGAAGGCCGTGTCCGTGGACATGGCGGTGCCCCAGCCCTGCGCGGAGGCGTGGCCCGCGTTGACGGCCAGATAGATCACGACGGGCACCGCCATGCCGCTGAGCCCCGCGAGCACCGGCAGCGTGACCCGCCGCCGCTCCCGTAGTTCGCCCATGTCGAACTCGCGGCGCGCCTCCAGGCCCACGACGAAGAAGAACAGCGTCATCAGGCCGCTGTTCACCCACTCGCGCAGGCCCAGGGACACCTCGCCCGATCCGAGGCGGATCGACAGGCCGGTGTGCCAGAAGGACGCGTACGAGCCGGGCCCGATGTTGGCCCAGGCGAGTGCCAGGAGCGCCGCGGTGAGCAGCACGGAGGCGCTGCCGGTCTCGGTCCGCAGGAAGTCCCGCAGAGGACCGTGCGCGCTCTTGCCGCACTCGGTCTGCCCCGACAGGAGGGCGCTCTCAGGTGGCTCAGGTGGCACAGTCACTCCGTGATTCTCGCCCGGCACGTCGTCCCGCACCCGGTGAAGCCACGGGAAGGCGCCGTCCCGGCCCCACCACGTTCCATGGTGCACCCCTGGTAACTCCCCGCGCACGGTTCCTCTTCCGCACCGGAGGTCCCGAGGCCTCCTTCCGGGTGTTCACGGGCACCCCGGGGACTCCTTCCGGGTGTTCTCCAGGGCGGCCGCCGCTGCCCTCCGCCGCTACGAGGGTGTGTTGTGCCGGCGCAGGTCCGTCGGTGAGGGGCCGGCCGCGACGGGCCCCCGGTCCCGCGGAGGGGTGTCCTCGGTGGGGCGCCGCCCGCCGCGCAGGGCCGAGGCGAGCGCGGAGACCAGCGCCATGCCCGCGGCCACGGTGAACACGATGGTGAGCCCGTGGTGGAAGGGGCCGGAGACGAGCCGGGGGAAGAAGGTGTGGCCGGTCAGGGCCGCGTGCTGGGCCGGGGAGAGATGGGCGAGGGCTCCTCCGGACGCGAGCAGGTGTTCGATCGGGTTGTTGCCGAGGAAGGTGGCGAACAGCGTGCTCACCGGCGGCAGCGACGCGGCGTGTTCGGCCGCGCCGGCCGGCACGCCGTGTGCCTGGAGCCCGCTGCTGAGCGTCGCGGGCAGCGACGAGGCCAGTCCGGAGACCATCAGGGAGAAGAACACGCCGATGGACAGGGCCGTGCCCGAGTTCTGGAACGTGGAACGCATGCCCGAGGCGACGCCCCGGTACTCGGGCGGCACACTGCCCATGATCGAGGACGTGTTCGGGGAGGAGAACATGCCCTGGCCCAGTCCGTTGAGGAGCAGCAGCGCCGCGAAGGTCCCGTAGTCGAAGTCGATGGGCAGGGCGAGCAGCCCGACGAAGGAGACCGCGACGACGATCAGGCCGGCCGTGGAGAACATGCGGGCGCCGAACCGGTCGGACAGGTAGCCGGACAGGGGGCCCGCGATCAGGAAGCCGAGGGTCAGGGGCAGCATGAAGACGCCCGCCCACAACGGGGTGTCCTCGAACGCGTAGCCGTGCAGGGGCAGCCAGATGCCCTGTAGCCAGATGATGAGCATGAACTGCAGCCCGCCCCGTGCGATCGCGGTCAGCAGCGCCGCCAGGTTGCCCGCCGCGAAGGCCCGGATCCTGAACAGGGCCAGGGTGAACATGGGGTCGGCGACGCGCGACTCGACGTAGCAGAAGAGCAGCAGCAGGACGACGCCGCCGGTCAGGCCGGCGAGCACCCAGGGGTTTCCCCAGCCGGTGGCGTGCGAGCCGTACGGCTGGATGCCGTAGGTGATGCCGACCAGCAGCGTTCCGGCGCCCGCGGCGAAGGTGACGTTGCCCAGCCAGTCGATGCGTCCGGGGCGCCCCGCCGAGGTCTCCCGCAGGCTCAGGTACGACCACACGGTGCCGGTGATGCTGACCGGCACGCTCACCCAGAACACCGCGCGCCAGTCGACGGCGGCCAGCAGTCCGCCGGCGAGGAGGCCGAGGAACTGGCCGGCGAGCGCGGTGATCTGGTTGATGCCGAGGGCCATGCCGCGCTGCCGGGCGGGGAAGGCGTCGGTGAGGATGGCGGCGGAGTTGGCGGTGAGCATGGAGCCGCCGAACGCCTGCACGACGCGCCACAGGATCAGCCACAGCGCGCCGGCGGCGGCCCGGAACGGGTCGAGGGAGAGTGCGACGGAGGCGCAGGCGAAGACGAGGAAGCCGAGGTTGTAGATCTTGACCCGGCCGTACATGTCACCGAGCCGGCCGAGGACGACGACGAGCACCGCCGACACCAGCAGATAACCAAGGATCATCCAGAGCAGGTAGCCGATGTTGCCGGGTGCCAGCGGGTCGAGCCCGATCCCGCGGAAGATCGCGGGCAGCGAGATGATCACGATGGAGGCGTCCATCGTGGCGATCAGCACCCCGAGCGTGGTGTTGGACAGGGCGACCCATTTGTAGCCGGGGCCGGCGGGCAGGTCCTTGCGGCGCGGGGAACGCGGCGTGGTCGCGCCGCCTCCGCGCGGCCGGTCCGGGCCGCGGCCGTCGGGCGTACGGGCGGTCACAGTCGTTCCGCCAGCCGGTCGAGGAGGGGCAGTGCGGCGGCGAGGGTCTCGCGCTCCTGGTCGGTGAACTCGTCGAGGACGGCCGAGAGGCGGTGGACGGACTCGGAGCGGCGCTCCGCGAGCATGGCCCGCCCCTCCTCGGTGATCGCCACGATGATCCGCCGTCCGTCCGCGGCGTCGGGAGCGCGGCCGACCAGCCCGCGCTCCCCGAGCGCCGCGAGGGTGCTGGCCATCGCCTGCGGCCGTACGCGTTCCAGTTCGGCGAGGGACCCCGGCGAGCTGGGCCCGTCGGCGGCGAGCCGCGCGAGCACCGAGACGCCGGAGAGCGACACGTCCCCCACGGCGTGGGCCTGGCGCAGCCGCCGGGTCGTACGACCCACGGCGAGGCGCAGCGCGGAGGCGAGCCGGGTGGTGTCGCCGGGTTCCCGTGCCTGGTCGTGACCTGTTTCTGTGTCCACCTTCACAGGTATTCACATTAGGTTGAGCAGGCTGGACTGTTCAATCAAATGTTAGTAATGACGGCACTCCGGCCTCGGCGACGGGCAGTGCAGCGGGGAACAGTCTGTGGCCTGCGAGAACGCGGGACGGGGGAGCGGGCCCGGGCCGTCAGGGGGGCTGGTCCCGCGCCGCGAGGGCCACGCTGGTCACGGCGCCGAAGGCCGGTGTTCCGACGGCCGTCCGCGCCCCCGGGGGGGGGGGGGGGGGCGGGCGGGGGGGGGGGGGCCCGGGGGACGCGCCGGCCGCGGGCGGGGGGGGGGGCGCGCGCGGGCGCGGCGCG
>NZ_JBHWEL010000061.1:19104-35173 GCF_042734135.1 Streptomyces sp. NPDC059668 | reverse complement strand
GGCCGTGGCCGACGCCCCGCCCGAGGCACAGGCTCCGGGGGGGGGCCCCCCCCAACCCCCCCGCGGGGGGGGCCCCGCCCGGGTGGGGGCGGGCCCGCCGGCCCGGGGGGGGGGGGCACGGCGTCCTGCTCGCGGTGCTCCGCCCGTGAGACCGCTCGCGCGGCGAAGTGTGGCCCGGGCCGCCGTTTCGCCTACGCGCGCGCCGGTGCGCTAGACCGCCGTGCGGCCGGCGTCCGCCGCGATCGTGGCGCCGGTGAGGTAGGCGGCGCGCTCGGTGGCGAGGAAGTGGATGACCTCGGCGATCTCCCGAGGGGTCGCCAGACGGCCGAGCGGTGTCGTCTTGGCGACCTGCTGGGCTCCTTCCTCTCCCATCGTGTCCATCACCATGTCGGTACGGGTGGGGCCGGGGGCCACCGTGTTGACGCGGACCCCGGCGGGGCTGAACTCGGCCGCCCAGGTGCGGGTGAGGGACTCCAGCGCGGCCTTGGTCGCGGAGTAGACGGACAGCCCGGCCATGCCGATGCGGGCGGCCATCGTGCTCACGTTGACGATGCTGCCGGACCCCCGGGCCACCATGCCCGGCGCCAGCGCCGCGGTCAGGAAGTAGGGGGCCCGGATGTTGGCGGCAAGGGCGGTGTCGAAGGTCTCCACGTCCTGCGACGTGGTCGGCCCGACGGGGAACAGCGCGGCGTTGTTGACCAGGATGTCGACATCACCGGCTTCCCCGGCGAGCCGGTGCAGCGAGGCGAGGTCCGTGAGGTCGGCCGGGACGAATCGCGCGCTGCCTCCGGTTTCGGTGATCGCCCTCACGGTGGCCGCGCCGCGCTCCGGATTGCGGCCGGAGACGACGACGTGGGCCCCCGAGGCCGCGATCAGCCGGGCGGCCTCACTGCCGATACCCCCGGTGGAGCCGGTGACCAGGGCGACTTTGCCGGTGAGTTCCATGTGCTGCACCTTCCAGGATTCCGGCCCGAGTGGCGGGCCGGAGTGGGTTGTGCGTCCCAGATTGCTCACCGAAAAATGGGTTGTCCACTCCAGAATCTTCTATGGTGGAGCCATGACCACTCAGAACCCGACGGCGCGGACGCGGGCAGCGCGGACGCGTGCGCCGAAGGAGCAGACGGCGGAGGAGCGGACGGCGGCGGACCGTACGACGTCGGACCGCGCAACGTCAGACCGCGCGACGCGGGATCGTGCGACGCCGGTCCGTACGACGCGGGACCGCGCGACGCCGGATCGGCAGGGCACCCCCGCGAAGCCCCTGACCCCGAAGGGCCGGGCGACCCGTGAGCGGATCGTCGCCGCCGCCGCCCAGCTGATGTACGAGCGCGGCCTCACCGAGGCGACGCTGGAAGACGTACGGACCGCGGCCGGCGTGAGCGGTTCGCAGATCTACCACTACTTCGCGGACAAGCAGGCGCTCCTCCTGGCGGTCATCGAGTTCCAGACCGCGGCGGTTCTGGAACTTCAGGAACCGCACTTCGCCCGCCTGGACACCATGGCCGGTCTTCGCGGATGGCGTGACGCCCTGGTGGACTACCAGCGCCGTCTCCAGTGCCGCGGCGGATGCCCGATCGGCACGCTGGGCACCGAGGTCGCCGAGAGCAACCCGGAAGCCCGGCTGGCCGTCGCCTCGGGCTTCCTGCGCTGGGAGTCCGCGATCCGTGAGGGGCTGACCGCCATGCACGCACGCGGAGAGCTCGACGCCGACCCCGACGACCTCGCCCTCGCCACGCTCGCAGCCCTCCAGGGAGGGCTGCTGCTGACGCAGATCCAGCGTGAGGTCCGCCCGCTGGAGGTGGCCCTCGACACGATGCTCGACCACATCGCACGCCTCAGGACGGCCTCGCCGGCCCCGGCCAGGCCCTGACCGGCCACCGGCTCCCTGCCGCCCCTGACGTGAACCCGTAGCGCTCCGCGGCGGCGCGGGAGGCGGAGACGCTACCGGTGGACCGGACGGTGCGCGAACGGATGCCATCGATGGTGGTGTCCGTCGTCTCGACCGGCATCGCCGTAGGGCTGCTCGCTGCGGGCCCCCTCGTTCTCGCGCTGGGCGATCAGGTCGTCGCGGTCCCTGCTGACGGCTTCCGTCCTGCGCCGGGACTCGTCCAGTCCGCGACGTGCGGCGCGGCCGCGAAGTGCGGCCCGGCGGTACCCGATCAGCAGCAGGCTCAGCCCGATGATGGCGGCGGCTCCGACGACGATGCCGGACAGGAAAAGCGTGCCTGTGGAACCGGTGACGTGGTAGCCGAACACGGTGAAGCCGTCGGAGGCGAGCGCGTGCCCGGTGTCGGCGTTGCCGAGCACACCGGCCAGGCCCACGACCACCGCGGCAACGAGGATGATGAGGCCAATAACGACAAACATGGCACTCTCCCGATGACTACGTCATATGCCTACAGTGAACGCCGTGGACGGGGTGGCGTCCAGCCGGGTCCAGGAGGGCCCGGGTGCGGGAGCGTCGAGAGGGCCCACCGGGCGAAGGCCGCGGTGTGACGGAGCGTGCCAGGGGCGGTGGCCGGTGTTGCCTGCCCGCGAGTTACCGGCCCCGAGTGGCGCCTCGCGGTGACCGGACGTGTCACTGACCTCGGGGTCCGGACGTGTCACTGACGCGGGGGCACGGGCTCGCTGACATGCTCGATCCGCCCACCGCGCTCGCCGTCGCCCCGGTGCCGGGCGGCAGGCGCCGGCACCCGGATCTGGCGTGTCACGGGAGTGGCCCAGGTGCCGCGTGAGGGATGTTCTCCTCAGTGATCGTGTCCGTCTGGGCTGATGGTGACCGTCCGGGCGTCTGTGCGTGGTGGAGGTGTTCCGGGTGGAGGCGAGCGACGGCAGGCCGGACGGACCAGACGGACCGGAAGGACCGGAAGGACCGGGCGGACCGGGCGGACCGACCGGACCGGGCAGTGAACCCCCGCGGCTCCCGTCCGCCGCCCCGAGGCCCCCGCAGCGCGTGACGGCGCTCGACCGCCTGCGTGGCGCCGTGGACCGGGCCCGGTCCATGGGTCCGCCACCGGGGCCGACTCGTCCGGGGTTCTGGCGCAGTCCGTTGCGGGGGCCCTGGCTGACCGGCGTGTTCGGGCTGACCCTGCTGGTCGGCGTCACGCTGGTGTTCGTGACCGGGCTGCTGTCGTACGCGTCCTACAACCCGGACCTCGCCCCGCGCAACGACGCGACGCCCGACAAGGGCTGGCTGGGCTTCTACCTGTTCACCTGGCCGACGTCGCCGTACTGGCTCTACCGGCTGACACAGGGCGTCCACACCGTCCTCGGCGTGGTGCTCGTCCCGGTGCTCCTCGCGAAACTGTGGTCGGTCATCCCGAAACTGTTCCAGTGGCCGCCGGTCCGTTCGGCCGGTCAGGCCCTCGAACGACTGTCGGTGCTCCTGCTGGTGGGCGGTGCCGGATTCACCTTCGCCACCGGAATCCTGAACATCCAGCTGAACTACGTCTTCCCCGGCTCCTTCTACCCCCTCCACTTCTACGGCGCCTGGGTGTTCATCGGCGCCTTCGTCGTCCACGTCGCCTTCCGGTTCTCCCGTGCGATGCGCGCCGTGCGGGCCGGCCGCGGCTTCCAGCCGGAACCCGGCTCCGACGAGGCGGCAGGCCTCGTGTCACCCCGGCCGGTCCCCGGGACGATCTCCCGCAGGGGAGCGGTCGCCATGGTCGGAGCCGGGTCGTTCGCGCTGTTCGCGGTGACGGCCGGACAGAGCGTCGGCGGCTGGTGGCGCAGGACGGCCCTGCTGGCCCCGCACGGCCGTGACCCCGGTCCGGGGCCGAACGGCTTCCCGATCAACAAGACCGCCGCGTCGGTCGGCATCCGCCCCAGCGACATCGGCCCCGCCTGGCGGCTGACGGTCCGCGGCGGCGGACGGCAGGTCGTTCTCACCCGCGCGATGCTCCTCGCGATGCCGCAGACCGAGTCGGCGCTGCCGATCGCCTGCGTCGAGGGCTGGTCCACGCCCGACCAGCGGTGGAGCGGCGTCCGCCTCACGGATCTCGCCGCCCTCGTCGGGCTCGGCACCGACACCCCACCGGTACGGGTGGAATCGGTCCAGCGCGGCGGAGCGTTCTCCTCGGTCGAACTCGCGGCGAACCAGGCCCGCGACCACCGTTCGCTGCTCGCGATGCGGGTCAACGGAGCGGAACTGTCCGCGGACCACGGCTATCCGGCCCGTGTGATCCTCCCGGCCGCCCCAGGGGTGCACAACACCAAGTGGGTGCATCGCCTCACCTTCGGAGAACCCGCATGAACCACTCCGCGAGAGGCTTCGTCACGGGCCTGCGCAGCCGCTACGGCGCTTCCCCGCTGCACCTCCTGCTCGTCCTCGCCTCTTTCGTCCTGGCCGGCTACGCGGGGATCAGGCTGCTGAAGGGCGACACCCTCGGCGTGGTGATCTGGTTCGTCGGGGCCGCGCTTCTCCACGACCTGGTCCTGCTGCCCTTCTACTCCGTGACCGACCGGGCCGCCCAGTGGCTGTGCCGCGGAAGCCGCGAACCGGGCGGGGGTACGCACCGACCGAGCGTCAACTACCTGCGCGTGCCGACGTTCGTCGCGGGAGTCCTGTTCCTGGTGTGGTGGCCGCTGATCCTGCGCCAGGGCGGCCGGTACACCGCCGACACGGGCCTGTCGGCGGACGGGTTCCTGGCCCGCTGGCTCCTCGTCACCGCCGGACTGTTCCTCGCCTCGGCCCTCGTCCTGATCGTGCGGACCTGGCTGCGCCTGCGGCCGGAACGCAAGGAGATCCGGGCCCGGGCGCGAGCGCGCGGAGCGACGAAGTGACGCTCGGTCGGGACGACGAGGGCGGGCGTGCACCGGGTCTCCGGGGACGCGGGGGGAGGGGGGACGGACAGGGGCGGACCGCCGATCCACCCGGGTCCCGGTCACCGCCCGGCCCGGGGTCCTCCTGACCGGCGGCGAGCGGGTCCCGGTCCCTGTCGTGAGCGGGGAGCGGTACCGGTCGCGAACAGCCTGACCGGTCGCGGGTCCCCGGGAGGCCGAGGCCGGTCCCCTGGGAGGCGTCCCAGTTCCGTAAGGCGTGCGGACGTTCCGGAACGGAGGGCCGCCGGGTGGGATGGGGAACATGAAACTGCGTTTCCCTCCGCCCCGTCCGCCGGTGTTCAAGGGCGGACTCCACGACGCCCGCACCGCGACCTCCATCGGCCGCTGGCTGGGGCCGGCGTTCGCCGTGTGCTTCGTGACCGGGCTGGTCAGCCACTTCATGCAGCATCCGCCGGGCTCGCTGATCGACCACATCCCGAGCCGCCCGTCGTGGGGTTACCGGCTCACCCAGGGCCTGCACGTCGCCTCCGGCACCGCCGCGATCCCCCTGCTGCTCGCCAAGTTGTGGACGGTGTATCCGCGGTTGTTCGAGTGGCCGCCGCTGCGATCGGTCCGGCACGCGGTGGAACGGCTGTCGGTCGCGCTCCTGGTCGCGGGGGCCGTCTTCGAGCTCGCGACCGGGCTGTTGAACACGGTGCAGTGGTACCCGTGGCCCTTCTCGTTCGTACCGGTGCACTACGCGGTCGCGTGGCTGGTGACCGGCGCGCTGGTCCTGCACATCGCGGTCAAGGCGCCGGAGATCCGGGCGCACTGGAGCAGGCGGTCGCCCGGGACCCTCACCCTGCCCGCGCAGGACGGTCCCGACCGGCGCTCGCTGCTGGCCGCGGTGGGCGCGGCCGTCGGGGCCGTCACCCTGACCACGGTGGGTCAGTCCTTCACCCCGCTGAAGGACTTCATCCTGTTCGCGCCCCGCCATCCCGATCGGGGCCCGCAGTCCCTGCCGGTGAACCGGACCGCCGCCGCGGCCGGGGTCGGCCGGATCGCCGACGAGGAGTACCGGCTGACGGTGGCCGGCCCGAGGCCGTACACCCTGACGCTGGACGAACTGCGCGCTCTGCCGCAGCACGAGGTGGAGCTGCCGATCGCCTGCGTGGAGGGCTGGAGCGCGTCGGCGCACTGGACGGGCGTACGGGTCGTCGATCTGCTGGACCGGACGGGCGCGCCGCCGCACGCGCGGGTGCGGGTGGTGTCGTTGCAACTGCGCGGCGGCTACCGGGTGTCGGAGATGGGGCATGAGCACGCCCGCGACCCGCTGACCCTGCTCGCGCTCCGGCTGAACGGCGAGGAGCTCGATCCGGACCACGGCTATCCGGCGCGGCTCATCGCCCCGAACCGGCCCGGCGTCTTGCAGACCAAGTGGGTGGGCCGACTGGAGGTGCTGTCGTGAAGGTGACCCGATGTCTCGCGGGTGCGGCCGGGGTCGCGCTCCTGGGCCAAGGTGCCTCCCTGTTGCTCGACGTCCGGGACCTCACGGACGTACTGGTCTGGATGGGCGGGGCCGTCGTCCTGCACGACGCGCTGATCGCGCCGCTGGTGCTGCTGGCCGGGCTGGTGCTGGTACGCGGCGGCGTACGAGGGCCGGTTCGCGGGGCGCTGGTGGTCGCGGGCGCGTTGACGGTGGTGGCCCTGCCGGTGCTGCTCCGGCCCGGACGACCGGCCAACTCCTCGGTGCTGCCGCTGGATTACCCGCGCAACCTGCTGATCGCGTGGGCGGCGGTGGCCACGGTGACGGTGTTCGTTCTGGCCGTGCGGGGCGTGCGGGGCGTCGCCCGTCGACGGCGGCCACGGTCGTGAGGTCGACGCCGGTCCCCGCAGGGCCGGTGGACCGCCCCGGAAAGCCCGTATCCGCGGCCGGAGTTGCCGCACTCCGGCCCGAGTCAAGTGATCAGTGCGCCGACAGGACAGTGGCTGTCATACCGGACAGGTCGTCAGTTTCCGCCGAGGTGCGGGGAACTGGCGATATGCGCGGACCAAACGGAAGGAGGACACCGCCCCGGCGGATGCGGGTCTTCTTTCGTTCCGTGCCCGTTCAACTCGTCGTCCCTGACTTTCGTGTACGCCACACCTAGGGTCCTTGAGGTCTTCTAAGGATGGGTCTCATGGATACTCTCCCCGCAGTCCGGGCGCGCGGGATCACCAAGTCCTTCGGCGACGTCGTCGCACTCGACGGCATCGATCTGGAGGTCACGCAAGGGCAGATCCACGGCTTGGTCGGGCCGAACGGCGCGGGCAAGACGACCTTGCTCGGCCTCCTGCTGGGTCTGGCCGTCGCCGAGGGCGGCCGTCTGGAGATCCTGGGCACACCGGTCGGGCGGGCGCTCGCGGCTCCCGAGGGTGTCGCCGGCTTCGTGGACGGACCGGGCCTCTACCCCTCGTTGACCGCCCGGCAGAACCTTGCCGCGCTGGCCGCTCTGCGGGGCCGCGACGCGCAGACGGCGGGGATCGACGAGGTGCTCGAACAGGTCGGGCTCACCGATGTCGCCGACGACCGGGCCCGCGGCTTCTCCCTGGGCATGCGGCAGAGGCTGGGGCTCGCCGCCGCTCTGCTCACCAAGCCGCGACTCCTCGTCCTGGACGAGCCGTCCAACGGTCTCGATCCGGCCGGCAAGAAGCATGTCCACGGTGTCCTCGCGCGCCTTGCGGCCGAGGGAATCAGCGTGGTGCTCTCGAGCCACCGCATGGACGATCTCGAAGCACTGTGCTCCGAGGTCACCATCCTGGCGACCGGGCGGGTGGTCTTCTCCGGCCCGCTGGGCAAGCTGGCCGCCGAGAACAGTGAACTCGACTACCGGGTGCTCACCTCCGAACCGCGGGCCGCCCGTCGACTGGCCGCCGACACGGCCGGGATCCAGGTCGTCGGCCAGGCCGGGGCGCAGCGTGACGAGGAGGTGCTCGTCGTGCGTGGGCTGGTGCCCGCCCTGGACGACCTGGTGGTGCGCCTCGTGCACGAGGGGATCGCGCTGCGCGAGTTCGCCCCCGTGGTGTCCCCGTTGGAGGCCGCGTTCCTCGCCCTCACCGAGCAGCAGGAGGCGGCCCGATGACCGCGACCCTCACCGAGAACGTCACGGCCGCCACCCTGAGGGTGCCGGTGGTACGCGCCTACCGCTTCGAGCTGGTCAAGCTCCTCTCGCAGTGGCGGATCCGGCTGGTGATCCTGGCCTGCTGGATCGCGCCGGCGCTCTTCGTCGCCGCGGTGAGCCGGCAGGACTCGCTCCCCTCCGACACCCTCTTCGGCCGCTGGATGCACGCGACGGGGTGGGCCGGACCACTGGTCGTCCTCGGATTCGCGGGCACCTGGGCGCTCCCGCTGCTGACCTCACTGGTCGCCGGTGACGTGTTCGCCTCCGAGGACCGCCTCGGCACCTGGCGCCACCTTCTGGTGGCGGTCCGCTCGCCCCGGCGGATCTTCGTGGCGAAGGCCCTGGCCAGCCTCACCGTCATCCTGTCGCTCGTGGCCGGACTGGTCTGTTCCAGTGCTGTCGGCGGGGTGGCGGCGGTCGGGAACCAGCCGCTGATCGGCCTCGACGGCCACCTGCTGTCCTCGGGCGACGCCGCCGGGAAGGTCTTCCTCGCCTGGGCCTGCGCGCTCGCCCCGACGCTCGCCCTCGCGGCGATCGGACTGCTCGGGTCCGTCACGCTGGGGCGCTCCCCGATGGGGCTGCTGCTGCCGGCGCTCGTCGCGCTCGCGATGCAGCTCGCGCAGATGCTGCCGTTGCCCGTCGCCGTGCGCCTCGCCCTGCCCGGGTACGCCTTCATCTCCTGGAACGGACTGTTCACCAGTACGACGCAGTGGGCCCCGCTCCTGATCGGCATCGTGGTCAGCCTGGTGTGGGCCGTGGTCGCGACGGGGCTCGCCTGTCTGCTGTTCCTGCGGCGGGACTTCACCCATCTCTCCGATGACGGGTCGCCGCGCCGCGCGCTCGTCGCCGGAGCGGTGCCGCTCGCCGGGCTGCTCGCGCTGACGGTCGCGGTCGTCGCCGGCACGACCGGGGCCACGGGTTCCGGGATCGAGCAGACGAAGGTGCAGGACTCGGTGGCCGTGGCGTTCGCCCATCTCTATCGCCTGCAGACCGAGGAACTCAACCGCCCCGCCGTCACCGAAGCGCAGCTGAAGGCCGGCGCGGCGTGCACGAAGGGCGACGTCGCGGACGGTGCGCGGGGAGCGGGCAACGACTGGCGCTGCGTCGTCTCCTGGCACCTCCCCGACGTCGCGGCCACCGGCACCGCCATCTACCAGCTCGACGTCACCCCGGACGGGCGGTTCGTCGCCGACGGCGACGGGCCGAAGGAGGTGAACGGCTTCTTCCTGGTGCGCACCCCGGTCGGGGACGCACCGAACCCGCTCTGGCAGTTCGACGGCAATGTCGATCTGCTCGGCACCACGAAGGGATGACTCCATGCAGGTAACACGCCGCAGGCGTGTCGAGAGGGACCGTCCGGGACTTCTCGGCAGACGCGTCGGCCGGATACCTCTGGTGACGGTCGGCATCACCGCCCTCGCTGTCGCCGCCGCCGGTACCGCTCTCGCCCAGACGCGGCAGTTCGGCACCGAACAGGTCGGCCAGACCACGCAAGACGGTCAGGTCATCTCCAGCGACCAGTACATCGCTCCGTACGGCGACCGTCTCGTCATCGGCAACGGCAAGATCATGTCGTCGTCCGTCAGCCCGGACGGCACCCATCTCGCGGCCTCGGTCACCGACGGTGGTGCGGCGCTGTCGATCGTGGACCTCAAGGGCTGGAAGGTGCAGCAGCTCGTCGGCAGCGGCGCGTCGTCGGTCCCGCGGATCAGCGGCAACGACGTGGGCCAGGAAGGTCCCACGTACTCGCCCGACGGAAAGCAGCTGTGGCTGGGCCGCACCGACGGTTACACCCGATTCACCGTGAACCCGGACGGCAGCGTCGCGAGCCCGGTCAACATCCCGATCCCGGCGGACGGACCCAGGCACGCACTGGTGGGTGAGGCGGTGTTCTCCGCCGACGGGGCCACCGTGTACTCCGCGGTCAACGGACAGAACCGCGTGGTCGCCATCGACGCGGCGACCGGTGCCGTCCAGCAGAGCTGGACCGTGGGCAACGCCCCGCGTGACCTGGTCCAGGTCGGCGGCAAGCTCTACGTCAGCAACGAGGGCGGCCGTCCGGCGAGGCCCGGCGAGACCACGATCAACTCCTACAACACGCAGGTGCCGGCCGACCCGGTGACCGGTGCCACGACCACCGGCACGGTCAGCGTCATCGACCTGAAGAAGCCGGACGCCGCCGTCGGGAGCATCAACGTCGGTCTGCATCCGACCGCGATGTACGCGAAGAAGGGGGCGCTGTTCGTCACCAACACCGCCACCAACGACGTGTCGGTCATCAGGACCGCCAACGACAAGGTCGTGCAGACCATCTCCACCCGGCCGTGGCCGGAGGCGTCGGTGGGCTACGAGCCCGACGCGGTGACGCTCACCGACGACGGCCGTCTGCTGGTGACCCTCGGGCGCGCGAACGCGGTAGCCGTCTACCGGTACACGAGCCCGCAGGAGCCGGTCGGCTTCGTCGGTCTGCTGCCGACGGACTACTTCCCCGCGGAGATCGCCACGGTCGGCGACCAGGTCGTCGTCTCCAACACCCGTGGTGTCGACGCCCGTCGGTCGACCACCAGCGCCGGGCACGGCACCCACGACACCACGTCGAGCCTGACCCGTTTCACGCTGCCCAGCGACAAGGCCGTCAAGGCCCAGACGGGCAAGGTCTTCAAGCAGAACGGCTGGACCGACAACTCGGTCAAGCTCGCCAAGGGCAGGAGCAGGGCGAAGCCGGTGCCCGTCCCGGTGCGGCTCGGTGACCCCTCGACGATCAAGCACGTCTTCATGATCGTCAAGGAGAACCGGACCTACGACCAGGTCCTCGGTGACATCCCGCAGGGCAACGGCAACCCGTCACTGACGCAGTTCGGCGAGAACGTGACACCCAACCAGCACGCGCTCGCGAAGCAGTTCGGGCTGTACGACAACACGTACGACATCGGCACGAACTCCGCCGAGGGGCACAACTGGCTGATGCAGGCCGACAACCCCGAGTACACCGAGTCCTCGGCCGGCGAGTACCTGCGCAGCTACGACACCGAGGACGACGCCCTCGGCCACCAGAGGTCCGGCTTCCTCTGGACCGGCGCCCAGGCGGCGGACAAGTCGGTCCGCGACTTCGGTGAGTTCCACCAGTTCCTGACCAAGCCGACCGGTTCGACCTGGCAGAACCTGTACTGCGACTCCAAGAACATGAACGCGACGGGGCAGCAGTCCGCGTACTCGCTGGTCTCCTCGTCACCGATCCCGTCGCTCAACAGCGTCTCGGTGCCCGCCTTCCCCAAGTTCGACACCAGCGTCCCGGACATCTACCGGGAGGAGATCTGGAAGCAGGACTTCGAGAAGAACGGGCCGGCGAACCTGAACATGTTCTGGCTCTCCAGCGACCACACGGGCGGTCCGGCGAGCCCGGCAGCCCAGGTGGCGGACAACGACCTCGCGGTCGGCAGGATGGTCGACGAGATCTCGCACAGCAAGTACTGGAAGGACTCCGCGATCTTCGTCGTCGAGGACGACTCCCAGGCCGGCCTCGACCACGTCGACGGCCACCGTGCCCCGGTCCAGATCATCAGCCCCTACGCCCGGCACGGCGTAGTCGACAGCCACTACTACTCGCAGATCACGATGATCCGCACCATCGAGCAGATCCTCGGGATCCACCCGATGAACCAGAAGGACAGCGCGGCCACCCCCATGAGCGGGGCGTTCACCAGGAAGGCGAACCTCGAACCGTTCGACGCCCTGGCCAACCGCACCTCCCTGACCGACGGCCTGGCCACCCCGCCGGCCTGCGGCACGGACACCCCCGCGCCGCAGAACCCCGAGGCTGCGGCGGTGCCGTCGGCGAAGGTCCCGGCCGACATGCGGCCCCTCGCGTCGCAGTGGGACACCTGGAAGTCGCGGCAGCGGCTGACCGGACCCCATGCCGTGCCGGACTTCGCCAACCCCGCACAGATGAACCACCTCACCTGGTACCAGACCCACAACTGGAAGCAGCCGTACCCGGGCGAGAAAAAGATCTACGCGCCCAAGGACGTACCCGGCGCCTACATCCCGTCGGCCGAATCCGACGGCTGACCTGAGGCACAACAGGTAAAGGGGCTCTTGGCCGGCGTTGTCGCCGGCCAAGAGCCCCTTCACCTGTTCCGCCTGTGGTGGACAGGGAGCCCGCTCGCGAGCGTGAGGCGATGTTCTCTGCGAGCTACGAGTGCCAGGGCATGCCGCTGCGCACCCGCAGCGCCCTCGACCTGTGGAGAGCCGCCCAAAGTGACACCACGCGGACAGTCCTGGAGACCTGGCCGGGTACCGCCGGTGTATCCGGCCGTTCCACTGCGCGATGCGTCCAAGCTCCTGGATCATGCGAATCAGTGTGTGGTGACCGGCCTTTCTCGAAGGAAATGCCGTGTCTCGGTGCCCCGCGGGTGGCCGGTGCGGTCGACTTCGGACATCGACCCCACACTGCGGCGTCACCCACGTCGGCCGGTAGGCATCGTGGATCCGGCGAACACCGTCGAAATGGAGAACCTCGATGAGCACGCACGCCGACCCACTCGTTGACGGTGCAATCCCGATGAGCGAGTACGAAGGGCAGGTGTGGGACACGCTCAACGAGCACTGGCAGCGCCGCAACAACCGCCGTGGTCTGCCGAACTGGGCGAGCAACGCCCTCGGTCGCACCGGTGAGGTCGCGGGAAACGCGGCGAGACGCGTCGCGGACGCTGTGCCGGAGGCGGTCACGGAACCGATCCGGCGCGCAGGCGACGCGGTCGCCGACAAGGCCATGCGACCGGCGCTCGCGGGCGCCGCGGCGTTGGTCGAGCTGGTCAACGACTGGGCCATGGAGCTCAATGACCCGAAGAACGTCGAGAAGCTCGCCCGCAAGCAGGGTCTCGAGATCGACACCTTCGTCGAACTACGCCAGCAGGACCTCAAGGTCTGCGACCGACTGCTGTCCCGCAACACCCTCAGGTGGCGCACCGCCGGCGCGTTCGAAGGCGGCGCGATGGGCCTGCTGGCCATGGTCCCCGTAGCCGGTATCCCCGTCGCGATGACAGCGGACATCCTCGTCGTCCAGGTCTTGAGCACGTCGATCGCATCGCGCATCGCGTACTCCTACGGCTACGACGCCAAAGACCCCAGGGAACAGGACTTCATCCAACGCCTGGTACAGCGCTCCTTCATGGCGCAGGCGGCCAAAGCCAAGCCGTTGAGCGATACCGCGCGGGCGGCGCACGCGGTCAAGGGACGAATAAAGTGGTCGGAGAAGCTCCGCCAGGACCACCGCCTCCTGGCCGCCCTTGAGAAGCTGATGCAGCAACTGGGCCCGGCCGGCGCCAGGGTGCCGGTCAAGAACGTCGCCAAGGTCGTGCCGTTCGTGGGTGTCCTCATCGGTGCCGGCATGAATTCCGCGGTCCTCGGCAGGGTGGCCGCCGACGCCCAGCGCTACTCGCAGACTCGATTCCTGTGCGACAAGTACGGGCTGCCGCTGCCGGCCGTACTGGCGACCGACGGGGACGAAGAACCCCAGACCGACGTCACGTGAGTGATGGGCGCTGGGTCCACGAGGCAGCCCTCGCAGGTTCCCATGTGCGCGCGAGGACCCGTACCACCTCAGGTCGTGCCTCGCCGTTCCGGAGGATCATCGAGTGTCCGGTCCTCCGGCGTTGTCGTACAAGATCGCGGACCCTGACTCGGCTGTCGGACTTGTGGAGTTCGGCGGCCGGGGAGCCACTTCGGCAACGCTTTCGTGGGAGTCGTGCCCGCATGCGTCGCCTGGTGGCCGTCCATACTCCGCGACGCCACTGT
The DNA here is from genome assembly GCF_042734135.1 of Streptomyces sp. NPDC059668. NCBI lineage: Bacteria > Bacillati > Actinomycetota > Actinomycetes > Kitasatosporales > Streptomycetaceae > Streptomyces > Streptomyces sp. NPDC059668. The sequence goes on along the minus strand of NZ_JBHWEL010000061.1, from coordinate 21,455 downwards.
CCTTTGGCCCGGCGGGCGGGTCATCCGGCTCTTGTCCTGTGAAGGGCTGGCGGCACGTCGGCCAACTCCTTGAACGCTCGGTGCGGGTCCCTGCCCACAGTCTCGATGACAGCCGGCAGAGAGCCGTTGTACGCTCGGGCAACAGCCCTTGACCTGCGACAAGCAGGCAGGGAGCCTACGTCCAGGAGTGCCCTCGATGCTGCGCACCATGTTCAAGTCCAAGATCCACCGAGCCACCGTCACCCAGGCCGACCTGCACTACGTCGGTTCCGTGACCATCGACGCCGAGTTGCTCGACGCGGCGGATCTGCTGCCCGGCGAGCTCGTCCACATCGTCGACGTCACCAACGGCGCGCGTCTGGAGACGTACGTCATCGAGGGCGAGCGCGGCTCCGGGGTGATCGGGATCAACGGTGCGGCGGCCCATCTCGTCCATCCCGGTGATCTGGTGATCATCATCAGTTACGCTCAGGTCTCCGACGCCGAGGCGCGGGCACTGCGGCCGCGGGTCGTGCACGTGGACCGCGACAACCGCGTCGTGGCCCTGGGGGCCGACCCGTCCGAACCGGTGCCGGGCTCGGACCAGGAACGCAGCCCCCAGGCGGTCACCGCCTGAGTCCCGGCCGAGGACGTCCGGGGGCGTCCGAGGCCGTCCGCCGGACCGGCGGATCCGCGGGCCGGGGCTGGGGAACCACGACCCGAGGAACCAGGACCCGAGGAGTACCCATGAGCGACATCGTGATCCGCGACGACCGGGCGGCCGGCCGTCTGGAGGCCCTCGCCGGGGACGAGGTGGTGGGCCACATCGAGTACTTCGTCCTCGAAGCCCCCGCACGCGCCCTCGTCCCCGTGCACACCATCGTGGAACCCGAGCACGAGGGGAAGGGCATCGCGGGCTCGCTCGCCCGCGAGCTGTACACCATCGCCGCGCGCGAGGGCACCGTGGTCGCGCCGCTGTGCCCGTACGTCGTGAAGTGGGCGGCGCGTCACCCCGAGGAGGCTCCGGCGGCCGCCCCGGAGCTGCTGGACGCGGCGATGGAGTGGCTCAGGGCGCATCCCGGACGCTTCTGATGGCCCCCGCGCCTCCACCGCGGCCAGTGCCTCCGGCGCCGGCCGCGGGCGGTGTGCTCGCCCTGCTGCACACCTCGCCCGTGCACGTACCCGTTTTCGACGCGCTGCGCGACGAGGCCCACCCGGGCCTGGAACTGCGGCACATGGTGGACGAGCAACTGTTGGCCCGGGCCCGGACCGAGGGGCCTGCCGCCGTCGACGGCGAGGTGCGGGCGGCGCTCGGCCGGGCCGTCGCGGACGGGGCCGACGCCGTGCTCTGCACCTGCTCGACCATCGGCGGGATCGCCGAGCGGGCGGAGGCCGGAGTGCCCGTGCTGCGGGTGGACCGCCCGATGGCCGCCGCCGCGGTGGCCATCGGCCCGCGTGTCGTGGTGGTGGCGGCGCTGGACAGCACCCTCGCGCCGACGGTCGCCCTCGTCGAGGACGAGGCCCGAGCCGCCGGCCGGCCCGTCACGGTCCGCACCCTGCCGGCCGTCGGCGCGTGGGCCCGTTTCGAGGCGGGCGACCTGGACGGCTTCGCCGCCGCGGTCGCCGCGACCGCGGACTCCGTCACCGGCGCCGACGTGATCGTCCTCGCCCAGGCCTCCATGGCGCCGGCCCAGCGGCTGGCCACGACCGCGGTTCCGGTCCTGTCGAGCCCCCGCCCGGGGCTCGCGGCCGGAGCGGAGGCGGCACGCCTCGCACGGACCCGCCCGGTCCGCACGCGGGACCGGCCGTCCCGCATCCCCCGCGCGACGGGGTGAGTGGGCGCGCGGCGGCCGGGTACGCGTGGGACAAGTCCAGAGCCGACGTACCGACAGGGACGTACCGACTGGCACGTACCGACTGGCTGGAGGACACGATGACGCATCCGTACCCCGAACCGGTGAAGCCGGGTCCCACCCCCGGGCCGGGGCCCGACCGCCCGCAGCCCTTCCCCGACCCGAACCCCTTCCCCGACCCGGCGCCGGACCCGGGCCCCCGTCCCACCCCGGAACCCACTCCGCCGCCGCCGTCACCCGTGCCGCCGCCGGGACCCGTGCCGCCGCCGGGACCCGAGCCGGTTCCGCCGGGGCCCGAGCCGGTGCCGCAACCCGAACCGGGACCACCCCTGTCGTGACGGGACCACCCCTGTCGTGAACGGCCGGGCGGAGATGAAGGGCGATCCGCCGGCCTGACAGGGGCCGGAGGTCGGGACACCGGCGATCCTGCCTTTTGAAGGAGGGGGGGGGGCCGCCCCGCCCGCGGCGGGGGGGGGGGCGCGGGGGCCGGGGGGGCGGGGGGGGGGGCGCCGGCCGGGC
>NZ_JBHWEL010000061.1:15685-19094 GCF_042734135.1 Streptomyces sp. NPDC059668 | reverse complement strand
CACGCGGCGGGCGGTTATCCCGGGCTACCCCCCGCCCGGAGGGGGCCCGGGGGTCCGCACCCCGCGTTCCCCCTTGCCCCCCGCCCCACACCCCCCCGAGCGCGTGGGTGTGACGGCCTTCGTCATGCGGATCGGCGCGGGGTGCTACGCCTCGACCTCGGAGCGGTCGTCACCCCACAGCGTGTGGAACGAGCCCTCCCGGTCCGTACGCCGGTAGGTGTGCGCCCCGAAGAAGTCGCGCTGTCCCTGGGTCAGCGCGGCGGGCAGCCGCTCGGCGCGCAGCGCGTCGTAGTAGGCGAGGGCCGCGGCGAACCCGGGCGTCGGCACACCCTGGCGGGTGGCGGCCACCAGCACCTCGCGCCAGTCGTCCTGGGCCGCCGCGATCTCCTGCGCGAAGGTGTCGTCGGACAGCAGGCTCGGCAGGTCGGGCCGGGCGTCGTAGGCGGAGCGGATACGGTCCAGGAACGCCGCCCGGATGATGCAGCCGCCGCGCCAGATCGAGGCGACCGCGCCGAGGTCGATGTTCCAGTCGTACTCGTCGCTGCCCGCGGTGATCTCGTGGAAGCCCTGCGTGTACGACACGATCTTCGAGGCGTACAGCGCCTGCTCCACGCGGTCCGCGAAGGCGGCGGCGTCGACCTCGTCGAGCTGCTCCGCCCTGGGGCCCACGAGCCCGCGCGAGGCGGCCCGCAGGTCGGCGTGCCCGGACAGCGAGCGGGCGAAGACCGCCTCCGCGATGCCGGAGACCGGAACACCCAGGTCGAGCGCGATCTGCACGGTCCAGCGGCCCGTGCCCTTCTGTTCGGCGCGGTCCTCGACCACGTCCACGAACGGCTTGCCCGTCGCCGCGTCCACGTGCGACAGGACCTCCGCCGTGATCTCGATCAGGTAGGAGTCGAGCCGGCCGGTGTTCCAGGTGCGGAAGATGTCGGCGATCTGCGCGGGGGAGTACCCGGCGACGTCGCGCAGCAGCTGGTAGGCCTCGCCGATCAGCTGCATGTCGGCGTACTCGATGCCGTTGTGGACCATCTTCACGAAGTGTCCGGCGCCGTCGGGGCCGACGTGCGTCACGCACGGGGCGCCGTCCGCCGCCTTCGCGGAGATCTTCTCCAGCATGGGACCGAGCGACTCGTACGACTCCGGCGAGCCGCCGGGCATGATGCTCGGCCCGTTCAGCGCGCCCTCCTCGCCGCCGGAGACGCCGGTGCCGACGAAGTGGATGCCCTGCCCGCGCAGCTCGCGCTCGCGGCGCCGGGTGTCCGCGAAGTGCGCGTTCCCACCGTCGATGATCATGTCGCCGGGCTCCAGGAGCGGGGCGAACTCCTGGATCACCGCGTCGGTCGGCTCGCCGGCCTTCACCATGATCACCAGACGCCGCGGCCGCTCCAGCGCCGCCACGAACTCCTTCGCCGTCTCCGCGGCCACGAAGTCGCCCTCGTGACCGAACTCCTCCACCAGCGCGTTCGTCTTGGCCACGGTGCGGTTGTGCACGGCGACCGTGTAGCCGTTGCGTGCGAAGTTGCGGGCGAGGTTGCGCCCCATGACCGCGAGACCCGTGACGCCGATCTGGGCTGAAGTGCTCATTCGGTTGGCTCCTAAAAGGTCCTGTAAGAGGTCCTGTATTCGGTAGTGCCGGTCGTGCTCGTCAGTATCGCCTCCGGCGGCCGTCGCCTCGGGCCATCCTGACGCGTCGAGGATGTGTACGCAGAACAACCCCCCGGTACCTCAGCCGTCGACGCGGTGAGGCGAGGGCGATCTCCACACGAGAGATATCACCCGGCGTTTCCGATCGTCGCGCACGCCGCTCTGCCGCGAGTGGCGGTCCCGGACAGGAGGGCACGCGCGAGCCTTCGAGACCCGGTCCGCGGGACCCGGTCCGGGCCTTCGGCCACCCGGCCGGTCCCCTGACGCAGCACGGCCGATTGCCGCCTTGTCCTGGCCTGTTCGCAGCGTTTACTTTTGCCGCTCCTGACGCATGTCGAGGGGGCTCCCACATGGCCGTACGCGGCCGGCACCGCCGGTATCAGCCGAACAGGATCAACCGCGCCTCACTCACCGTCACGGCGGGCGGTGCCGGGATGGCTCTCCCGCTCATCGCCACCGGTGTGGCGCACGGTGCCGACGTCGGCACCTGGAACAAGGTCGCCGCCTGCGAGTCCAGCGACAACTGGAGCATCAACACGGGCAACGGCTACTACGGGGGACTGCAGTTCACCCAGTCCACCTGGGAGGCCTACGGCGGCACGGTCTACGCGCACCGCGCGGATCAGGCCACCAAGGACCAGCAGATCGCCGTCGCCGAGAAGGTGCTGAAGGGCCAGGGGCCCGGGGCCTGGCCGGTCTGCTCGGTGCGCGCGGGCCTCACCCGCGGTGGCGCCGCGCCCGCCGTCGACCCCGGCGGCTCCTCACGTGCGACGACCGCGGGCACCTCGCCGCAGACGGCCAAGCGTTCCGTCCGTGACGTGCGGCCGCAGACCACGCCCCAGTCGCACGCGGGAACGGCCGAGATGTACACGGTCGTCCACGGCGACACCCTCTCCGGCATCGCCGGCTCCCGGCACGTCGAGGGCGGATGGCAGCGGCTGTACGACGCGAACCGCGCGACCGTCGGCTCCGACCCCGACCTGATCCTTCCCGGCCAGCGGCTGGACCTGCACGGCAGGGCCCAGACGCCCCCGCACACGCGGAGCGCGCCCGCGAAGGAGCCCGCGGCGAAGCAACGCACCGCGGACAGGAGCACCCCACACAAGGCCACCCCGCACAAGGCCACGCCGGAGCGCTCGGCCAAGAAGCAAACGCTGGTGGCGCCCGTGAACGCCGCGACGGGGACGCAGTACCACGCCGCCGGCGCGTCCTGGTCGAAGGGCTACCACACGGGCGTCGACTTCCCGGTGCCCACCGGCACCTCGGTGAAGGCGGTCGCGGCGGGTCATGTCGTCAGCGCGGGCTGGGGCGGCTCGTTCGGCTACGAGGTGGTCATCCGGCACGCCGACGGCCGCTACACGCAGTACGGCCACCTCTCGGCGATCTCCGTGAGGGACGGCCAGAGCGTGGGGGAGGGGCAGCGGATCGGCCGGTCCGGGTCCACGGGCAACAGCACGGGCCCGCATCTGCACTTCGAGGTGCGGACCGGGCCCGGCTTCGGTACGGATGTCGACCCGCTGGCGTACCTGCGGGCGGGCGGCGTCAGGATCTGACGCGGGCGCGCTGCGGCGCCGGGAGCGGCGTCGTCGGTATGTACGGCCCGTACAGGGGGCCGAAACAAGCCAGTTCCCCGGACGGCGCGTCCCCCGGTGGCGGGGGCGGGGGGGGGGGGGGCCGGCCCCGCGGCGGGGGGCGGGGGACCCGGGGGGGGGCGCCCCGCCCCCCCCCCGGGGGGGTTAAAAAAAAACGAGACCCCCCAAACGCG
>NZ_JBHWEL010000061.1:0-15675 GCF_042734135.1 Streptomyces sp. NPDC059668 | reverse complement strand
GGGGCCGCGGCGGTCCGGATTCGCTCGACAGACCGCCCCCCGCGCTCTCCCACACACCGTCTGGTCCGCGCCGGCGCCCCGCCCCCCCCCCCCCCCCCCCCCCGCCACGGCGCCGTCACCGGCGTCGGTACGCGGGACACGAGGCTGTCCTCGCCCGGCCCCGCCGTGATCCCGTTCGCGCGGAGTCCCGCGGCGTCCGCGCGGGCCGGAGGGACGGGCTGGTCGGGAATGACGGCGAGCAGCAGCAGCTCCTCGACGGGATCCGGCGTCGCGGGGACGGCGAGGGCCGTACCGCCCGGACCGGCACCGGGGTCCGAGTCCTCGGCCGGGGCGTCCTCGGCGGGACGCCGGGTGCTGCCGATCTGCTCCGTCGTGAGGAGGATCAGACCGCCCGCGGCGACGACCCCGCAGGCCAGCGCGAGCAGGGTGCCCGTCTCGCCGTAGCGGAACGTCTCACCGAACATCGTGATGCCGACGGCGGCCGCGACGACCGGGTTCACGACCGTCAGCGTGGCCAGCGGCGCGGCGAGACCGCCGCCGCGGTAGGAGGCCTGCGACAGCAGCATTCCGGCCGTCGCGAAGACGCCGATGAGCGCGAGGCTCGGCAGGTCGGAGAGCGAGACGTGGTGTGCCCAGTCCACCGCGACCGTCTTGGTGAACACCGAGGACATGCTGAAGGCCGTGCCCGACCCCACCGCGAGCAGCACGCTGCGTACGGCCGGGTGCCGGTGCGCGGCGCGACCCGCGACCATGAACGCCACCACCGCTCCGCCGGCCACCACGGCCAGCACCGTGCGCTGGGTGGTGGTCAGGGACTGCGCGTCGGCCGAGCCGACCAGCGCGAGCAGCACCGCGAGACCCACCGTGGCCATGATCGCGCCCCGCCAGGCGGTCGCCCCGGCCCTGCGGCCCACGAAGAGCGCGGCCATGGGCAGGGCGAACACGATGGTGAGCGCGCCCAGCGGCTGCACCAGGCTCAGCGGGCCGTAGGCGAGCGCCACCACGTGCAGCACGCCGCCGAGGCCGGTCAGGGCGACGGCCGCCCACCAGCCGGGACGGCGCAGCGGGGCGTACGTCTGCTCGGGAGAGGTCAGCGCGACCTGCTCCTGCACGATCGCGCCGCCCGCGTACGCGACGGCGGAGACGAACGAGAGCAGGACGGACAGCGCGAGCGCGCTCATGAGTCCCTCCTCTGCGTGCGGCGTGGGCGCGGTGCCCGGCACGGCGAACGATCGGCCTTCATGGTGACTACGATCCCCCGTTCGGCCCTCCGCGTCGTCGTACCTGAGCAGGCAATGCGTACTACTGCCGATGGAGTACGACACGCGCCTTGTCCTCCCCTGGGTGGGCGACACAAGGGGGAGCCCCGGCGGTGGAATCCCCTAGGGGGCTTGGTACTACTGCTTTTCGTGGACCTCGACCCCGATCTCGCGGCGCTCGACGCGCTCGGCGGCTTCTCCGTACTACGCACCGGCGTGCCGCCGCACGGGCCGCTGCCGACCCTCGCCCGGGCCTACGAGGCGCCGGAAGTCGATCACCCCGGAGAGGTTTACGGAGATCCCATGATTTTCCGTGTGCGGAAGGTCGCGGAGGGTCTGCGGGCTCCTGAGCCCCGGATCGCGGTGTCCGTGGCGCAGCAGGCGCTCGCGGCCCGGCTCTGGTCGATCGCGCTGGGCGCCGCCGCGGTGTACGGGCGGTTGCCCGACCTCGATCCGCGACTGCTGCGCTGGGACCCGGACGGCAGCGCTCCGGACGACCTGTGGCTGTCCGAGGTGCGCGCCGTGCCCGCGCACGCGATCGGGACGGTCGTACGCGACGGCCATCTGGCCCCCCTGGAGGCCGCCCTGCGGTCCCGGTACCGCGTCTCACCGGGCCTGCTGCGGGGAAACGCGGCCTCGGCCCTGGCGGGCGCCTGGCGCCAGCTGGACCGCTGGGCCCGCGCCCACGGCCGCGCCGACGTGGCCGAGCGGGCCCGCACCCTGACCGTCGGGCTCCTCTCCGGGCCCGGTCTGGCCGGCACCCTCGACCCCCGAACGCTGCGCCGCCGCAGCTGCTGCCTCTACTACCGCCTTCCCGGCGGCGGTCTCTGCGGTGACTGCTGCTTCGACCGTCCGCCGGGCCGGACCGCCGGCCGCCGGGGAACAAGCCCCCGTTCCTGAGGACCGTGGTCTTCCGCGCGCGCTCCTTGTGGGTGACCATGAGGGACACCGACCGGAACGACGGGGGGTTCTGTGTGCGAGTGGGACTGCTGACCCGGGAGTATCCGCCGGACGTGTACGGCGGCGCCGGCGTCCATGTCGAGTTCCTCGCCCGGGAGTTGCGTGCGCTCACCGAGCTGGACGTGCACTGCTGGGGCGAGGGCGCCGCGGGCGGCGTCGTGCGTCACCGGCCCTGGCCCTCGCTCGACGGCGCGAACGACGCCCTGCGCACGTTCTCGGTGGACCTCGCCATCGCCGCCGCCCTCGAAGGCCGCGAACTCGTCCACTCGCACACCTGGTACGCGAACCTCGCCGGCCACTTCGGCAAGCTGCTCCACGGCATCCCGCACGTCATGACCGCCCACTCCCTGGAGCCGCTGCGCCCCTGGAAGGCCGAACAGCTCGGCGGCGGTTACGCCCTCTCCAGCTGGGCCGAGCGCACCGCCATCGAGTCCGCCGACGCCGTCATCGCCGTCTCCGGTGCCATGCGCGAGGACATCCTGACCTGTTATCCGGCCCTGGACCCGGCGAAGGTGCGGGTCGTGCACAACGGCATCGACACCGCCCTCTACCGGCCGGATCCGGGCACCGACGTCCTCGACCGCATCGGAGTCGACTCCGGCCGCCCCTACGTGCTGTTCGTCGGCCGTATCACCCGGCAGAAGGGCGTGCCCCAACTCCTGCGCGCGGTGCGGGACATCGACCCGGCCGTGCAGGTGGTGCTGTGCGCGGGAGCCCCCGACACCCCCGAGATCGGCCGGGAGTTCCGTGAACTCTTCCAGGAGCTGAGCGGCGTCCGCGAGGGAGTGCACTGGATCCCGCAGATGCTGCCGCGCCCCGAAGTCATCCAACTCCTCACGCACGCGGCCGTGTTCGTCTGTCCCTCGGTCTACGAGCCGCTCGGCATCGTCAACCTGGAGGCGATGGCCTGCGGAACGGCCGTGGTCGCGTCCCGGGTCGGCGGCATCCCCGAGGTCGTCGAGGACGGGGTGACGGGCGTGCTGGTGACGGTCGATCAGGAATTCGAGGCCGCTCTGGCACGCGCCCTCGACTCGGTTCTCGCCGATCCTCTGGCCGCCCGGCGGATGGGCGAGGCCGGACAGGAGCGCGCGGTACGGGAGTTCGGCTGGGACGCGGTGGCCCGAAGGACCGTCCAGTTGTACGAGGAAGTCCTCAAAGCGGGGTAACCATCGGAGAGGCGTACTTCGGCAACAGGGGCCCGTCCGGCAACCGGACGCGGTCCGAGCGGGCGTAGAGGGGCGGCGGCATGCGGCGAACGGGACACCCCCTGGGCGAGTGGAGCCGGGACCTGGGGGAGGGGCCTTCCGTACTGGGAATCGTACTCGCGGGGGGAGAGGGCAAGCGTCTGATGCCCCTCACCGCGGACCGCGCGAAACCGGCGGTCACCTTCGGCGGGACCTACCGCCTGGTGGACTTCGTGCTCTCCAATCTCGTCAACGCGGACATCCTGCGCATCTGCGTCCTGACGCAGTACAAGTCGCACTCGCTGGACCGGCACGTGACGACGACCTGGCGGATGTCGAGCCTGCTCGGCAACTACGTCACGCCGGTCCCCGCCCAGCAGCGGCTCGGCCCGCGCTGGTACCTGGGCAGCGCGGACGCGATCCTCCAGTCACTCAACCTCGTGTACGACGAACGGCCCGACTACATCGCGGTGTTCGGCGCCGACCACGTCTACCGCATGGACCCGCGGCAGATGCTCGCCCAGCACATCGAGAGCGGCGCGGGTGTGACGGTGGCGGGGATACGGGTGCCGCGCACCGAGTCCTCCTCGTTCGGTGTCATCACCCCCGGCTCCGACGGCCAGACCGTGCGGGGCTTCCTGGAGAAGCCCGCCGACCCGCCGGGACTGCCCGACGACCCCGGCTGTGTCTTCGCCTCCATGGGCAACTACATCTTCACCACCAAGGCCCTGGTGGAGGCGCTCCAGCGGGACGCCGAGGACGAGCACTCCGTGCACGACATGGGCGGGTCGATCCTGCCCATGCTCACCGAGCGCGGCGAGGCGCGGCTCTACGACTTCAGCGAGAACCACGTCCCCGGGGAGACCACCGGGGACCAGGGGTACTGGCGCGACGTCGGGACGCTCGACGCGTACTACGACGCCCACATGGACCTGATCGCCGAACGCCCCGCCTTCAACCTCTACAACCGCAGGTGGCCCATCTACACGCACTCCGGGCAGCTCTCGCCGGCGAGATTCAGCACCGGGGGCATCGCGAGCGAGTCGATCGTCAGCGCGGGCTGTCTGATCCGGGGGCAGGTCACACGGTCGGTGCTGTCGCCGGGCGTCCTCGTCGACCCGGGCGCCGTCGTCCAGGGCTCGGTCCTGCACGACAACGTGCGCATAGGGCGTGGCGCGGTGGTGCGCGGCGCGGTGCTCGACAAGAACGTCGAGGTGCCCCCGGGCGCGACGATCGGCGTGAACCCGGAGCGGGACGCGGAGCTGTACACGGTCTCCGGGAACGGGGTGATCGCGCTCGGGAAGGGCCGGCTCGTGCCGTAGACCCGGCCGGCCGCCCGGTCCGGCGCCGAGGTCGCGGACCGTCCGGAAATCCGGCCGATCCTCGTACGGCCGTACGGTTTTGATGCCCCGTACGGCCGTGCGCGGCGAGCGCTTCGCATGGGCGTACGGATCAGGTCCCTGCCGCCGCGCGCGCCCTTCGTGCGACGCGTTCACTCTCGGCGCTGAGCCGTCCGGCTGGGGTTCTGGGGGCTCTCCGGGACCTCTGGGTCCGAACCGACCTCAAGTGCCCCTTGTGTCCCACCCCTCTTCCAGGGGCCGGGCTTAATCTGCTGTTAACTGTGCGTAGCTTGATCGTACTTGACCGTAATCGCCTCTCGGGGTTTGACTGCTTGCTCAACCGTCGTCGACGCGAGAGCAAGCCCTTGACTTCCGATCTCCTCGCACCACTCGACCTGGCGTTCTGGAACATCGAGTCCGCCCAGCACCCGATGCACCTCGGTGCCCTCGGTGTCTTCACGGCGCATTCGCCCACCGCGGGCGCGCACGCCGCCGACCTGCTCGCGGCCCGCGCGGCCGGGGTCCCCGGGCTGCGCATGCGGATCCGCGACGTCTGGCAGCCTCTCGTCTACCCACCGACCTTCGGCAGCGCGACCCGGGAACCCGCACCGCACTTCGACCCGCTCGACCACGTACGGCTGCACGCGCCGACCACCGACTTCCACACGGCGGCGGGACGCCTCATGGAGCGCCCGCTGCTGCGCGGCAGGCCGCCCTGGGAGGCACATGTCCTGCCCGGCGAGGACGGCACCTCGTTCGCCGTGTTCTTCAAGTTCCACCACGCCCTGGCGGACGGGCTGCGGGCGCTGATGCTCGCCGCCGCCCTGATGGACCCGGTGGACATGCCCGAACCCCGCCCGCGGCCCGCGGAGCCGCCCCGGGCGCTCTTCCCGGACGTCCGCAAACTGCCCGGGCTGGTCCGCGGCACCCTCTCCGACGTGGGCCGCGCGCTGGACATCGGCACCTCGGTCGCCCGCGCCACCCTCGGCGTCCGCTCCTCACCCGCGCTGACCTCGCGGGCCACCGGCACCCGTCGCATCGCGGGTGTGTCCCTCGACCTGGACGACGTGCACCGCGTCCGCAAGAGTGTCGGCGGCACCGTCAACGACGTCCTGATCGCCGTCGTGGCGGGCGCCCTGCGCAACTGGCTCGACGAGCGCGGCGACGGCAGCGAGGGCGTGGCGCCCCGCGCGCTGATCCCGGTCTCCAGGCGCCGCCCGCGCACCGCCCACCCACAGGGCAACCGGCTCTCCGGTTACCTGATACGGCTTCCGGTGGACGACCCGGACCCGGTCGGCCGGCTGCGCGCGGTGCGGACGGCCATGGACCGCAACAAGGACGCGGGCCCCAACCGGGGAGCGGGCGCCGTGGCGCTGCTCGCGGACCACGTGCCACCGCTCGGCCACCGTCTCGGCGGCCCCGTCGTCGGCCAGGCGGCCCGGCTGCTCTTCGACATCCTCGTCACCAGCGTGCCGCTGCCCAGCCTCGGCCTGAAGCTCGGCGGCTGCCCGCTCGCCGAGGTCTATCCGCTCGCGCCGCTGGCCCGCGGCCAGGCGCTGGCGGTGGCGGTCTCGACGTTCCGCGGACGGGTCCACTACGGGCTCGTCGCCGACGCGGAGGCCGTGCCGGACCTGCACCGGCTGGCCCGCGCGCTGACCGAGGAGGTGGAGACACTGATCATCGCCTGCGGCGCCTGAGAGGCCGGTGATCACCGCGGGTTTGGCGCCTTGCCCCCTTGCTCCGTAAAATTCCGCCTTCGAAAGCGAGCGCGGTTCGAGCGCGGCGCGAAACCCCAGGAAGCGGCAACGGCGATGACGGTGACAGAGGACGGCCAGGCGGCTCTCGCCGTGGACACGGCAGAGGACGACCGGGCGGCTTCCGCCGTCGACGCGACGGCGGAGGCGTACGGGCCGGGCATCGACCCGCAGCGGCTGGCCGTCTGTCTGAGCGTGCTCGACGAGCTCGACCGGATCCACGTCGACCACCCCGACGCCATCGCCGTGCGCCGCGCCACCGCGGGCGTCTACCGCATGGTGAAGCAGCGCCGCCGCCAGGACCGCAGGGCCGCCAAGACGGCCCACGACAAGGCCGTGACCGAGTCCACCGCGACCGGTTCCGCCCAGCGCATCGACGACGAGACCGAGGGCATCCTGCCCTCGTCCGTCACCGAGGCCGGCGAGATCGCGGGGATACTCCAGCGCCCGCGCTCCTGCTACATCTGCAAGACGCGGTACGTCGAGGTCGACTACTTCTACCACCAGCTCTGCCAGAACTGCGCGGCCGAGAACCGGGCCCGCCGCGACGCCCGCACCGACCTCACCGGCAAGCGCGCGCTGCTCACCGGCGGCCGCGCCAAGATCGGCATGTACATCGCGCTGCGGCTGCTGCGCGACGGCGCCCACACCACCATCACCACCCGTTTCCCGAACGACGCGATCCGCCGCTTCAAGGCCATGCCCGACAGCGACGAGTGGATCGGCCGGCTGAAGATCGTCGGCATCGACCTGCGCGACCCGGCCCAGGTCGTCGCGCTCGCCGACTCCGTCGCCGCCGCGGGCCCGCTCGACATCCTGATCAACAACGCGGCCCAGACCGTACGCCGCTCGCCCCAGGCCTACGGCGAGCTGCTCGCCGCCGAGTCCGGTCCGCTGCCCGCCGGTGAGCTGCCGCCCGCCGAGGTCATCGGCACCTTCGGCTCCGGCGCGGTGGCCGCGCTCCCGGTCCCCGGCGGCGGCGCGCTGAGCGCGCAGGACGTCACGGACCTCGCGCTGGTGTCCGGATCCGCCTCGCTGGAGCGGATCGCGGCCGGTACGGCCATCGACGCCGGCGGACTCGTGCCCGACCTGCACGACACCAACAGCTGGATCCAGGCCGTCGAGGAGGTCACGCCGGTCGAGCTGCTCGAAGTGCAGCTCTGCAACTCCACCGCGCCGTTCATCCTGATCAGCCGCCTGCGCGCGGCGATGGCGGCGGCGCGGGCCGAGCGGACGTACATCGTGAACGTCTCCGCGATGGAGGGCGTCTTCAACCGCGGCTACAAGGGCGCCGGCCACCCGCACACCAACATGGCCAAGGCCGCCCTGAACATGCTCACGCGCACCAGTGCCCAGGAGATGTTCGAGAAGGACCGCATCCTGATGACCGCCGTCGACACCGGCTGGATCACCGACGAGCGTCCGCACCCCGACAAGATGCGCCTGGCCGACGCGGGCTTCCACGCCCCCCTCGACCTCGTCGACGGTGCGGCCCGGGTGTACGACCCGATCGTGCGCGGCGAGCAGGGCGAGGAGCTCTACGGCGTCTTCATGAAGGACTACGCGCCCGGCAAGTGGTAGTCCCTCCGGCAACGTGGGGTCCGGGCCGCGGGCGGCCACGGCGGCGGCCCGGCGGGCTCACGGCGCGCGTGGGTCCCAGCGTCCACCGTCCGGCGCGCGGCCGCGCAGACGGTCGTGCAGGGCGTGGCCGGCCCCGCGCGCGGCCCGGACCCGGGTCCCTCCGTCGACCAGCAGATCGGCGCCGGTGATCCACTCGGCGGCGTCGGAGGCCAGCCACACCACCGCTCGCGCGACGTCCTCGGGCCGCCCGATACGGCCCAGCGGGAGCCCGGCGCCGAGCTCGTCCTCGGAGTCCTCCCAGACGAAGCGGGCCATCTCGGTGCGGACGAGGCCGGGGGAGACGGAGTTGACCCGGACCCGCGGGGCCAGTTCGCCGGCGAGCTGCCGGGTCAGGTGCAGCAGGGCCGCCTTGCTGGTGCCGTACGCACCCACGTGCGGTCCCACGTGGTCCGCGCCCTCCGTGCACACGTTGACGATCGCACCGCCGTGCTCGCGCATCCAGCCGTGCCAGGCGTACTGTGCCAGCCGCAGCGCGGCCTCGACGTTGACGGTGAACGCCGTGCGCCAGCGGTCCGGGTCGACGTCCATGAGCGGGCCGTACGGCTGGTTGGTCGCCGCGTTGTTCACCACGAGGTCGACGCGCCCGAACTCGCGCAGCGTCAGCTCGGTCACCGCTCTCAGATGCGCCGGATCGGCGACCGAACCGGCGAGGGAGACCCCGCCGAGCCGCTCGGCGGCCCGGCCCACCGCGTCCGCGTCCCGGGCGGTCACACACACCCGTGCCCCAGCCCGCGCGAGCTCCTCGGCGACGGCCAGCCCGATCCCGCGCGAGGCCCCGGTGACGATGGCGGCCCTGCCCCGCAGTCCGTACGGCGACGTCATCCGCGTACCGTCTCATGACGGACCGTCAGTCGACAGCCCCCAGCCGGGAGTGCTGCGCCGCCACCAGCTCCACCACCGTGCGCCAGTCCTCCAGCACCCCGGCGTGGAGTCCGGCGACGCGGCCCCCGTCGCAGGCCTGGCGCAGGCTCAGCGCGTCGTCGGCGTCGCAGGGGTCCCGCCGGGTGCCCGAGCGGAGGCGTCCGAGGCGGGAGACGCGGTCGCCGAGCAGGGGGCCCACCAGGTCCGGTGCCAGCCCGGCGTGCGCGGTGGCGTCACCGGGGCGCAGCAGCTGGCCGATGCCGTGGACCAGGCCCGCCACCTGGAGTTCCTTGTCGGCCGGATGGCTCCGGCGCAGCAGGGCGGCGGTCTGCAGCGCGTGGTCGTGCACATCGACCGGGCCGCCGCTGCCGTCCGCGGTGTGCCGGGTGCCCCGGCAGGCGTGCAGCAGATCCATCAGCTCTTCGACGCTGCGCAGCTCCATGCGTCGGTCCTTCCGCGAGAAAAGCCGTTGCCGGGCGCCAGCACAGCATGGCCGGCTTGCGAACCGGCCAACGGGACCTGAACTGCGCGCCGTGTTCAGCGGTGGCCGTGCGGGTGGTCGTGCCCTCCATGACCCGGTTGCTCCGCCGCCCCCGGTGAGCCGCCCATCGTCCGCAGCATCGTGGGGCCGCCGGTGCGCAGGAAGCGCCACACCAGCGCCGCCGCGAGCAGCAGGAAGACGATGTTGAGCCAGGTCGTGTAGTCCCAGGAGACGCCTTCCATGGGAATCCGGGCGTCGGCCTGGTCGGGGACGAGCCCGAGGCCGCCGAAGAGGACCTCCACGACGTACCCGGCGAACACCATGGCCCCGTAGAAGGTGACCAGCAGGAAGGCCGTCATCCGCAGGCCGTAGTACTTCCGGTAGATGTTCAGGATCGGCAGGATCAGCAGGTCGGCGAAGACGAACGCGACGACGCCCCCGAAGCTGATGCCGCCCTTCCACAGCACGACGGCCAGCGGCACGTTCCCGATCGAGCAGACGAAGGAGGCGATCGCCACGAGCGGCCCGATCAGGGGCCCCACCAGCTTCGCGGCGAGCGGATGGCCGTCCAGGAAGAAGGAGCGCCAGAAGGAGTCGGGCACCCAGGCCGCGATGGCCCCCGCGATCAGCAGCCCGCCCACCAGGTCGCGCAGGATCGCCGCCCACTCCATGACGAACACGTGTGCG
The DNA here is from genome assembly GCF_042734135.1 of Streptomyces sp. NPDC059668. Taxonomy (NCBI): domain Bacteria; kingdom Bacillati; phylum Actinomycetota; class Actinomycetes; order Kitasatosporales; family Streptomycetaceae; genus Streptomyces; species Streptomyces sp. NPDC059668. Next base: position 5,508 of record NZ_JBHWEL010000061.1, on the reverse strand, counting down.
ACCGAGGTGAAGCCCGCGCCGGAGAACAGCCGGCGTCCGAACGAGCCCTCGCCCCGTACCGACATGTCCATCGCCGCGTGGCCCTCCATGGACCCGGCGAGCCCCCGCTCCGCCTGTTGCCGGGCCTGCCGCAGCAGCGGCTCGCGCAGGAACATCCGGAAGAGCACCGCCAGCACCACGATCATGACCGGGCCACCGACGAACTCGGCGACGGTGAACTGCCAGCCCATCAACAGGGCGAGAATCACGCCGAGTTCGATCACGAGATTGGTCGAGGCGATCTCGAACGCCATCGCCGCGGTGAAGTTCGCGCCCTTGCGGAACAGGGAGCGCGCGAGGGCCACGGCCGCGTACGAGCAGGACGAGGACGCCGTGCCGAGCCCGGCGGCCAGGGCGAGCGTCCGCGGCCGGTCGTCACCGAGCAGCCGCGCGACCGTCGCCCTCCGCACCACCGCCTGGACCACGGCGGACAGGGCGAATCCGAGGATCAGCGCCCAGGCGATCTCCCAGGTCATGGACCCGGCGATGGACAGCGCGTGCAGGATCGCGTGCATCGGCTTGGCTCTCTCCCGGTGGGCGGCTTCCGCGGTGTCCGCGCGACTGTACCCCCTGGGGGTATCAATCGCGGAGTGTCGCGGCGGGTCGGCGGGGGTCCGTCCGCGTGTCGGTGGACTGTTCCGGGGGAGCGGTGCGTGCGCCCACTACGCCGAACGAGTGATGTGAAGGGGCGATATGTCCCCGAATAGACGCAGATCAGCGCCCGGGAGGCGTCGATCGACGCGAGACGGTTACCTCTTGTTTTCAGCCCCATAGAGCGGCCATCCGCTCATTTGGTTACCCTGTACCGACGGACAGCCTGAAGGGGTCCCACCCACACCCATGGTCCGTCCCGGGACAGCCGGTCACCACGGCCTGCTCTCACTCGAGTTACCGGCGCCACCGCGTCCCTAACTGCCTTCGACTCAGACCCGAGCGGGCGTCAGGCGGCCGGAAACATACTGGCCCCTGTACGTCCCGAGGGTGACCCGACACATAAGGAGTGCGCGGTGACACCGGAGAAGACGAATCGCGATCAACGCCCCAAGGAACGCGCGGAGCGGCGGCCCGAGAAGAAGCTGGGGAGCCTCGACGTGTGGGCCAGGTCCGCGCCGATCCGCCTCGCGGGTTACGAGGACGACCTCGCCGAGCCCCACATCCTGCCCAGCGTCGACTGACCGCCTCCGCGAGGAACCCCCTCGCGACAGCCGACGGCATGGGCGTGCCGGATGCACGCCCATGCCGATCGCGGAAACCGGGGCCGACGGCCGATGGCCGGTGACCGGCCTCGGATCCGGCGTCTCGGGCGCCCCGCCGCGGACCTCTCCCGATGTCACCGTGCCGAACGCCGTCCCGGCCACCGAGCCCGACGCCCACGAGTACCCCTGACGCGGGCGGCACGGACCGGCCTCAGTCCAGCGGCGCCGTCCGCCTCCACGGACGCAGCTCCTCCAACTGTCCCGCCAGCTCCAGCAGTTCCAGCTCGGAGCCGGGTCGCCCGACCAGCTGAACGGCGCACGGGGCGCCGCCCGGCAGGGTTCCGAACGGCACCGCCATCGCGGGCCACCCGGTGAGGTTCCAGGGCGGAGTCATCGGCGAGTAGCTCGTGTTGGCCAGCAGGTTGCGCAGCCACCCCCGCTCGTGCCAGGCCGCGGCGGCCGGACCCCGCCGGGCCAGCGCGGGGGTCAGCAGCACGTCGTGCTCCTCGAAGAACGGCGCCAGACGCGCGCGCAACTGCTCCCTCCGCTCACCGGTGCGCACACCGGCCACGAAGCGGCGGCCCACGGCGGCGTGCGTCCGCGTGCGGCGGGTGAGCCGACGCGGGTCGAGGTCCGCGGCGTCCACCGCGGTCCCCGCCGTCCAGTGCGCGAGCGAGGTGGTGCCCAGCCAGAGCGGGTACGAAGGGTCGGCGGCCCGTACCTGGTGCCCCGCCCCGGCCAGCAGCCCGGCCGCCTCCCGGGCCGCCGCCGCGTAGGGGCGGCCGACGGTCACCCCGGCCAGGGGACTGCGCACGGAGACCGCCACCTTCCGGACGAGGTTCCCCGAGGGCCGTACCGCCTCGATGTCCGCGAGAACCGCCAGCATCAGCCGCGCGTCCGCCACGGTGGTGGCGAGCGGCCCGTTCTCCGACATGCCGAACCAGTCGCCGTGACCGATACCGGCCGGCACCGTGCCGTGGCCCGGCTTCAGCCCGACCAGACCGCAGTTGGCCGCCGGAATGCGCAGCGACCCCATCCCGTCGTTGCCCAGTGCGAGGGGCACCATCCCGGCGGCGACGGCGGCCGCGCTGCCGCCCGAGGAGCCGCCGGCCGTGCGCGAGGTGTCCCACGGGTTGCGGGCGATGCCGTACACGCTGTCCGAGGTGCCGAAGACGCAGAGCTCGGGCACGTTCGTCAGGCCCACCACCACGGCGCCCGCCGCGCGCAGCCGCGCCACGGTGACATGGTCCTCTCCGGCGGCGACGTCCGAGGTGGCGGCCGACCCCTGTCGGCAGGACTCGCCGTGCACCGGCAGGTTGTCCTTGACCGCCACCGGCACGCCCGCGAGGGGGAGCCCGGCCAGGTCCGGACGGGCGGCCAGCGCGTCGGCCTCCGCGAGGGCCGCCTCGGACCGTACGAGCCGGAAGGCGCCGACGCGGGCGTCGAGCCGCTCGATCCGGGCGAGGTGTTCGGCCACCACGGCTCGGGGGGTGATCCGCTTCTCGCGGACGGCCGCGGCGATCTCGGTGGCGGTCCGGCCGGCCCAACTGGTCACGGGTGCTCCTCGGGGGCAGGGAACTACTGGTGAGTACGAGGAGCACTGTGCCGGGATGCGGGGGGTCGCGTCGAGGGCCGCCGCGCGGGGACATTCACCCCGGCTCTCCTGGGCCTTTCACCCGGCGGTCGGCCGGCGGTCCTCGCAAGATGCCGTGTCATCCGACCACTACGGCAAGTTCCGTTCCTCCAGGCCTCGTTGACACTCATCGGAACCCGTCTCATCATCAGACATCCGATGAATTGGAGCCGCTCATGAGTACGTATCCAAGACGTCAGGTTCTGGGAGCCACCGCGGCCGTTGCCGCCGCCACGGCTCTTCCGCTCACCGCCGCGACCGGGGCGCGGGCCGCCGAACCGGCCGAGGGGCCGGCGCCGCAGTGGGTTCCCGTCCCCGCCCCGCTTCCCGTACCGCTCGACGCCCACTTCGACAACGACGGCGTCGACCGCGCGACCGCCCCCGGCGGCGACTTCGACGGTTCGGGCTACACCTTCCCCGGAGAGGAACTGCCCGAGGGCCCGGTCGAGGTGGACGGCATCGCGTTCCTCTTCCCGTCCTCCGCCGCGGGCGCCGGGAACAACGTGGTCGCCCTCGGCCAGCGCATCGACCTCCCCCGGGGCCGTTATCTCTCGGCCCTGTTCCTCACGGCGGGCAGCTACGGCGACGCATCCGGCACGGTCACCGTGCACTACGCCGACGGTTCGGCGACGACCGCCGGACTCGGCGGCGCCGACTGGTACGCGACGGGCGGCTCGCTCTCCGCCCCGTACCGCTACCGGCCGGACGGCGGCAAGGACGAGCACAGCGTCGGGATCGGCACGGCGGAGGTCTGGATCGACCCGCGGCGCGAGGCGGTCGCCCTCACCCTGCCGACCACCCGGCCGGCCGAGGAGAACCAGACCTCGCTGCACGTCTTCGCGCTGTCCCTCCAACCGGTCGCCCAGGGGCGGGCGTTGGCCCTGCGTGACGCGCACTCCACCTTCTCGCTGCTGGAGTCGACCGGCGCGCAGAGCGTGGAGGCCACCGTCGTCAACGCGGGAACGGTCGCCGTCCTCGCTGGTGACCGGGTGACGGTCGGCGTCGAGGTCCCCGGGGCCCGCACGGTCGAGCCCGCGCGTGTGACCCGCCTCGACCCCGGCGAGCAGGCGCGGGTCCGTGTCGGCATCCGCAACCGCGTGGGCACGGCACCCGGCACCGCGCGCGAGGGGACGGTGGTCGCCGAAGGCCGCGGCCGGCGGGCGGCCGCCTCCCGTCGCACCCTGACCCTCGGCGTGCCGGACTACCGCCCCACCGAGGAGTCCCTCGCCGGCCACCAGGCCCCGTACTGGTTCCACCGCGCCAAGTTCGGCATCTTCATCCACTGGGGCGTCTACTCGGTGCCCGCCTGGTCACCGGTGGGCGAACAGTACGCCGAGTGGTATTGGAACCACCTCCAGAGCCCGGACAACGCGGTGTACGCCTACCACCGGGAGAAGTACGGCGAGGACTTCGCCTACGACGACTTCATCCCGATGTTCACGGCCGAACGCTTCGATCCGCGCGCCTGGGTGGAGTTGTTCCGGGACGCCGGAGCCCAGTACCACGTCCTCACCGCCAAGCACCACGAGGGCTTCGCCCTGTGGGACACCAGGGTCGCCGACCGCAACTCCGTGAAGATGGGCCCGGGACGCGACTTGGTACGCGAACTCTTCGACGCCTCGCGGCGGTTCACACCCGAGCTGCACCGCGGCCTGTACTTCTCCATGCCCGAGTGGTTCAACCCCGACAACCCCTGGTCGGGCCACGCCCCGCGCAACCCGTACACCGGGGAGCCGGTGCCGTACACCGGATACACCGCGGGCAAGGACTATGTGAAGGACTACCAGGCCGCGCAGATGCTGGAACTGATCCACGGCTACGACCCGTCCGTCATCTGGTGCGACATCGGCGGCGCCAACGACAGCCTGCGGGTGCTCTCCGAGTACTTCAACCACGGCAAGAACCGGCCGCAGCCCTACGAGGTGACCGTCAACAACCGCTCGGGCATCGGCTTCCACGACTTCACGACCCCGGAGTACACGACCTACGCGAACACCGTCGTCGCCAAGTGGGAGTCCAGCCGGGGCCTCGACCCGTTCAGCTACGGCTACAACCGGGCCACGCCCGACGCCGCCTACATGACCGCCGAGGAAGTGGTCCGCAGTCTGGTCGACATCGTCTCCAAGAACGGCAACCTCCTGCTCGACATCGGGCCGCGCGCCGACGGCACCATTCCGGAGATCATGCAGACCCGGCTGCGCGAGACCGGCCGGTGGCTGAAGGTCAACGGCGAGGCGATCTACGGCACGACGTACTGGTCGCGGATGGCGCAGCTCGGTGAGGACCTGCGGTTCACCGTGCGGCAGAACGAGGCCTTCTACATCCACTCGCTGGCCGCGCCCGGCGCCACCCTCACCGTCGAGGCGCCGGTGCCGGTCCGGCCCGGCGACCGGGTGACCCTGCTCGGCCACGACCGGCCGCTCAACTGGACCGTGCGGAACGGGGCCTTGGTGATCGACGTGCCGAAGGCCGCCCGCAGGTCCGGCCGGTACGTCTGGGTGTTCAAGGTGGAGTGGCGCGACTGACGTCCGTGCCGTGGGGGGGGGGGGGGCGGGCGGCGGGCGCCCCCCCCGCGCCCGCCCCCCCCCCCCCCCCCCCCCGCCCCCCCCGGCGCGGGGGCGCGCCCCCCCGCCCCGCCCC
>NZ_JBHWEL010000060.1:14376-55287 GCF_042734135.1 Streptomyces sp. NPDC059668 | reverse complement strand
GGCCGGGCCCGGGCTCCCGAGTTCCCCCCCCAGGAACCGGCGGCCCCCCACAAACAGCCCGTCCGGCGCTTGAGGACAAGGCCCTTAAGGCCGGCGGGGGTCTGGGGGCGGAGCCCCCAGGTACGGGATGGGACGGGCAGGGGCGGCGGGGGCGAAGACCCCCCCACCGCCCCCGGCGTCACACGTACTTCTTGATCTCCCGCCGCGCCAGCGACCGCTGGTGCACCTCGTCCGGCCCGTCCGCGAGCATCAGGGTGCGCGCGGCGGCCCAGAGCTCCGCCAGCGGGAAGTCCTGGCTCACACCCCCGGCGCCGTGCAGCTGCACCGCCTTGTCGAGGATGTCGACGACCGTACGCGGGGTGGCGATCTTGATGGCCTGGATCTCCGTGTGAGCACCCTTGTTGCCGACCGTGTCCATCATCCACGCGGTCTTCAGCACCAGCAGCCGCAGCTGCTCGACGGCGACCCGCGCGTCGGCGATCCAGTTCTGGACCACGCCCTGCTGGGCCAGCGGCTTGCCGAACGCCGTCCGGGACACGGCTCGCCGGCACATCAGCTCGATCGCCCGCTCGGCCATGCCGATCAGCCGCATGCAGTGGTGGATACGGCCGGGACCGAGCCGCGCCTGGGCGATGGCGAAGCCGCCGCCCTCCTCGCCGACCAGGTTGGTGACGGGAACGCGCGCCCCGTGGAAGACGACCTCCGCGTGCCCGCCGTGGGAGTGGTCCTCGTATCCGTACACCTGCATGGCGCGCCGGACCTCGACCCCCGGCGTGTCACGCGGGACCAGGACCATGGACTGCTGGCGGCGGACGTCCGGCCCGTCCGGGTCCGTCTTGCCCATCACGATGAAGATCCTGCAGTCCGGGTTCATCGCCCCGGAGATGTACCACTTGCGGCCGGTGACGACGTACTCGTCGCCGTCCCGCTCGATGTGCGTGGTGATGTTGGTGGCGTCGGAGGAGGCCACCTCCGGCTCGGTCATCGCGAACGCCGAGCGGATCTCGCCGGCGAGCAGCGGCTCCAGCCACTGCTTCTTCTGGCGCTCGTCGCCGAACTGCGCGAGCACCTCCATGTTCCCGGTGTCCGGCGCCGCGCAGTTCAGCGCGGTGGGCGCCAGGTGCGGGCTGCGGCCGGTGATCTCGGCGAGCGGCGCGTACTGGAGGTTGGTGAGTCCGGCGCCGTGCTCGGCGTCGGGCAGGAAGAGGTTCCACAACCCCTGCCTGCGTGCCTCTGCCTTCAACTCCCCGACCACGGCGGGCGTGTCCCACGGGGAGGCCAGCAGGGCGCGCTGCTCCTCCGCCACCGCCTCCGCCGGATACACGTACTCGTCCATGAAGGCGAGCAGCCTGTCCCGCAGTTCCTCGGTGCGCGCGTCGAATGCGAAGTCCATGGCGGATCAGCCTTCCTGAAGAGTCGTCAGACCGTGCTCGATGAAGAACGGCACCAGGTCACCGATGCGGTCGAAGCCCGCGCCGACCGTCTGGCCGAGCGTGTAGCGGTAGTGGATGCCCTCCAGGATCACGGCGAGCTTGAACCAGGCGAACGCCGTGTACCAGGCGACGTCGGACGCGTCGCGCCCCGAGCGCGCGGCGTACCGTTCGACGATCTCGGCCGAGTCCGGGTGTCCGGCCGCCGAAGCGGTCGTGCTGATGGGGGAGTCGGGCAGTTCCAGGGGCGTGCTGTACATCACCAGCAGGCCCAGGTCGGTCAGTGGATCGCCGAGCGTGGACATCTCCCAGTCCAGGATCGCCTTGATCCGGTCGTCCTCGCCGATCAGCACGTTGTCGAGCCGGTAGTCGCCGTGCACGACGGTGGGTGCGGCGGAGTGCGGCAGCGCGCGCCCCAGGGCCGCGTGGAGTTCGTCGATCCCGGCCAGCTCGCGGTTTCTGGAGGCGTCCAACTGCTTTCCCCAGCGCCGCAGTTGGCGGTCCAGGAAGCCTTCGGGGCGGCCGAAGTCGGCGAGGCCCACCGCGGCGGGATCCACGGCGTGCAGCTCGACGAGCGTGTCGACGAGCCCGAGCACCGCGTCCCGGGTGCGCCGCGGGCCGAGCGGGGCGAGCTGCTCGGCGGTGCGGTACGGCGTGCCGTCCACGAACTCCATGACGTAGAACGGGGCGCCCAGCACCTCCTCGTCCTCGCACAGCAGCAACGGGCGCGGCACCGGGACGGCCGTCGGGTGCAGTGCGCTGATCACCCGGTGTTCGCGCTTCATGTCGTGCGCGGTGGCCAGCACATGGCCGAGCGGGGGCCGCCGTACGACCCATCGCGTGGTGCCGTCCGTGACCGCGTAGGTGAGGTTCGACCGTCCGCCCTCGATCAGCCGGCCGGTCAGCGGGCCGTGCGTCAGACCGGGCCGCTCGCCGTCGAGCAGGCCGCGCAGCCGGTCGAGATCGAGACCTGGCGGGTGGTCGGGACTCATCGTTTCTCCTACACGCGAGGGAGCGGGACGTGACCATGATGCCGACCAGTCGGTATGTCGTCCAGGGTGTACGCCAAACGTGATCGGCGTCTCCTCCGGGGGGCCGGGGGAGACGCCGAACGGGCGTCGAGGGGAGACGCCGGGCGGTCGTCGCGAAGAGACGTCGGAGGGCGTTCCGGGTGTCCGGCGGGACGCCCGGGGTGTCCGTCGTGTCCTCTGTGTCCGCCGTCCCTAGTGGTCGTCCCAGTGGCCGTCGTGCTGGGCGTGCCGGTGCCCGTCGTGCAGATAGTCGAGGTGGTCTCCGTGTTCGACCGCCGGGTGGCCGCAGTCCTCGCCGTGCTGGTGGCCCCCGTGGTCGCCGTGTGCCGTGTGGCCGCTCGGCTCGCACTCGTCCCAGTGTCCGGAGTGCTCGCGGTGCAGGTGTCCGTCGTGCGCGTAGTCGACGTGGTCCCCGTGCGGCACCGCGGTGTGTCCGCAGGCGGGACCGTGGGTGTGCTGATGGGCCGAGTGCTCCGGGTGGAGGGTGGTCATGGTGGTGCTCACCTTCGTGCGTGGCGGGAAGCGACGGCTCAGGCTAGCGCCAGAAAGCGTGACATATATGTCAATTACTCATTATTCGGGCATGCGTGCCGTCCGGGAGTAAGGGGTGGGCGCACGGGTGGAGGGGCCGCGGCCGGGCGTCGCCCCCACGGGGTTCTCAGAACACAAGCGCCGCCGCGCAGAGCGCCAGCGCGACCGTGCACAGCGCCGCGGCCGTCGCGTGCCACGGTGCGAGGGCGGGCGGGCCGGTGGTTCCGGACGCGGCCAGCACCCGGATGCGGCGGTGCGCGAGTGCCAGGAACCCCAGCCACAGCGCGCCGCACAGGACACCGGCCACCACCCCGGTCGCCGACGGACCGCCGTGCAGCGCCGCCTTGGCCGCCAGCACGGCGGCGACGGTGCTCGACAGCGTCGTACGCCGCCACGCGAGCCGGGTGCGTTCCGGCTGGAGTCCCGGGTCGCGCACCGGGACGGGCGCGGTCATCCTTCCCAGCGGACGAGGACGACGACGACCATCGCGACCGCGACCACCGCGACGGCGATGCCCAGCAGCGCCGGGAAACGCGACACGGGAAGGTCGTCGCCCCTGCGCATCGCCCGCTCGCACCGCACCCAGTGGTTGACGGCCCGCAGCGAGCAGAGCACGCCCGCCGCCAGCAGGGCCAGTGCGAGACCGACGCGCCAGGCCCATCGCAGGTCCGGCAGGAACTGGTCGACGGCGAAGCCGCCCCCGATCAGCGCCAGCGCGGTGCGCAGCCAGGCCAGGAAGGTGCGCTCGTTGGCCAGTGAGAACCGGTAGTCGGGAGTGACGCCCTCCTGCCGGACCTCCTCGGGCGCGAACCACAGGCGGACGTCACGTACGAATTCGATCACGTCCCGGACCCTACTCGGCCGTCCCGCGGCGCGGTCGCCGCCGGGCACCGCGAAGGGTCAGCCCGCCGCGCGGTGTTCCCGCAGGCGCTCGTACGCCGCCAGCCCGTCCGGCACCCACGTCCACTCCGGCAGCCGCCGCTCCACCTCCTCGTCGGTGAGGAAGGTGTGCCAGGCGACCTCCTCGGCCTGGGGGTTCACGGGGAGGTCGCAGCGGACCTCGTAGACCGCGGACCACCAGGTACGTCCCGTGCCGTCGTCGTAGAGGAACCTGAAGAGCGGGACGGGGTCCGGGAGTCCGGAGACGCCGAGTTCCTCCTCGGCCTCGCGCAGGGCCGCGGCGTCGTACGACTCGCCCGCGCCCACCACCCCGCCGACGAACATGTCGTACAGGGAGGGGAAGACGAGTTTGGTGGCGGTGCGGCGGTGGACGAAGAGCCTGCCGTCCGCGTCCCGGGCCTGGACGAACACGCACCGGTGGCGGAGTCCGCGCGCGTACGCTTCCGCGCGCGGGGACTGTCCGACGACCACGTCGTTCTCGTCCACGATGTCGAGGATCTCGTCAGCGGCGCTCATGCCTCCATCCAACCAGCCCCGTCCAGTCGGCCTCCGTCCAGTGGGCCCCGTCGGGCCGGCCCCGTGCGGGCCGCCGTCCGGACGCCCGCGGGGAACCCGCACCGCCGGCACCCGTCAGGTCCCTCCGCCCCGTCCGGAGCGGCCACGCGACGCACCCGGATTCACCGCGCGCCGCTCCGCCGGCCGGGTGTTCCCGGGACGGCGCGCGCCGTTCGGCCGAACGGGTGTCCATGGCCCGCGTGGACGGTGCCGTTCACCGCGTCGGCCGCGCCGCTCACGCGGTGGGCGGTGCCGCTCGCCGGGGTGGTCGTGCCGCTCACCGGGCAGGTCGTGCCGCTCGCCGGGGTGGCCGTGCCGCCCTCCGGGATGGCCGTGCGGCCCAGCTCGCCGGTCCTCGCGGGCCGACGTGCCCGGCCGGGGCGGGGTCCCGACCCGGCCGCCCTCAGCGTCGCTGAAGGTCCCGCGCGGGCTCCGTCCTCTTCGCTCCGGCCGGCATCGCGGGGTGCATCCCGAGCAGCACGATGCCCGTCACGATCGCCGCGAGTCCCACCGCCTCCCAGGTCAGCGCGCCCACGTCGGTCCGCAGCCGGTCCCCGAGGAACCCCACCCCGCAGAGGATCCCGGCGAGCGGCTGGGCGGCGGTGAGCGCGGGCAGCGACATCCGCAGCTCCGCCGTCTCGAAGGCGCTCTGCACCAGCACCAGCCCCGACACACCGAGCACCAGCACCCCGTACGGCTGCCAGCTGACGAGCAGTTCGCCCCAGCCGCCCTCGCCGAACCGCTCCCCGCTGACCCGGGTGAGCGCGTCCTGCACCCCGTACAGCACCCCCGCGGCCAGGGCGAGCAGGACCGGAGCGGCGCCCAGCCGGGAGCGTTTGGCGTACGTGGTGAGGAGCAGCGCGAGCCCGAGCATGACGCCGATGATCAGCCAGTGCCGCAGGGGGTCGGACACCGCGTCACCGCCCCTGGGCCTGCCCGCCAGGATGAACGCGGTCACCCCGCCCGCGAGCAGCGCGAGCCCGGACCAGCCCTGCGGGCCCAGCGGTTTCCTCGTCTGGTGGCGGGAGAGGCCGAGCGCGAACAGCAGGTTGGTCGCGAGGAGCGGTTCCACCTGGGAGACCTCGCCCTTGCCCAGGGCGATCGCGCCGAGGACCATGCCGCACACCATGAGTCCGATACCGCCCAGCCAGCGCGGCACCCGGATGAGGTCCAGCAGCAGACGGGGGGAGAGGAAGTCGTTCAGCGGGGCGCGGGACGCGGCGTTCTGCTGGAGCACGAAGCCGAAACCCAGGCAACAGGCCGCGCTCACCGAGAGAATCAGAACGAGAAGCGACACGCTGGGTACCTCGATACATCCGGGGTCGGATCGGGTCACGGGTGCGTATCCCGCCGACTGTAGTGCCACCCGCCGGGCGCCGCCCACGGAGTAGCCGCGACGGGACGGTTGACTCGGTCACTCCTCTTGCCGAAGGATCTGACCGATCAGTAACAACGGCGGGCCGGTCACCGGCTGTCCCGGTCGGCCGCCGGTGTGCTGACACCACTTTCCTGTCAACCTGCCGTGACGACGGCGACTTGTGACGAAGCCGACATGGGCCGTCGTCATGCCGAGAGGACGGGCCCATGGCCTACGACGCAGATGTGATCGTGATCGGAGCGGGTCTCGCGGGGCTCGCGGCGACCGCGGAGCTCGTCGACGCGGGCCGCAAGGTGATCCTCCTCGACCAGGAACCGGAGCAGTCGATCGGCGGCCAGGCGCACTGGTCCTTCGGCGGTCTCTTCTTCGTGAACTCGCCCGAGCAGCGCCGGATGCGCATCAAGGACAGTCACGCCCTCGCCCTCCAGGACTGGATGGGCACGGCGGGCTTCGACCGCGCCGAGGACCACTGGCCGCGCCGCTGGGCCGAGGCGTACGTGGACTTCGCGGCCGGTGAGAAGCGGTCCTGGCTGCACCAGCAGGGGGTGCGCTTCTTCCCGGTGGTGGGCTGGGCGGAGCGCGGCGGCTACGACGCCAACGGCCACGGCAACTCCGTACCCCGCTTCCACATCACGTGGGGGACCGGGCCCGGACTGGTCGCCCCCTTCGAACGGCGGGTGCGGGCCGGGGTCGAGCGTGGTCTCGTCGAGCTCAGGTTCCGCCACCGGGTCACCGGCCTGTCCCGCAGCGCGGGCGCCGTCGACACCGTCACCGGCGAGATCCTGGAACCGTCCGGGATCGAGCGCGGCCAGGCCAGCGGGCGGACGGTGACCGGCGCGTTCGAACTGAAGGCGCAGGCGGTGATCGTCACCTCGGGAGGCATCGGCGGCGACCACGACCTGGTGCGCGCCAACTGGCCCGAGCGGCTGGGCACTCCGCCCGAGCGGATGATCTCCGGTGTGCCCGCGCACGTCGACGGCAGGATGCTCGGGATCGCGGAGGAGGCCGGCGCGCGCCTCATCAACGGCGACCGCATGTGGCACTACACCGAGGGGATCCAGAACTGGAACCCCATCTGGGACAACCACGGCATCCGCATCCTGCCCGGCCCCTCCTCCCTCTGGCTGGACGCGCGCGGCAACCGGCTGCCGGTGCCGCTCTTCCCGGGCTTCGACACGCTCGGCACGCTCGAACACATCATGAGGACCGGGTACGACTACACGTGGTTCGTGCTCGACCAGAAGATCATCGGCAAGGAGTTCGCGCTCTCGGGTTCGGAACAGAACCCCGACCTGACCGGCAAGTCGGTCAAGGGTGTCTTCGGGCGGGCGCGCGCCGACGTCCCCGGGCCGGTCAAGGCCTTCATGGACAACGGTGCCGACTTCGTCGTGGAGAAGGACCTCGGCGCGCTGGTACGCGGCATGAACGCGCTCACGAAGGAGCCGCTGATCGACGAGGCCGCGCTGCGCCGCGAGATCGTCGCCCGCGACCGGGAGGTCGCGAACCCGTTCACCAAGGACCTCCAGGTGACCGCGATCCGCGGGGCCCGCAACTACCTCGGCGACAAGCTGATCCGTACCGCCACGCCGCATCGCATCCTCGACCCGAAGGCGGGTCCGCTCATCGCCGTACGCCTCCACATCCTCACCCGCAAGTCGCTCGGCGGCCTGGAGACGGACCTCTCGTCGCGGGTCCTGACCGAGGGCGGGGACCCGCTGGAGGGCGTGTACGCCGCGGGGGAGGTCGCCGGCTTCGGCGGCGGCGGAGCGCACGGCTACCGGTCCCTCGAAGGTACGTTCCTGGGCGGCTGCCTCTTCTCCGGCCGCACGGCGGGGCGCGCGGCGGCCGGGGCGGTGGGCTGAGCCCCTCCGCGCGGGGTTCCGGCGTGCGGGCGCGAGTGAGGCGCCCGCACGCCCCGCCGTCCTGGGCGTCCCCCGGGTCCTGTCATCAACTTGTGCTCACATTGGAGGAGTTGACACGTGTAGGACCTTGGATGGGCCTTGACGTGAACCCTCAGCCAAGGGTTTGCTGTCCGCGATCGCCACCTGACCAGCCGCGTCTGTGAGGAACCCTCGCGGTGTCGCCACCTCCTCCCCTCGGCCGCGGCCGCAAAGGCACGGCCCAGGCCTTCGACGCCGCACTCGACGACGCCGAACTCGTCGTCGCGCGCTCCGCGCTGGCGCAGGGCCGCTGGACCGCGGTCCGCTCGCTGCTCGCCGTCACCGGCGACGAGTGGGACCGCCGCGGACACCGCGTCACCGTGCTCGCGCAGGAGCCCACCACCCTCGCCTGGGCGCGCGAGTGGCAGCTCGCCGAACCCGAGTCCGCCGACGCCTCCGTGCTCCTCGCCTGTGCCACCGTCCAGCGCGCCCTGGACGGCAGGGACCGTCCCGAACGGGCCCGCGAGACCTGTCACGCCGCCGCCGCGCTCGCCCCCGCCGACCCCACGCCCTGGCTCGGTCTGCTGACCCTGGAGCGCACGCTCGGCGGTGAGGCCGACGTGGTCCGGCTCTTCGACGAGGTGCGCCACCGCCATCCCGAGCACCACCACGCCCACCACCTGATGGTCGCCCGCCTCGCCGAGCGCCGTGCCCAGGCGGGGCAGGACCCGCTCCACGAGGTCTACGACTTCGCCAACTGGGCGGCCGAGCAGGCCCCGGCCGACTCGCCGCTCGCGATCCTGCCCGTCGTCGCGCACGCCGAGCGCTACCGGGTGCTCGCATCCGCGGGCAGCGAATCCGCCGACCCGGCCGCCTCCGGGCACTGGGTGGGGCGCCGGGCCCGCCAGGTGATGAAGGCCGCCTTCGACTGGTGGCTGGAGTGGGAGCACGACGACCACCCCCGTCGTCTCCTCGACCTCAACTTCCTCGCCCACGCGAAGTCCTGCGAGGGCCGGGGCGCCGAGGCCGCCGCCCTGTTCCACCGCATCGGCCCGCACGCCACCCCGGTGCCCTGGTCCTACCCGGACCGCGACCCGTACAAGGCCTTCCGTACCGCCCGCGCCGGCGCGCTCGGCACGGTGTGAACGACCGCTCCACCCAACCGGACCACCGGACATCCGAAAGGACCACCCCGCGATGACGACGGGCAGTTCGAGCACATCGAGCAGTGCGAACACGGGAAGACCCGCCGCTGCCGACGGCGGCATCAGCACCTTCAAGGGGCAGGACCGCGCCCTGAAGGCCAACCGGCTGGGCACCGGAGGGCTGCTCCTGTCCGTCCTCGCCGCGACCGCCCCCCTCATGGTGGTCGCAGGTGTCATGCCCACCACATTCGCGGTGATGGGCATCGTCGGACAGCCCCTGCTCTTCGTCATCCTCGGCGTGGTGCTGGTCCTCTTCAGCGTCGGGTACGCCGAGATGAGCCGCCACGTCCACAACGCGGGCGCCTTCTACGCCTACGTCGCGCGCGGTCTCGGCGGCACCGCGGGCGCGGGCGCCGCCGCGGTGGCGCTGCTCTCCTACAGCACGCTCCAGGTCGGCATCTACGGCATCTTCGGCTTCGAGGTGTCCGGGCTGTTCTCCACCTACCTCCACGTCGACATGGCCTGGTGGATACCGGCCCTGGTGGCCGTGCTGGTGGTCGGCGCGCTCGCCTGGCTGAAGGTCGACGTCAACGCGCGGGTGCTCGGCGTCCTGCTCGTCGTCGAGGTGGCGCTCGTCGTCATCTTCGACGTCGCGGCCGTCGCCGATCCGGGGAAGGAAGGGCTCTCGCTGCACGCCTTCGACCCCGGCACGCTCACCGGCGCCGGGGTCGGCACCGCGCTGTGCTTCTGCATCGCCGCGTTCACCGGCTTCGAACAGGCGCCGGTGTACGCGGAGGAGACGAGCCGCCCGCACATCCTCGTCCCCCGGGTGATGTTCCTGGCGATCGGCTTCGTCGCCGTCTTCTTCGCGATCAGCTCCTGGGCGCTGACCGTCGCCACGGGGCCCGCCGGGATCGTCGACGCCTCCCGGAAACAGAGTGCCGGGCTGCTGTTCTTCCTCACCGAGTCACGGCTCGGGGGCACCTTCACGGACGTCCTGCACGTGCTCTTCGTGACCGGCATGTTCGCCGCGCTGCTCAGCTTCCACAACGTCGTCGCCCGGTACGCCTTCGCCATGGGCCGCGAGGGGCTGCTCCCGAAGGCCTTCGGCAGGACCACCGGAGCCAGCGGCGCCCCCGGCACCGGCTCGCTCCTGCAGACCACCATCTCCCTGATCGTTCTGGTCGCCTTCGCCGTGACCGACGACAAGCCGACCGGCGACCCGACCGCGCCCGTGCTGCACCTGTTCACCTGGGGCGGCAACGTCGGCGCGCTCGGCGTCATCCTGCTGATGGCGGCGGCCTCGCTCTCCGTCATCGTCTTCTTCGTCCGCCGCGGCGCCGCCCGGGCCCAGGTCTGGCGCCTGGTCACCGCGGCCGTCTCGGGCCTCGCCCTGCTCGTGATCGCGATCTACACCGTCAAGGACTTCGACGTCCTGGTCGGCACCGGCCCGGGCTCCGCACTGAGCCGGCTGCTGCCCGCGCTGGTCGCGGCCGCCCTGGTCGTCGGCCTCGTCCAGGGCCTGGTGCTGCGTTCCCGGGCACCCGAGGCACACGCCCGGATCGGACTCGGCAACGAGGCCTTCCAGCTGGACAAGGCGGCGGACTCCGGGGCCGGGGCCTGAGGCAGCCGCCCGGAAGCGCCGACCGGACGTGCCGGAAGGCGCGGAGGCGCCGTGGACCGGCAGGTCCCCGGCGCCTCCCGGACGCCCGTCCGGTGTCTGAGAAACCTGAGAAAGTGATGACGGAATTCTGACGGACACCCGCTGCCGCTGGCCTGAAGGGGGTCGCGAGTGCTCGTATAGGTGTGTGAACCCTGAACATTCCCGAGAGCGGGGACCGGAGCGGCAGCGGGGGCGTACCCCGCAAGCTCCGCCGGCGCGCTCGCCCGGGCGACCGGCGGAGCGGGAACCGGAGCGCCCCGACGAGCCCGGGACGCCCATCGGCCGCCGGCTCCTGCTCGGCACCCTCGGACTCGGCGCGCTCGGCGTGCTGGCCGCGCCCCCGCTCCAGCGCGGCCTGGAGTCGCTCTTCGCCGGCGACCCCACCGGCCTGACCGGCCTGCTCCCCAACGGCGGCGGCTTCCGCTACTACTCCGTGACCTCCTCCGTCCCGCACAAGGGCCCCGCCGACTACCGCCTCACCATCGACGGCCTGGTCGACCACCCGCGCAGCTACACCCTGGCCGACCTCAAGGCACTGCCCCAGACCCGCCTCGTGCACGACGTGCAGTGCGTCACGGGCTGGCGGGTGCCCGGCACGCCCTTCGAAGGGGTGCGCCTCTCCCACATCCTCGACGCGGCGGGCGTGCGCCCCACCGCCGGCGCGATCCGGTTCACCTGCTTCGACGGGGCGTACACGGAGAGCCTTACGCTGCGCCAGGCCCGGCGCCCCGACGTCCTGGTGGCCCACCGGATGCAGGACAAGCCCCTCGGCCACGACCACGGCGGCCCGGTCCGCCTGTACGTCGCCCCCATGTACTTCTACAAGTCCGCCAAGTGGCTCTCCGGCATCACGGTCACCGAGGACGTGCGTCCCGGGTACTGGGAGGACCGGGGCTACGACGTCGACGCATGGGTCGGCCGTTCGAACGGACGCGACGATGCACCCACGAGTTGACGACACCCCGGCCGTCTCGGTGCCCTCCGCGCACGTACGGCGCTTCAGCCGGGCGGAACGCTGGGTGCACCGCCTGACGGCCCTGCTGATGGGTGTGTGCGTGGCGACGGCGGCGTGCCTGTACCTCCCGTTCTTCGCCGAGCTGGTGGGCCGCCGTGAACTCGTCGTCAGGGTCCACGAGTTCGCGGGCCTGCTGCTCCCGGTGCCGGTCCTGGTGGGCCTGGCCTCCCGTGCCTTCCGCGCGGACCTGGGCCGGCTGAACCGCTGGGGTCCGCACGACCGCCGGTGGATGCGCGCGGCCCTGCGCAGGGACCGGTTCCCCTCCTCCCGGCCCGCGGCGAAGTTCAACGCCGGGCAGAAGACCTACGCGGCCTGGATCGCGGGCGCGAGTCTGGTCATGCTCGCCACCGGGCTGCTCATGTGGTTCACGCACCTCACCCCGTTGATGTGGCGGACCTCGGCGACCTTCGTCCACGACTGGCTGGCCCTGACGATCGGCATCGTCCTCGGGGGCCACATCGGGATGGCCCTCGGCGACCCCGAGGCCCGGCGGGGGATGCGCACCGGCACGGTGAGCCGGGACTGGGCGGAGCGCGAACACCCGCTGTGGCGGCCCGACGACAGGCCCTAGGGGCTGTCCCGTAATCTCCGGCGGGCGCACGACGACAGCTACGGCACCTCGCCGCGTTGTCGGATCGCCCGAATACACCCAGTATGAGGACGACCCTCCGCCTTGCGATGCACCGCATCTGATGCCGCGCGCTGATCCACCGGGGATTACGGGACAGCCCTTGGCCCCGACCGGGGGAGCACCTACCGGGCCGGCTCCCCGAAGTCCAGCAGCACCTTGCACGAGCGGCTGCGGTCCGCCGCCAGGGCGAACGCCGACCCGGCCTCCGCCGTCGGCACGACCGCGCTGACCAGCGCGTCGAAGCGGGGCTCGGCGGCGAGCAGGGTCAGCGCCTCGTCGAACTCGGCGTCGAAACGGAACGCGCCCCGCAGCTCGATCTCCCGGCTCACCAGCAGGTTCCCCGCGAACGGGCTGCTCCCGGGCGGCAGCATGCCCAGCTGGACCACGACCCCGCCGCGCCGTACGAGGCGCAGGCAGGTGTCCAGCCCGGCGGCCACCCCGGACGCCTCGACGGCCACGTCGGTCTCCGAGGGCCACCCGGGATCGGCCGGGTCGTCGGCCCGTACGAGGGTGTCGGCCCCGGCCAGGGAGGCGTACTCCAGTGCCCGCGGCAGCGGGTCGGTGACGGTCACCCGTGCCGCGCCCGCGGCCCGCGCGGCGGCCACCACGAGGCAGCCGATCGGCCCGGCCCCCGTGACCAGCACATGCCGGCCCCGCACGTCTCCGGCCCGGCGCACGGCGTGCAGGGCGACCGACAGCGGTTCCGCGAGCACGGCCCGCCGCGGGGCGAGCCCCGCGGGCAGCGCGCGCAGCTGCGCGGCGGGTACCGCCAGCAGAGCCGAGAACCCGCCCTGGACGTGCGGCGTACGCGCCGCGCTGCCCAGATAGCGGGTGTCCCGGCACACGTTCGCCCGCCCGCCGGCGCACTCGGGGCAGGTTCCGCACGCCGTCGCCGGGTGCACGGCGACGGCGGTGCCCGGTACCGGGCCCGAGGCCCCGGCGCCGTACGACACCACCGTCCCGACGACCTCGTGGCCCAGCACCATCGGCTCCCGCAGCCGGAAGTCCCCGACGCCGCCGTGCCGCCAGTAGTGCAGGTCGGACCCGCAGATCCCGCCGTACCGGACGGCGACCAGCGCCTGCCCGGGCCCGGCGGACGGCGCCGGCAGTTCCTCGACCCGTAGATCGCCCTGTCCGTGGATCACACAACCGAGCATCGCCGTGTCCCTCTCGGATTCCTCGGGACCGGAGTCCCTCGCGGGCCTTTCAGAGCACACTCGTCATGCCGCCGTCGACGTACAGCACCTGCCCGCCGACGAAGTCCGCCGCAGGCGAGGCGAGGAAGAGCACCCCGCCGACCAGGTCCTCGGTACGGCCCCACCGCCCGGCCGGGGTGCGCCGCCGCACCCAGTCGCTGAACTCCTCGTCCTCGACGAGGGGCCGGGTCAGCTCGGTCTCGATGTATCCGGGGCCCAGTGCGTTCACCTGTACCCCGTGCGGCCCCCAGTCCGCGCACATGCCCTTGGTGAGCATCTTCAGCGCGCCCTTGGTGGCCGCGTACGGGGCGATGCCCGGACGCGCGACCTCGCTCTGCAGCGAGCAGATGTTGATGATCTTGCCGTGGCCGCGTCCGGTCATCCGGCGCGCGGCCTCGCGGCCGACCAGGAACGCGCTCGTGAGGTTGGTGTCCAGGATCCGGTGCCAGTCCGCGTCGGTGAACTCCAGCAGCGGGGCCCGCAGTTGCATGCCCGCGTTGTTGACCAGGATGTCGAGCGGGCCCACCCGCTGTTCGACGTCGGCGATGCCGGCGGCCACCGAGGGGCCGTCGGTGACGTCGAACACCGCCGTGCGCACGTCGCCGGGCAGTCCGGCGGCGGCCCGGGTGAGGCGGTCGGCGTCGCGCCCGTTGAGGACGACCGTGCAGCCCGCTTCCAGGAGCCCACGGGCGAGCGCGAGTCCGATGCCCCGGCTGGAGCCGGTGACCAGGGCCGTACGGCCGCTGATGTCGAACAGAGGGTGACCCATCCCCGTACCCCTAGATCACGAGTGACAGCAGGAGGACCAGTCCGCCGGCCACCACGGAGATGATCGTCTCCATGACCGACCAGGTCTTGACCGTCTGACCGACGCTCAGGCCGAAGTACTCCTTGACCAGCCAGAAACCCGCGTCGTTGACATGGCTGAAGAAGAGCGAGCCCGCGCCGATCGCCAGTACCAGGAGCGAGGTGTGCGCGGTCGACATGTCGGCGGCGAGGGGGGCGACCAGACCGGCCGCCGAGATGGTGGCGACGGTCGCCGAACCGGTCGCGAGGCGGATGGCCACGGCGATCAGCCAGGCGAGCAGCAGCGCGGGGATCGACCAGTCCTTGGAGATGTCCAGGATCATCTGGCCCACACCGGCGTCGATCAGGGTCTGCTTGAAGCCGCCGCCCGCGCCCACGATCAGCAGGATGCCCGCGATCGGCGCGAGGGACTTCTCCACCGTGGTGGACAGGCGGTCCTTGGTGAAACCGGCCGCGCGGCCCAGCGTGAACATGCCCACGATCACGGCCGCCAGCAGCGCGATCAGCGGCGAGCCGACGACGTCGAAGACACGCTGCACCTTGTGCGTCGGGTCGTCCACGACGATGTCCACCAGCGCCTTGGACAGCATCAGCACGACCGGCAGCAGCATGGTGGCGAGGGTGGCGCCGAAGCCGGGGCGCTTCTCCAGCTCCTCGGAGGCGCGGGCGGGGATCATGCGGTCGGGGGCCGGTACGTCCACCCAGCGGGCCGCGTAACGGGAGAAGACCGGGCCCGCGATGATCACCGTCGGGATGGCGACCAGGACGCCGAGCGCGAGCGTCACGCCGAGGTTGGCCTTGACCGCGTCGATCGCGACCAGCGGGCCGGGGTGCGGCGGGATCAGGCCGTGCATCACGGACAGGCCGGCCAGCGCCGGGATGCCGATGCGCATCAGGGAGTAGTTGCCGCGCTTGGCGACCATCAGGACGACCGGGATCAGCAGCACGATCCCGACCTCGAAGAACAGCGGCAGCCCGATCACGGAGGCGATCAGCACCATCGCCCAGGGCATGCCGCGGCCGCCCGCCTTGGCGAGGATCGTGTCGACGATCTGGTCGGCGCCCCCGGAGTCGGCGAGCAGCTTGCCGAGTATCGCGCCCAGGGCGATCAGGACGCCCACACCGGCGACGGTGGAGCCGAGGCCGGTGGTGAAGCTGACGATCACCTTGTCGAGCGGTGCCCCGGCGACCGCGCCGAGCGCGAGCGAGCCGATGGTCAGGGCCAGAAAGGCGTGCAGCTTGAACTGGGTGATCAGCAGGACGATGACGGCGATGCCCGCCAGCACGGCGACACCCAGCTGGGCGTGGCCCGCGGAGGTGATCGGCTCGACGGCGTCCGCTGCCAGCATCTCGACGCTGAGTCTGGTCACGGTTTTCCCTTGCTCTGAGAAAGGTCTTCGGACGGGTGGGTGGGGTTACTGCGAGGGCTGGGCGAGGGACCGGAGCGCGGCCACGGCCCGTTCGGTGATCTCGTCGGGGCCGCCGGCGACGTCCACGCGGACGCCCGCCTCGTCGGCCTCCAGCGGCTGGAGGGTGGCGAACTGCGAGTCCAGCAGCGCCGTCGGCATGAAGTGCCCCTGACGGTGCGACATCCGGTCCTCGATGAGCGCCCGGTCACCGGTCAGATGCACGAAGACGACCCCGGGTGCCGCGGCCCGCAGCCGGTCGCGGTACCCGCGCTTGAGCGCGGAACTGCTCACGACCCCGCCGAGTCCCTCGCGCTCGTGCGCCCAGCGGCCGATGGCGTCCAGCCACGGCCACCGGTCCTCGTCGCTCAGGGGAGTCCCGGCCGTCATCTTGTCGATGTTGGCCTGGGGGTGGAAGTCGTCGCCTTCGGCGTAGGGAACGCCGAGCCGGGCCGCAAGCAGGGGACCGATGGTGGTCTTGCCGGTACCTGCGACGCCCATGACCACGACGACATGGGGGGTGCTCATCGCTGCCTCACCGTCTTCGTCGACATCTGATGTCGACGACACTGAAACCTATTAGGTAGGACTAATTCAAGAGTGTGTGACATATAAGTCTGACTTTTTGTTCGTGAGCTCGGCCTCGTACCCTGAGCCCATGAGCACACGGGGCCGGGGGCTGCACGGACAGGTACTGGACGCCCTCGGACCGGCCATCACGGCGGGCGAGTACCCCCCGGGGAGCGTGTTGCGCACGGACGAACTCGCCCAGCGCTTCGAGGTCTCACGGTCCGTGATGCGCGAGGCGGTCAGGGTGCTGGAGTCCATGCACCTCGTGGAGTCCCGCCGCCGGGTGGGGGTGACCGTCCGTCCCAAGGTCGAGTGGAACGTCTACGATCCGCAGGTCATCCGGTGGCGCCTGGCCGGCGCCGACCGCCCCCACCAGCTGCGGTCGCTCACCGTGCTGCGCTCCGCCCTCGAACCCGTCGCGGCGGGACTGGCGGCCCGGCACGCCACCGCCGGGCAGTGCGCCGAACTCACCGAGTGCGCCCTCGGCATGGTCGCCACCTCACGCGGTCATCAGCTGGAGGCGTACCTCGTCCACGACGTCGCCTTCCACCGGGTGATCCTCAACGCGTCCGGCAACGAGATGTTCGCCCGCCTCGGCGACGTCGTCGCCGAGGTGCTGGCGGGCCGTACCCACCACGAGATCATGTTCGAGGACCCCGATCCCGCCGCCGTCACCCTGCACGTCCAGGTGGCGGAGGCGGTCCGCGAGGGCGACGCCGTCCGCGCCGAGGTCCTCACCCGCGAGATCACGGTCGGCGCCCTCCAGGAACTCGACATCCTGGCGCCGTGACCGCCCCACGGCGGTGACCCGGCGGGACTACTCGGCGAAGTCGCCGTCCACGTACACCCACGCGCCGTCGACCCGCTCGAAACGGCTCCGCTCGTGCAGCGAGCCGCCCCGGTAGGACGCCCGGAACGTCACGGTCCCCGTGGAGTGGAAGGCCGACCCCTGACCCGTCCGGAGGATCTCCAGACCCGTCCACCGCGTCCCGGGGTCGAACTCCACCCGGGGCGGCCGCGTCCGCGGATGCCAGGTCCGCAGCAGATATCCCTCGTCCCGCTGGACGAACGCGCAGTACCGCGACCGCATCAGGGCCTCGGCGGTCGGCGCGGCGGCCTCACCGCGGTGGAAGCGCCCGCAGCACGTCGCGTACGGCTCGGGCAGCCCGCACGGGCAGGTACGACTGGTCATGACCGCCATTGTCCCCCAGCCCGTGTCCGCCCCCGCGCGTCGGACCGGCGGGGACGACGGCCACCCCTCAGGCCGAGTCGGCGTTCGTCGGCGGGTACGAGGGCCGCGCCGGGAGCGGTGCCGTCAGGACCGGCAGGGGCGGCAGCTTCGCCGTGTGCAGCCACGCCCCGAAGAGATCGTCCAGCGGCTCCGCCGCGTACCGGGAGACATGCGCGACGAACGCCGCCGTACTGACCGCGCCACCGCGGTGCAGGCCGGCCCACCCGCGCAGCATCCGGAAGAAGGCCGTGTCGCCCATCGCGCAGCGCAGGGCGTGCAGCGTGAGCCCGCCGCGCTCGTACAGCCGGTCGTCGAACATCAGCTTGCGCCCCGGGTCGGACAGCACCAGGTCCTGCGGCCGCACGGCCAGCTTCCGGTGCGCCACCGCGGCCAGCTGCTGCGCCGTACGGCCGCCCGACCGCTCCGACCACAGCCACTCCGCGTACTTCGCGAACCCCTCGTTCAGCCAGATGTGCCGCCAGTCCACGATGGAGACGCTGTTGCCGAACCACTGGTGCGCCAGCTCGTGCGCGACCAGCCGCTCCGAACCGCGCGCCCCGTCCACGTGGTTCGCGCCGAACAGCGACAGCCCCTGCGCCTCCACCGGGACGTCGAGCTCCTCCTCGGTCACCACCACGGCGTACTCACCGAACGGATACGGCCCGAAGAGCTCCTCGAACAGCTCCATCATCGCGGGCTGCCGCGCGAAGTCACGGGAGAACTCGGGGAGCAGATCGGCGGGGAGATGTCCGGACTGCGGCACACCGCCGAGCCCCGGGTCGCCCAGCAGCACCGTCTGGTACTTCCCGATCGACAGCCCGACCAGGTAGCTGGACGTCGGCGCGGCCTGCTCGTACACCCAGGTGGTCG
Source organism: Streptomyces sp. NPDC059668 (assembly GCF_042734135.1). Taxonomy (NCBI): domain Bacteria; kingdom Bacillati; phylum Actinomycetota; class Actinomycetes; order Kitasatosporales; family Streptomycetaceae; genus Streptomyces; species Streptomyces sp. NPDC059668. The sequence goes on along the minus strand of NZ_JBHWEL010000060.1, from coordinate 37,048 downwards.
TCGACGCCTTCGTCGTACGGGTCAGCAGCCTGCCGCCCGCCACCACCGTGTACGCCGACGGCGTCGTGACCGAGATCTGGTACGAGGCCTTGTCGGCCGGCCGGTCGTTGCACGGATACCAGGACGGCGCGCCCACCGGCTGGCTCGCCACCAGCGCCCCGTCCTCCAGCTCCTCCCAGCCGATCCCGCCCCAGGGACTGTTCACCGGCTTGGGGTTGCCCGCCCAGTGCACCTCCACGGTGAAGGCGGCCCCGGCCCGGATCGGCTTCGCCGGGCGGACCCGCAGCTTGCCGCCCCGGTGCGTGTAGTGCGGCGCCTTGCCGTCGACCCGGATCCGCCCGATCCGGAAGTCGGCCAGGTTGAGCTGGAACTCCGCGAGCGCGCCCCGGCCGGCTATCGCGTTGATCCGCGCGGTGCCGGAGAGCCGGTTCGGGCCGGGACGGTAGTCCAGCGCGAGCTCGTACCGGTGCACCCGGTAGCGGGGATCACCGTTGGCCGGGAAGTACGGGTCCGATCCCACTGTCTGCTGAACGGTCACTGCTGCGTCTGCTCCCTGCGCTGTGCTCGTACGACGTGCCGGTGCACCGTCCCCGGACGCCGTACGGGCCGCGCCTAGGAACGCCATGCCTCGATCGGGTTGCCCAGCCAGCGGGTGTCGTCGGGAACGGATTCCGCCGCCATGACGAGCGACGCGGGTCCCAGTGTGCTGCGCGCCCCGACTGTGCTGCCGGGAAGGACGATTCCGCCCGGGCCCAGGGTGGCGCCCTCACGGAGGACCACATTATCCGTCCGCAAGATCCGGTCGTGGAAGAGGTGGGTCTGCAGCACACAGCCACGGTTGACCGTGGAGGCGTCCTCCAGGGTGACGAGATCGGTCTCGGGCAGCCAGTAGCTCTCGATCCAGGTGCCCTTGCCGATCCGGGCGCCCAGACCGCGCAGCCACGCCGTCATCAACGGCGTACCGGGCACGGAGCCGGCCAGCCACGGCACGGCCACCACCTCGACGAACGTGTCCGCCAGCTCGTTGCGCCAGACGAACCCGCTCCACAGCGGGTGCTCGCCGGCCCGGTGCCGGCCCACCAGCAGCCACTTCGCGACGATGGACAGCACCGCGGCGGCGGCGCCCGCGACCAGCAGCACCACTCCGCTCAGCGCCCAGGCCCACGCGCCCAGCGCGCTGAGCGCGGCGACGGTGAGCACGGCCAGCGCGGCCGAGCAGAACACCGGCACGATCCTGCACAGTTCCACCAGACCGCGGGCCCACAGCAGCCGCGCGGGCGGCTCGTAGGTGCGGCTCTGGTCGCCGTCCTGCGTGGCGCGCGGCAGCTTCACCGGCGGCAGTCCCAGGTAGGAGCTGCCCTTCTTGGCCTTCTTCGGGGTCGCGGAGAGCACACCGACCAGACCGCCGTCCGGCACGCTGCGGCCGGGCGCTGTCATGCCGGAGTTGCCGAGGAACGCGCGGCGCCCGATCTCGGCCCGCCCGATGCGCATCCAGCCGCCGCCGAGCTCGTACGGCGCGGTCAGGGTGTCGTCCGCGAGGAAGGCGCCCTCGCCGACGGTGGTCAGGCTGGGCAGGGCCAGCACGGTGGAGACCTCGGCGCCCCGGCCGATCTTCATCCCGAGCAGCCGCAGCCACACCGGGGTGATCAGCCCGGCGTACAGCGGGAACAGCGTCTCCCGGGAGCGGTCCATCAACTGGGTGACCGTCCAGGACTGCCAGCCGACCCGGCTGTGCGTCGGGTACGTGCCCGCGCGCAGCCCGAGGCTGAGCAGCCGTACGCCGACCAGGATCAGCAGCGCGTACGTGAGCCCGAACGCGAGTGTGGCCGGCACCAGCGCGACGGCGGCGCCCCGCAGGGCCTCGCCGAGACCGGCGTCCGGCGTGACGAACCGGCTCGCCACGAGGAGCGCGGCCAGCCCGCCGAGCAGCGGCAGCGCGGTCAGCGCGAAACCCGTCGCGCCGTACATCGCGCGCCAGTACGTGCCCCGGCGCGGACGCTCCTTGGGCCAGGCGCGCTTCGCCTTCCCGAGCTTGACGGCGGGCGCTCCGGCCCAGCGCTGCCCGGTGGGGACCTGTCCGACGACAGCCGATCCGGGAGCCACCTCGGCCCGCTTGCCGACGCGGGCGCCCGGGAAGAGGATGCTGCGGGTGCCGACGACGGCGTGCGCGCCCACCTTCACCGGGCCGATCTCCAGACGGTCACCGTCCAGCCAGTGCCCCGACAGGTCCACCTCGGACTCGACGGCGGCACCCCGGCCCAGCTTGAGCAGGCCGGTCACCGGCGGCAGCGAGTGCAGATCCACGTCCGTGCCGACCTTGGCGCCCAGGGCGCGTGCGTACCGCTCCAGCCAGGAACCCGTCAGTGAGGTCGCGCCGCTGAACTCGGCCAGCCGCTCGGCCGTCCACAGCCGCAGGTGCACGCTGCCGCCGCGCGGATGACGTCCGGCCTTGACGCCGCGCATCAGCAGCCGGGCCCCGCCCGCCGCGATGGCGAGCCGCCCCGGCGGGCTGAACAGGACGAGGGCCCCGGCGCCGACGAGCCACCACGAGGCGCTCGGCGCCCAGGTGTAGGGACCGAACCAGTGCAGTACGTTCCCGAGCGCGGCCAGCGCCACGGTCCAGCGCAGCCCGAGCAGGGTGAACAGCGGGACGAGGACGAGCAGCTGGACGACCTTGGCCCGCAGCGGGACGGGCGCGATGACGCGCTCGGCGCCGTCGTCCTGCGAGGACTTCTCCAGGTGCCGGGCCAGCTTGCGCAGCACGGGCTGCTGGTAGATGTCGAGCACGGCGGCGCTGGGATGGCGGGCGCGCAGCCGGGTGGTGAGCTGGGCGGCCGCGAGACTGTTGCCGCCGATCGCGAAGAAGTCGTCGGAGGCGCTGCCCACGGGGATGCCGAGGACCTCGCTCCACTGCTCGGCCAGCCAGGCCTCGGTGCCGTACAGCTGTTCCTTCGCCCCGCCGGTCTCCAGGCCCTCCAGCGGCCAGGGCAGCGCGGCGCGGTCGACCTTGCCGGACGTCCGGGTCGGCAGGTCCCCGACCGGGGCGAGCAGCGGGACGAGGGCGGCCGGCAGCGCGGCGCGCAGCTTCTCGACGGCGCTCGCGTGGTCCCAGTCGTCCTGGGTGACGACATAGCCGACCAGGAGCTGGTTGCCGCCGCGGGCGGTACGGACGGCGGCCGCGGCGCCGGCGACGCCGGGCAGCGCCTGAAGGGCCGCGTCCACCTCGCCCAGTTCGATCCGGCGGCCGCCCAGCTTGATCTGCTCGTCGGCCCGTCCGAGGAAGACCAGGCCTTCGGGTTCGGCCTTGACCAGGTCACCGCTCCGGTAGGCGCGCTCCCAGCCGAGCGACTCCAGGGGCGCGTACTTCTCCGCGTCCTTCTCGGCGTCGAGATACCGGGCGAGACCGACCCCGCCGATCACCAGCTGGCCGCTGTCGCCCATGGCGACCGGCAGGCCGGCCTCGTCGACGACGGCGAGCTCCCAGCCGTTGAGGGGCAGGCCGATACGGATGGGCTCCTCGCCGCTCATGAGGGAGGCGCAGGCGACGACGGTGGCCTCGGTGGGGCCGTAGGTGTTCCACACCTCACGGCCCTCGGTCACCAGACGCTGCACCAGCTCGGGCGGGCACGCCTCGCCGCCGAAGATCAGCAGCCGGACCTCGTTGAGGGCCTCCGGCTCCCACAGGGCGGCCAGGGTGGGCACGGTGGAGACGACGGTGATCTCCTGCTCGACCAGCCAGGGCCCCAGGTCGGCGCCGCTGCGCACCTGGGAGCGCGGCACCGGCACCAGGCAGGCTCCGTACCGCCAGGCCAGCCACATCTCCTCGCAGGAGGCGTCGAAGGCGACGGAGAGACCCGCCATGACCCGGTCGCCGGGTCCGATCGGGTCCTCGGTGAGGAAGAGGTCGGCCTCCGCGTCGACGAAGGCGGCGGCGCTGCGGTGGCTCACGGCCACGCCCTTGGGCCGGCCGGTCGAGCCGGAGGTGAAGATGATCCACGCGTCGTGATCGACGCCGGGCCGCGCGGCGGGAACCTCGCAGACGCCGTTGACGGTCAGTTGGTGCCCGGCCCCCACGACCGCCCGTACCCCGGCTTCGCCGAAGACCAGCTCGGCCCGCTCGTCGGGGTCCTCGGCGTCCACCGGCACATAGGCCGCGCCGGCCGCCAGTACGGCGAGGATGGCGACGTACAGGTCGTTGGTGCCCGAGGGGACGCGGACGCCGACCCGGTCGCCGAGGCCCACCCCGGCGTCGCTCAGCCGCGTGCGCAGGGCCTCGACCTCGACGGACAGGGCGCGGTAGGTGAGGCTGCGGTGTCCGTCGTCGAGGGCGGGCTCGTCGGGGTACGCCCGGACGGAGGCGTCCAGGATGTCGACCAGGGTGCGGGGAGAGGCGGCGGCGGAGGCGGAGAAGCGCGCCGGGTCGCCGAACTCCGCGCGCACCTCCTCGTCGAACAGTGCGAAAGCGGGGCCTTGCTCGAGGGCTGCCATCAGGTCCTCACGAGTTGTTCCCGGAGCGTCCGGGGCGCTGGTGGGCCCGCAGGTATGCCTGGGGATATTCCGGTCCAGCTCCAAACAAGCGTGGAATTTTAGTACGACGCTAGTCGCGTGCCTGGTCATCAGCCATGTGGAGAGGCCGCCCGAGGCATCGGAACCGATCATTCCGGTGTGTGGGCGACGCTCTGACGTGGGGGTATGTCAGGCTGACGAGATCTGCCCCACATCCGTCCGTGACGCGACGGACACAACGAGCGAGGGCCCCGACCTGACGGTCGCGGCCCTCGCTCATCACTGTGTGTCCGAGGGGGGACTTGAACCCCCACGCCCGATAAAGGGCACTAGCACCTCAAGCTAGCGCGTCTGCCATTCCGCCACCCGGACAAGGTGTCTGTCGCGCGGGGTTTCCCTCGCGGCGACAGAGGAAACATTACCAGGCTTTCGAGGGCCTCCGATCACACCCCGTCGCCGCGTGAACGGCGCGTGACGGGCCGGGACCGGCCTTGGGCCGGGCGGGGGGTGGGGGAGAGGATGAGGGGGACCACCAGCAGTGACAGTGGGAGGAAGCAGCGTGAGCGAGTCCAACACGACCAGGAGCGTCTCCGGCGAGGACGAGGTCGTGGACCTCTGTCGCGAGCTGATCCGGATCGACACCAGCAACTACGGCGACCACTCCGGCCCGGGTGAGCGCAAGGCGGCCGAGTACGTGGCCGAGAAGCTCGCCGAGGTCGGGCTCGAACCGCAGATCTTCGAGTCCCACCAGGGCCGCGCCTCCACGGTCGCCCGCATCGAGGGCGAGGACCCCTCGCGCCCCGCGCTGCTCATCCACGGGCACACGGACGTCGTACCGGCCAACGCGGTGGACTGGACCCACCACCCGTTCTCCGGCGAGATCGCGGACGGCATGGTCTGGGGCCGCGGCGCGGTCGACATGAAGGACATGGACGCCATGACCCTGGCGGTCGTACGGGACCGGCTGCGCACCGGGCGCAAGCCGCCCCGTGACATCGTGCTCGCCTTCCTGGCGGACGAGGAGGCCGGCGGCACCTGGGGTGCCCGCCACCTGGTCGACAAGCACCCGGACCTCTTCGAGGGCGTCACGGAGGCGATCGGCGAGGTCGGCGGGTTCTCCTTCACGGTCAACGAGAAGCTGCGGCTGTATCTCGTCGAGACCGCACAGAAGGGCATGCACTGGATGAAGCTGACCGTGGACGGCACCGCCGGCCACGGTTCGATGATCCACAGGGACAACGCGATCACCGAGCTGTCCGAGGCCGTCGGCCGGCTGGGCCGGCACACGTTCCCGGTGCGGGTGACCAAGACCCTGCGGCACTTCCTCGACGAGCTCGGCGACGCGCTCGGCACCGAGCTCGACCCGGAGAACATGGACGAGACGCTGGCCAAGCTGGGCGGCATCGCCAAGCTCATCGGCGCCTCTCTGCAGAACACCGCCAATCCGACCCAGCTGGGTGCCGGTTACAAGGTCAACGTGATCCCCGGGCAGGCGACCGCCCACGTCGACGGGCGCTATCTGCCGGGGTACGAGGAGGAGTTCCTGGCCGATCTGGACCGGATCCTCGGCCCGCGGGTCAGGCGCGAGGACGTGCACGCGGACAAGGCCCTGGAGACCACCTTCGACGGAGCGCTGGTCGACGCCATGCAGATCGCGCTCTCCGCCGAGGACCCGATCGCGCGCGCCGTCCCGTACATGCTCTCGGCCGGTACCGACGCGAAGTCCTTCGCCGACCTCGGGATCCGGTGCTTCGGCTTCGCCCCGCTGAAGCTGCCGCCCGAGCTGGACTTCGCGGGCATGTTCCACGGGGTCGACGAGCGGGTGCCGGTGGACGCGCTGCGGTTCGGCGTGCGGGTGCTCGACCGCTTCATCGAGGCGTCCTGACGTGTTGACGCCCGCAATCGACCGTGCGTACGGAGGTCGCCCGGGACGAGTGAATCCGACGATAAGCTCGTAGCTCCATTACTCCTTCCTCGTTACAGGTGATGCGATCCGAAGCTGGGATCGCATTGCCAACAAGGAGGAATAATGATCAAGAAGGTCGTCGCCGCTGCGGCTGCCACTGGTGGTCTGGTTCTCGCGGGTGCGGGCCTGGCCGTCGCCGACTCGGGTGCCCAGGGTGCCGCCGTGCACTCCCCGGGCGTCGTTTCCGGCAACGTCATTCAGGTGCCTGTTCACATCCCGGTGAACGTCTGCGGCAACACGGTCTCCGTGATCGGGCTGCTGAACCCCGCCTTCGGCAACACCTGCATCAACCACTGACGTTGTGCCCCACCCCTTGGGGTCCGGCTCCGCGAGAGCCCGGCTCCACGAGGGGCTGAGCGGTCGGCCCCGGAGCGCGCGCCATGCGCTCCGGGGCCGACCGGCTTCGCGCACGCGCCGGTAGGGGTGCGCGCGCTTTCCGGATGGTCCAAGCCGAGGGCTAAGGCAGGGAATACAGCTATGCGACAGGTCACCCGCAAGGGCCTGATGACCGTGGCGGCCGCGACCGGCGTGATCGCCGCGACCGGGGGCTACGCGCACGCCGACTCGGGTGCGAGCGGCTTCAGTTCGAACTCACCCGGCGTGCTGTCGGGCAACACGGTGCAGGCGCCGGTGCACGTGCCGGTCAACGTCTGCGGAAACACCGTGAACGTCGTCGGGTTGCTGAACCCGGCGATCGGCAACACATGCGTCAACCAGGGCGGCGGCGCGTCGTCCTCCGGAGGTCACGGAGGCGGCTACGGAGGCGGTTACGGGGGTGGTCACGGAGGCGGTCACGCTGGGGGTGCGCACGCCGGCGGGCACGCCGCCGGGTCCCCGGGGGTCGGCTCCGGCAACCACGTCCAGGTGCCGATCGACGTGCCGGTCAACGCCTGCGGCAACAGCGTGAACGTGATCGGAATCGGCAACGGCGCGCTGGGCAACGCGTGCGGGAACGGTACCGGCGGGCACGGCGGCGGCCACCAGACACCTCCGGGTCACCCGGGTCACCCCGGGCACCCTGGGCACCCGGGACATCCGGGTCAGCCTGGGCACCCCGGTCACCCGGGGCACCCTTGTCCTCCCGACCACCACCACCCCGGGTACCCGGGTGAGCCCGGTCACCCTGGGCACCCCGGACATCCGGGTCACCCCGGTCACCCGGGTCACCCCGGTCACCCGGGTCACCCTGGTCACCCGGGACACCCCGGTCACCCGGGTCACCCCGGTACCCCGGGTACGCCTGGGATTCCCGGCACCCCGGGTACGCCCGGTACTCCGGGTACGCCCGGTACTCCGGGTACGCCCGGTACCCCGGGTCAGCCCGGGACGACGCCCGGAAACCCCGGTACGCCGTCCACCGCCTACCCCGTCCACCAGGGGACGCAGTCGGTCTCGCAGCCGCACAGTGCCGCGCAGCTCGCCCACACCGGCAGTGAACTGCCGCTCGGCGCGGTGATCCCGGTGGGCGCGGGCGCGCTCCTGGCGGGCGCGGTGCTCTACCGCCGGGCGCGCGTGAACGCGTAAACGGCACGACGGCCAGGCCGGGGGACAGGAACGCACACGGCGGCTCACGCAGTCGCGCAGCCGCCATCGCAACGCCACCCGTGTCCCCCGGTGGCGCCGCGCACGGGGCGGGTCCCGCGCGGGCGGGACCCCTCCGTTTCAGCCGCTTCCGCTCACCACGTGGCACGCACCTGGCGGATGATCCGCCGGCGCAACCGCACCCTGCGGCTGCCGTCGCGGTGCAGGCTGAGGCGGTCCAACTCCCAGTGTCCGTACTCCGCATGGTCCGTCAGGAGGCGGGTGGCCTCCTTGCGGGAAACCCCGCGCGGCACGTACACGTCGACAAATTCGTATTCCGGCATCGCATCTATTGTGCGGGCAGAGGCCGTGTACGGATAGCGTCTGCACTATGTCTGATGCTGTGCAGCCCACCGCTGCCGAGGTACGCGCCGCCGCCGAGGCTGTCAAGACCGCACTCGACCGCCACCTGGCCGCGGTCGAGCGCAGGTCGGGCGATGACGACCCGGCCGTCTACGAGGCGTTCAACGAGCTGGCCGCCGCGGCCGAGGAGTACGACGAGCTGCTCTACGACCGCTACGACGAGGTCACCCCCTTCGAGATCCCCGCCGGCGACGACACCCTGCCGCCGTACACGGGCCCCGAGGAGCCGAACGCCCTGAGCGTCCTGATCCGCCGGGACTACGCGGTGGTGGAGCCCCAGCGACTGCTGGCGCAGGCCCAGCGGGTGGAGGCGGTGGAGGAGGACGGCGCCACCGCGGCCGCGGGCTTCGACGCGGCCTCCGGCACGGTCCACGGCGCGCTCGGCGTCCTGTTCGGGGAGTTCGAACCGGACGAGATCGCCTCCCGGCACAAGGAGTTCGGGCTGGAGGAGGGCGACTCCACGCTCTGGGTCACGGCCGCGGACGACCCGGCCGAGCCCGGCGAGTGGCTGGAGACCCCCTTCGAGGCGATCGACCCGCAGCGCGTCGTCTGCCGGTTCGACGTCAGCGCGGTCTTCGACGACGAGTCGGACGACGAGGAACTGGACGAGGACATCGACGCGGACTCCGAGCTGGACGACGACGCGGACCTGGAGCCCCTGGACGCCGATCGCTGACCCCGGCGCGAGGAGGTGGCGGTCACCGGAGCCCGGTGGCCGCCACCTTTTTTTGTCCGCCGGGCCCGTCCGCGAGGTCCGTCGCGAGGTCCGCCCGCGACGCAGGTCCGCGAGGTCCGTCTCGTGGGATCAAGGCCAAAGGCCCGCGTGTGCGGCTCAGACCGCGGTCGGGACCTGTGCCCTGAGCAGGGCCGGCAGGCGTGTGGTGCGCGGCTTCTGCGGGACCTCGGCCACCGCCCGCTGCAACGCCTGCTCCACCCCGTGGACCACGGACAGATGACGCTCGGCCCGGCCGAAGGCGGTGTAGACCCACGGCCTGGTCAGGGCGGCCGCGGCGTCACCCGGGAGCACCACGACCGCGGCGGGCCAGCGCAGGCCGACCGCCTGGTGCGCGGTGAGCGCCCAGCCGAGCCGGACGGACTGCTCCACCCGCTCCTTCGGTACGACGACGGCGGTGCCCGAACAGTCCAGGTGCAGCCCCTCGGCGTCGGCCGTCACCACGTGACCCGGCGTCGTCCGGCCCGGGGCGGGGGAGTACGCGATCCGGTCGCCCGGGTCGAAGCCCCCGAAGCGGCCGGGGCCCGGGTTCAGCCGTTCCTTGAGCGCGGTGTTGAGCGCGCGCGTGCCCACCGCGCCGCCGTGCCCCGGAGTGATCACCTGCGTCTGCTCGGCCGGGATGCCGATCGCGCGCGGCACCGAGTCCGCGACGAGCTGCACGGTGCGGTGCACCGCCTCACCGGCGTCGCGCACCGGCACGATCACGACTTCCTTGCCGGGAGCCTCGACCTGGTTCAACTCACCGATCCCGACACCGGAGACCAGCTCGCCGACCGGTCCCGGGTCCGGGGTCCGCGACGCGACCTGCGGGCACACGCGGGCGGCGAGCAGGTCGGCGAAGACCCTGCCGGGACCCGCGGACCACAGCACCCCCGGGTCCCCGCTCAGTACCAGCCGTGCGCCGTCCGGCAGGGACTCGGCGAGCACGGCCGCCGTCTCCACGTCGAGCTGGGGGGCGTCGAGGACGACGAGGAGGTCGAGGTCCAGGGCGCCGTCCGTGTCCCGGCCCGGGCCCCCGGCACCGGAGAGCAGGTCCGCGACGGTGACGACGGTGGTGTCCACGCCGCCCTCGGGGCCGTCCGGCGGGTCGTGCGGGGCCGGCCCGGAGGCGCGCAGGTCACGGCCGCCGGCGGTGTGGGTGGCGGCCCAGGCACGCAGGCCGAGACCGCGCGCGGCGCGCAGCAGGGCCGCCGCTTCGGCGCGGGAGGCGTCCCCGCCGGTGTGCAGGACCAGGCCGTGGCCGGCGACCGCGCGGATCAGTTCGGCGGCGGAACGGCCGGCCGACGTGGCGGCCTGTTCCCAGTCGGCCGCCGAACCGTCGTCCTTCGGTACGGAGTTCATCACCCGGGCCAGTCCGTCGGCGAGGCTCTCCTCGGCCAGCGCGTACCGCTCCAGGCCCACGAGGACGCGCACCGGGCGCTCCTCGCTCCCCTCGGCGCCCTCCTCGGCGTCCTCGGGCGCGGGGGCCGCCGCGGGGGCCGTCGTCTCCAGCGCGTCCTGGAAGACCAGGGCCTCGCCCTCCGCGAGGGCGCTCTGCACGGCCTCGTCCGGGTCCGGGACGGCCCGCTGGGAGAGTGCGGCGGTGAGCGCGGGAGCGTCGAGGGCGGTGTGTCCGGCGAGCGCCGCCTGTTCGAGCAGCCACACCGTGAGCGCGCGGCCGCGTCGCTCGTCGTCCGGACCGCACTCCGCGCCGAGCAGTGCCCGGGCGAACCCGTCGGCCTGCTCGGGCCGCACTCCGGCGACCCGCAGCAACTGCCAGGGGTCCTCGCGCAGCTGCTCGTCCGCGCCCTCGCCCAGGGCGGCGACGACCTGCGGTGCGAGCCCGTCGGGAGCGCCGCCGCCGGTCAGGACGGCACGGACGGCCTCGACGGTGCGCGGAGCGGGAGCCGACGGGGATGTCGCCGGGGCGGACACCGGTCGTGGGCGCGGCGCGGACTCCGGCGCGGGAGCGCGCGGGGCCGGTTCGGGCCGGCGGAAGGAGGGGGTGACGGGCTTCTCGCCGCTCTCCACGGCCCGTACCGCCGCCAGCAGGTCGGCGGCCGTACCGCTGAGCCCGGTACCGGCGGTGATCGGGCCGCGCTTCTCGGCCTTCCGCCGCTCGATCCGCTCCCGCTCCAGCCGCTGGGCCGCCAACTCGGCCTCGGCCTCGGACAGCTGGGCGGCTGCCTCGGTCCCGGCTCCGGCGCCCCCGGCCCCGTCCGCGGCGCCCTCGGCCGGACCCTCGGCACCTCCCGACGCGCCTTCGGTGCCGCCGCCCGCGCCGCCGCTCCCGTCCGCGTCCGCGTCCGAGTCCCCGTCCGTCGAGGGCATGGCCCCGTCCCCGGTCACCTCACCGGCCTCGGTGGCGGCGCCCTCCGCCGTGACGTCCAGGGCCCCCGGCTCCGCTTCCTCCGTGGTCTCGGGCTCCGTGCTCACAGCGTGCTCCAGTCGTGATCGGGATAGTGGTGCACCGGAGCCGACACATCGTCGAGCGCCCGGCAGATCTCGTCAGGAAGACTAAGGGCCTCCACTGACAGCGCGCCCATGAGCTGCTGCGCGTTGCGCGCGCCGACGATCGGGGCGGCGACTCCCGGGCGGTCGCGGACCCAGGCGAGCGCGACCTGCAGCGGCGTGACGGCGAGGCCGTCGGCGGCGGTCGTCACCGCGTCCACGATGCTGCTCGCCGTGTCGTCCAGGTACGGCGCGACGAAGGGCGCGAGGTGCTCCGAGCCGCCCCGGGAGTCGGCCGGCGTGCCGCCCCGGTACTTCCCGGTGAGCACGCCCCGGCCGAGCGGGGAGGAGGGCAGCAGCCCGACGCCCAGGTCGAGGGCCGCGGGCAGCACCTCCCGCTCGACGCCGCGCTGGAGCAGGGAGTACTCCATCTGCGTACTGGCCAGCCGGGTCCGTGTCCCGGGCGCGGCGAGCTGCCAGGTCGCCGCCTTGGCGAGCTGCCAGCCACAGAAGTTCGACACCCCGGCGTACCGGGCGCGGCCGCTGCTGACCGCCAGGTCGAGGGCCTGGAGGGTCTCGTCCAGCGGGGTGCCGGGGTCGAAGGCGTGCACGTGCCACACATCCACGTAGTCGGTGCCCAGACGCTGGAGCGAGGCGTCGAGTGCCGACAGGAGGTGCCCGCGCGAGCCGTCGAACCGCCGGTCCGGGTCGGGGACGCTGCCCGCCTTGGTGGAGATGACCAGGTCGCGGCGCGGCACCAGCCCTTCTATGAGCTGTCCGAGCACGTACTCGGCCTCCCCGTCGCCGTACACGTCCGCGGTGTCGACGAGGTTCCCGCCCGCTTCCCAGAACACCTTCAACAGCTCCGCGGCGTCATGCTCGTCGGTGTCCCGGCCCCAGGTGAGGGTGCCGAGTCCGATCCGGGACACGCGAAGGCCGGTACGGCCGAGATGCCTCTGCTCCATGGACGCCGAGATTACTGGCCATGACTCACCTCGTGGTGGCCCTGTGGACAACCCGGATGATCAGAGCCGGAACCGGTTCCTGCCGTGATGCCCGTCCGCGCGCTAGGGTCTCCGGCACAAGGGACGTTACTGATCGGTAAGGGGATCGGCCATGCAGCTCGGGATCAACCTCGGCTACTGGGGTGCCGGAATGGACGCGGACAATCTGGCCGTCGCCCAGGAGGCGGACCGGCTCGGATACGCCGTCTGCTGGGCCGCCGAGGCCTACGGCTCCGACGCGGCGACCGTGCTCAGCTGGGTCGCCGCGCAGACCGAGCGGATCGACGTCGGCTCGGCCATCTTCCAGATCCCGGCCCGCCAGCCGGCGATGACCGCGATGACCGCCGCCACCCTCGACTCGCTCTCCGGCGGCCGCTTCCGCCTCGGCCTCGGTGTGTCCGGGCCGCAGGTCTCGGAGGGCTGGTACGGCGTCAAGTTCGACAAGCCGCTGGCCCGGACCCGCGAGTACGTGGAGATCGTGCGGAAGGCGATGACCCGCGAGCGGCTCTCGTACGAGGGCGAGCACTGGACGCTGCCGCTGCCGGGCGGCCCGGGCAAGCCGATCAAGCTGACCGTGCACCCGGAGCGCGAGCACATCCCGCTGTACGTCGCCGCCATCGGCCCGAAGAACCTGGAGCAGACCGGTGAGATCGCCGACGGCGCCCTGCTGATCTTCCCCTCGGCCGAGCATCTGGAGGACACCGCGATCACGTACCTGCGCGCGGGCCGGGAGAAGGCCGGCCTGACGATGGAGGGCTTCGACGTCTGTCCGACGCTGCCGCTGTCCGTCGGCGCCGACAAGGACGTGACGGCGCTCGCCGACATGTTCCGCCCCTACACCGCGCTGTACGTCGGCGGGATGGGCAGCCGCAAGCAGAACTTCTACAACCAGCTCGCCCAGCGCATGGGGTACGAGAAGGAGGCCGCCGAGATCCAGGACAAGTACCTGTCCGGCGACAAGGAGGGTGCCGCAGCCGCCGTCCCGCACACGCTGATCGACCAGACCACGCTGCTCGGCTCCGTGGACCGCATCGCCGACCGGATGCAGGCGTACGCGGCGGCCGGCGTCACCACGCTCACCCTGGCGCCCGCGGGCTTCACGCTGGACGATCGCATCGCCTCGCTGCGCGCCGGCTCCGACGCCCTGGAGCGGGCCGGTCTGGCGTAACGCGACGGATCGCTTCGCCCTGCATCGACAGAAGAGTTCTGCGGCCGTGGTGGGGGCTCGGGGGGTCTTCCCCGCCACGGCCGTCACTGTGAACAACGCGCGGGCGCCCGCTCGGTTACGCGTCCTGGCCTCCCTTTCCCTCCTTCGTTCGGCGGATTTGTCCGACACATCGGTTGCCGGGCCCCCGGCATCCGATTTGACTCGTTTTCTGCGGAACCTGCGGAGAGGTGCGAGTCATGCTTTCGGCCAAGAGTCTGTTTCAGGAGATCCTCGACAACGACGAGTCGTTCCGGCTCTTCTGCTCCATCGCCGCCAGCGGTGAATCGCAGGGCGGCTGGGAGAACGGGCGCATCGCCGCGCTCGTCCCCCCGGACGAACGCGGACTCGCGCCGAAGATCGCCCGCCACGGCGCCGACGAGGACAAGCACGGGCGGATCTTCAACGCCCTCATGAGGAAGCGGGGCCTCGCCCCGGTCGCCGTCCCGGCCGACACGGACTACACGATGCTCCTCGAACGCCGTGGGATCGGCCTCGCGCACGAGAAGCTCCGGAGCGAGCACCCGCTCAGCGTGCGGGACATCGTCACGTATCTCGCCCACAGCAGGGTCACCGAGCAGCGAGCCTCCGAGCAGATGGACCTGTTGCGCAGGCACTTCGCGGACCATCCCGAGCTCGGCCGCGCCGTCCGGATGATCTCCGACGACGAGGACAGGCATCTCGCCTACTGCCACGAGGAGCTGCTGCGCTTCGCCTCGGGCGGGCACGGCCGGGCCATCCAGCGGACGCTGCGGGCCTGCGCGCTCGCCGAGATCCGCGTCTACCGGGACGTCAGTCTCGCCGTGACGGGCCACATGGGCCGCATCCTCGGCTGGCCCCGGGCCAAGGCCACGACGCTCACCGCGGGCATCCACGCCGTCTACGTCTACGAGCGGGCGGGCGGCTGGCGCCGCATGGTCTCCCTGAGGATGCCCGAACGGCGTGACGCGCTGGGCGGCCCCCCGGCGGCGGCACCCGAGTTCGCGTGACCCGTGGCCGCCCGGCCCGGCCCGCCCGATGCGGTTCACCCGGTCCGTGCTGCCGTCGGCCGCGAGCGCTCCCACCTTCGCGCCTCCGGTCCCGGACGCTCCCGCTGTCGGCGCTCCGGTCACGGGCGCCCGTCGCTACAGCCAGCCGCGCCGCTTGAAGAGCCGGTACAGCAGGATCTCCAGCGTGACCATCCCCAGCACCACCGCCGGGTACGACCACAGCCAGTGCAGCTCCGGCATGTGGTCGAAGTTCATGCCGTAGACCCCGGCGATCAGCGTGGGGACCGCGGCCATCGCCGCCCACGCGGAGATCTTCCGCATGTCGTCGTTCTGCCGCACGCTCATCTGCGCGAGATGCGCCGAGAGGATGTCCGACACCAGGCGGTCCAGGCCCTCCACCGACTCGTTCACCCGCGTCAGATGATCGTTGACGTCCCGGAAGAAGGGCTGCGCCGCGGCGTTCACGAACGGCACCGCGGTACCGGTCCCGCCCGTGCCGGCGAGCCGGGTCAGCGGGACGGCGAGCGGGCCCGTCGCCCGGCGGAACTCCATGACCTGCCGCTTGAAGGCGTAGATCCTGGACGCGGTGTTCCGCGAGCCCCCGACGGACGGTGAGAAGACCTCGGCCTCCAGTTCCTCCAGGTCGGCCCCCAGCTCGGTCGCCACCTCCAGGTAGTGGTCCACCGTCGCGTCGGCGATCGAGTAGAGCACCGTCGTCGGCCCGCGCCGGAGCGACTCGGGGTCCGCCTCCAGACGGCGCCGTACGGCCGCGAGCGGTGAACTCCCGCCGTGGCGGACGGTCACCACGAACGAATCCCCGATGAAGACCATGACCTCGCCGGCGGTGACGACGTCACTCTCCGGTTCGTAGCAGACCGGCTTGAGGACCATGAACAGCGAGTCGTCGTAGACCTCCAGTTTGGGCCGCTGGTGCGCCTTCAACGCGTCCTCGACCGCCAGCGGGTGCAGTCCGAACTCGCTGCTGACGAGGTCGAACTCCTGTTCCGTCGGTTCGTTCAGCCCGATCCAGACGAACGCGTCACCCTCGGCACGTGCCGTGTCCAGGGCATCGGAGAGGTCCTCGGGGCCCTCGGTCCGGCGCCCGGCGCGGTAGATGGCCCAGTCGACGATCACGGAGCGTATTCTCCCGCCGCGCCGGCCGGCTCGCACGCCGGGCACCGGCTGTCCACAGGCCCGGCCGGGTCCGGGCGTCACCCGTTTACGCTGGTTCGCATGCCCACCCTGATCCTCGTCCGGCACGGACGCTCGACCGCCAACACCGCGGGTCTGCTCGCCGGCTGGACCCCCGGCGTCGCCCTCGACGAGCGCGGGGCCCAGCAGGCCGCGGCGCTGCCCGGGCGGCTCGCCGCGCTGCCGCTCTCCGAAGTCGTGACCAGCCCCCTCCAGCGCTGCCAGGAGACCGTGCAGCCGCTGCTCGACGCCCGGCCCGAGCTGCGCGCGCACACCGAGGAGCGCATCGGCGAGGCGCACTACGGCGATTGGTCGGGCCGCAAGCTCGCCGAGCTGAGGGACGAGCCGCTGATGGAGGTCGTCCAGGCCCATCCGTCCGCGGCCGCCTTCCCCGGCGGCGAGTCGATGCGGGCCATGCAGACCCGCGCCGCCGAGGCGGTACGCGAGTGGAACGCGCGCGTGGAGCGCGACCACGGCAGCGACGCCGTCTACCTCATGTGCTCGCACGGCGACATCATCAAGTCGCTCGTCGCCGACGCACTCGGACTTCACCTGGATCTCTTCCAGCGGATCTCCGTCGAACCGTGTTCCATCACCGCGATCCGCTACACACGACTGCGTCCGTTCCTCGTCCGCCTCGGGGACACCGGTGATCTCGCCTCCCTGGCGCCGCACGAGGAGCCCCCGAGCGGCGACGCCCCGGTCGGGGGCGGTGCGGGCGCACCGTGATCGTCGGCCGCAGTAGGGTGAAGCGGTCGAAGCAGCGCATCAGTTGTCAGCAAGTCGTCAGCAACCGATGCGGGCCGACGCAGTCAGCCGGTCCGCATGCCGAATCCAATGGAGACAGGACGTGTCCCGTCAGGTGTTCCTCTACGACCCCCCGGACCGTTTCGTGGCCGGTACGGTCGGGTTGCCCGGGCGCCGTACCTTCTTCCTGCAGGCCTCCTCGGGCCCCCGGGTGACCAGCGTGGCGCTGGAGAAGACCCAGGTCGCCGCCCTCGCCGAACGCATGGACGAACTCCTCGACGAGGTCGTACGGCGCACCGGCGGCATCGCCCCGGTCCCGGCCGTGGCCTCGACCGAGGTGTCCGACACCGCCCCCCTCGACACGCCGGTCGAGGAGGAGTTCCGGGTCGGCACCATGGCGCTGGCCTGGGACGGTGACGAGCAGCGCATGATCGTCGAGGCGCAGGCCCTGGTCGAACTCGACGCCGACTCCGACGAGGACCTCGCCGAGGCCGAGGAGCGGCTCCTCCAGGACGAGGAGAACGGTCCGCCGATGCTCCGCGTCCGGCTCACCGGCGCGCAGGCCCGGGCCTTCGCCAAGCGCGCCCTCGACGTCGTCAACGCGGGCCGGCCGCCCTGCCCGCTGTGCAGCCTCCCGCTCGACCCGGAAGGACACGTATGTCCGCGCCAGAACGGATACCGCCGCGGAGCGTGACCACGGCCGAGCTGCTCGCCCGGGGCGAGCTGAAGGTGCGCGGACAGATCCGTGAGGCCTCGAACGCGGTGCTGTACTGCACCGTCTCGTACGAGGGCCGCGACGCGCTCTGCGTCTACAAGCCGGTCGCGGGGGAGCGCCCCCTGTGGGACTTCCCGGACGGCACCCTGGCGCAGCGCGAGGTCGCCGCGTACGAGGTCTCCGAGGCGACCGGGTGGGGACTGGTGCCGACCACCGTGCTGCGCGACGGACCCTACGGCGAGGGCATGTGCCAGCTGTGGGTCGAGGCGTCCTCCGAGGACGACGGGGCCGGTCTGCTCGCCCTGGTGGACGACGAGGAGCCCGCCGAGGGCTGGAAGGCGATCGGCTTCGCCGAGGTGGGCGAGGGCCGCACGGCGCTGCTCGTGCACGCCGACGACACCCGGCTGCGCCGGCTCGCCGTCCTCGACGCCGTGATCAACAACGCCGACCGCAAGGGCGGCCATCTGCTGCCCTCGGGTGAGGGGCGGCTGTACGGCATCGACCACGGGGTCACCTTCAACGCGGACAACAAACTGCGCACCCTGCTGTGGGGATGGGCAGGGGAGCCGCTGACCCCGGAGGCGGTCGACGTCCTCGCCTCGCTGCGGGACGGCCTGGCGGCCGGCGCGCCGCTGGCCACCCGGCTGGCCGAACTCATCACCACCGCCGAGATCGACGCCACACGCGATCGTGTCGAGGCGATGCTGACCTCGGGGAAGCATCCGGAACCGAGCGGGGAGTGGCCGGCGATTCCCTGGCCACCGGTCTGAGGGCACCGCCGCCCGGGCCATGGGCGCCGGTGTGAGGAACCCGACGCGGAGGATGCCGCCGGGCGGGTGCGCCCGCCCCGTACGCGCCGGGGCGCCGCTCTCCCGGTGCCCCCGGCGCTCAGTGGTGCGACCTCCCGCCCGACATGCTCGTGTATGCACCGATATGCGCAGGTGCACGGCTGTGCGGCCGTCCGCCGGGACCGCGTTCCCTGGTCCCCGCGTCGGTCGGGAAGGGCGCCCATGCACAGGGCGACGCCCCGCACAAGAGGGCCTTCCGGGCCATCAGGCCTGGTCCGGTTCGTATACGGAAGTTCCGTCCGGTTAGGCTCATGACATGCATGCCTGGCCCGCTTCTGAGGTCCCCGCCCTGCCCGGCGAGGGCCGCGACCTCCGGATCCACGACACCGCGACCGGCGGTCCTGTCACCCTCGACCCCGGTCCCGTCGCCCGTATCTACGTCTGCGGCATCACGCCGTACGACGCGACCCACATGGGTCACGCGGCGACCTACAACGCGTTCGACCTCGTTCAGCGCGTGTGGCTCGACACCAAGCGGCAGGTTCACTACGTCCAGAACGTGACCGACGTCGACGACCCGCTCCTGGAGCGGGCGGAGCGCGACGGCGTCGACTGGGTGGGACTCGCCGAGCAGGAGACCGCCCTCTTCCGCGAGGACATGACCGCCCTGCGGATGCTTCCGCCGCGCCACTACATAGGCGCCGTCGAGGCCATACCCGGCATCGTGCCGCTCGTCGAGCGACTGCGGGACGCCGGGGCCGCGTACGAGCTCGAAGGGGACGTGTACTTCTCCGTCGAGTCCGACCCCCACTTCGGCGGAGTGTCCGGCCTGGACGCCGCCGCGATGCGTCTGCTGTCCGCCGAGCGGGGCGGTGACCCGGACCGTCCGGGCAAGAAGAACCCGCTCGACCCGATGCTGTGGATGACCGCGCGGGAGGGTGAGCCCAGTTGGGACGGCGGCTCGCTCGGGCGCGGCCGGCCCGGCTGGCACATCGAGTGCGTGGCCATCGCCCTGGACCACCTGGGGATGGGCTTCGACGTCCAGGGCGGCGGCTCCGACCTCGCCTTCCCGCACCACGAGATGGGCGCCTCGCACGCCCAGGTCCTCACCGGCGAGTTCCCCATGGCCAAGGCGTACGTCCACGCCGGCATGGTCGGGCTGCACGGCGAGAAGATGTCGAAGTCGAAGGGCAACCTCGTCTTCGTGTCCGCCCTCAGGCGCGACGGGGTCGACCCGGCCGCCATCCGGCTCGCGCTCCTCGCCCACCACTACCGCACCGACTGGGAGTGGACGGACACCGTCCTCGCGGACGCGGTCGCCCGTCTGGGGAACTGGCGCGCCGCCGTGTCCCGGCCCGACGGCCCGTCAGCCGAGGCGCTCGTCGAGGAGATGCGCGACGCCCTCGCCGACGACCTGGACGCGCCGGCCGCGCTCGCCGCGGTCGACCGCTGGGCGGCCCTCCAGCACGAGCGGGGCGGCACGGACGAGGGCGCGCCCGGCGTGGTCTCGCGCGCCGTGGACGCCCTGCTGGGTGTCGCCCTGTAGCCCGTCGGTTTCGTACGCGTGGGGCGCCGGGCGGTGGTATCCGCCCGGCGCCCTGTTTTCCCCGCTCGCACCGTTCTCCGCCCAGACCGTCACGGGTACGGCGACGCCGCCCGTCGGTGCCAACGGCCGCTCCTGCCCCGGCAGGTGCCCCGGCGGTTGCCCGGGCGGCCGTCCCCGGTTGCTGCCCGACGAGTTGCCGCGGTGGCCGCTGGAAGGGCCGCAACCGGCCCGTCCGTCGGGGCGGAGCGTGCTCGGGCCCTCCGGCTGACTTCTCCGCGGGATGGTGCCCAGTCGGCACGCCTCCTGACAGCTCGCCGGACGTGCCGCGGGGCGGCGCGCCGTCCGCGCACCGCCCCGACCTGACTGTCCGCTTCGCCGGCCCGACCCGTCCGGCCGGACCTCCCGCGCGGACCGCCCACCCGTTCAGTCCTCCGACGAGTCCTCGTCCTCGGCGCCGCCCCCACTGCCGCTGCCGTCCCCGCGTTCCGTGTCCGTGTCGGTCTCGGGCTTCGGGGGCTTGGGCGGCTTCGGACGCGCGCCCGGGTTGTCCCGCAGATAGGACGAGCTGTCGCTGCCGTCGGCCGTGGCGTGACCGCCGGGAGCCGGGCCCGCCGGACCCCCGCCGTCCCGTCGCCGCAGATACCGCTCGAACTCGCGGGCGATGGCCTCTCCCGACGCCTCCGGCAGCTCGGCGGTGTCCCGGGCCTCCTCCAGCGTCTGCACGTACTCGGCGACCTCACTGTCCTCGGCGGCCAGTTGGTCGACGCCCAGCTGCCAGGCCCGCGCGTCCTCGGGCAGCTCGCCCAGCGGAATCCGCAGGTCGATCAGGTCCTCCAGCCGGTTGAGGAGGGCCAGCGTCGCCTTCGGGTTCGGCGGCTGCGAGACGTAGTGCGGTACGGCCGCCCACAGCGACACCGCCGGTACGCCCGCGTGCGTGCACGCCTCCTGGAGGATGCCGACGATGCCCGTGGGGCCCTCGTACTTGGTCTCCTCCAGGTCCATCGTGCGGGCCAGGTCGGCATCGGAGGTGACCCCGCTGACCGGCACCGGACGGGTGTGCGGGGTGTCGCCGAGCAGGGCGCCCAGGATCACCACCAGCTCCACTCCCAGCTCGTGCGCGAAGCCGAGCAGCTCGTTGCAGAACGAGCGCCACCGCATCGACGGCTCGATGCCCCTCACCAGCACGAGGTCGCGCGGCTTCTCGCCGCCGACCCGGACCACCGACAGACGCGTGGTCGGCCAGGTGATCTTGCGTACGCCGCCGTCCAGCCACACCGTGGGGCGGTTCACCTGGAAGTCGTAGTAGTCCTCGGCGTCGAGCGCCGCGAAGACCTCGCCCTTCCACTCCCTGTCCAGGTGCGCGACCGCGGTGGAGGCGGCGTCGCCGGCGTCGTTCCAGCCTTCGAACGCGGCCACCATGACTGGGTCGATCAGCTCGGGAACCCCCTCCAGCTCGATCACCCAGCGCCTCCTTCCGACGTGCCCTCGCGTACGTCCCAACCTTACGGCGTGCCGAGGGTGCCTCCGCAGCCCCCTTGCACAGGGGAGTGAACGGATCACTGCCCCGTTCCACACCCTGAAACACCCGCCAGTCATCCGAGCTGTTCTCGGCCAACCTCGTCGGCGACCTGGGACGGCGCCCCACGGACGGGTGATACGTCCGATGATCGGGAGCGGTGCGTACGAGGCCCGGACGCGCTCCGTCCGCTCCCGGAACGGGACGCCCCGAACCAGGGCGAGCGGCGCTCGGGGGCAGCGGGCAGGAGTGCCAGGGAGCCTGCGGGAAGGCGCACGTCCCGAGCTCGCGGGTATGGGTGACGACACGCGCCCCCGGGAAAGGGCGGCCCGGCCGCACCCTCGTAGCCGCCCGGTCCGGTGGCGGATTCCGTGCGGCGGCCCGTCAGAGCGTGCTGCGCAGCCACTGCTCCACGCTCGCGATGTGCACCGTCGCCCAGGAGCGGGCCGCCTCCGCGTCACGGTCGCGCAGGGCGGTCAGGATGGCCCGGTGCTCGTGGAGGGTGCGGCTGACCGCGTCCTCCTGGGTCAGACCCCGCCAGATCCTGGCCCGGGTGGTGGGCCCGGACAGGCCGTCCAGCAGGGAGCACAGGACCGAGTTCCCGGAGGTCTGCACGATGCCCCGGTGGAACTCCAGGTCGCAGGCGACGAGTTCCTCCACCGAGGGCGCGGCGCCGAGCGCGTCCAGCTGGGAGGTCAGCGCGTCCAGCTGCTGCTCGCTGATCCTGGACGCGGCCATCGCGGTCGCCGCGGGCTCCAGGATGCGGCGCACCGCGAGGAATTCCAGCACCGTGTCGTCGCGGTGGAAGTCGACGACGAAGCTCAGCGCCTCCAGGAGGAGCTGGGGGTCCAGGCTGGTCACGTACGTGCCGTCGCCCTGGCGCACGTCCAGGATGCGGATCAGGGAGAGCGCGCGGACCGCCTCCCGCAGTGAGTTGCGGGACAGCCCCAGGTCCGCGGCGAGCTCGCTCTCCTTGGGAAGCCGGTCGCCGGGGCGCAGCGTGCCGGAGACGATCATGCCCTTGATCTTCTCGATCGCCTCATCGGTGACTGCCATGGCGCGGACCTCCCTGTCACTCCGGATGTCCCTCAGACCTCCGATGTCTCAGGCCATTATGTGGGGTCAGCGGGTTGACCGGACAGAGAATCCCTGGCCGGATCGGGCGAGCACCCCCCGGATCGTGTGCGCGAGGGCGTCGGCGCGGCCCCCGCCGGTCCGCGGCGACGCCCCCGCCGGTCCACCGTCCGCGGTCGCCGTGGCCCCGCGGAGCAGCCGCCGGAACCTTCGCGTCCGTGGTGGAACCTCCGCGTCCGTCGAGCCCGCGGCGGGGACGCGACGGGCCGTACCAGGGCCTACCCGGACGTGCGGAAGGGGCGGCTCCCCCCGTGGGAGC
>NZ_JBHWEL010000060.1:0-14366 GCF_042734135.1 Streptomyces sp. NPDC059668 | reverse complement strand
GAGGCGCTGCGGCGGAGCACCGAGATCACGTCGTCGGAGGAGTCGCGGGCCGGCCAGGTTCGCCACAACGGGGGCGGCGGGGGCGGCGCCCCCGGTGGGCCCCCCCCCTTCCGCGGGGTACGGACCGTTCCTCGAACCGCTGGTGCCGTCCGGGGAACCGGTGGGTCCGGTCTACTTCTTGTCGAGCAGATCCTGCACCTTGGCGCGGACCTCGTCGGTGGCGAGACCGCGGATCGTCAGCGTCGTACGGCGCCGCAGCACGTCGTCCGCCGTCTCCGCCCACTCGTGGTCCCGGGCCCACACGACCTGCGCCCAGATCTCGGGGGCGTCCGGGTGGACGCGCTCGCCGAGCGCCGCGTCCTCGTTCGCCAGGCGCGCGATGTCGAAGGCCAGCGAACCGTAGTGCGTCGCGAGGTGCCTCGCGGTGTCGGCCCCCATGCGCGGGCCGGGTGCCGGGCCGTCGACGAGCAGCCGGTGGGCGACCGCGCGCGGGTTGGCGACACCGGGCAGCGGCAGCTTCTTCGGCAGGGCGGAGATCGGCTCGAAGTCCTCGCCCAGCGGGTGGCCCGGCAGCGACTCCAGCTTCTTCATGACCGTACGGCCGATGTGCCGGAACGTGGTCCACTTGCCGCCCGCGACGGAGAGCATGCCGCCACGGCCCTCGGTCACGACCGTCTCGCGCTTCGCCTTCGAGGTGTCACCGGGGCCGCCGGGCAGCACCCGCAGGCCGGCGAAGGAGTACGTGATCAGATCGCGGGAGAGCTGCTGGTCGCGGATGGAGAACGCGGCCTCGTCGAGGATCTGGGCTATGTCCTTCTCGTTGACCGCGACCTCGCCCGGGTCCCCCTCGTACTCCTCGTCGGTGGTGCCGAGCAGCAGCATGTCCTCCCAGGGGAGGGCGAAGGTGATGCGGTACTTGTCGATCGGGGTCGCCAGCGCGGCCTTCCAGGGGGAGGTGCGCTTGAGGACCAGGTGCGCGCCCTTGGACAGGCGGATGGACGGCGCGGCGTTCGCGTCCTCCAGCCGGCGCAGGTGGTCGACCCAGGGGCCGGTGGCGTTGAGGACGAGGCGCGCGTCGACGCCGAACTCGGTGCCGTCCGTGCGGTCCTTCAGCTCCGCTCCCGTGACCCGGCCCCGGGTGAAGCGCAGACCGGTCACCTCGGCGTGGTTGAGGACCACCGCGCCCGACTCGACGGCCGCGCGGACGGTCATCAGGGCCATCCGCGAGTCGTTCATCTGGTCGTCGCCGTACACCGCGACGGCCTTCAGGTTGTCGGTGCGCAGCTCCGGCACGTCCTGCGCCGCCTTGGACGGGCTCAGCAGGTGCCCCACGCCGTCGCCGAACGCGGAGAGCGCCGAGTACGCGAACACACCGGCTCCGAGCTTCGCCGCGCCGTGCGGCCCGCCCTTGTACACGGGGAGGTAGAACGTGAGCGGGTTCGCCAGGTGGGGGGCCACCTGGCGGGAGACCGCACGGCGCTCGAAGTGGTTCTCCGCCACCAGCTTCACCGCGCCGGTCTGCAGGTAGCGCAGACCGCCGTGGAGAAGCTTGGAGGAGGCGGAGGAGGTGGCGCCGGCGAAGTCACCGGCGTCGACCAGGGCCACCCGCAGACCGGACTGCGCGGCGTGCCAGGCGGTGGAGATGCCCAGGATGCCGCCGCCGATCACGAGAAGGTCGTACGTCGCCTTGGAGAGTTGCTCCCGGGTCTCGGCCCGGCTCGGGTTCGAGCCGGAGGCCGGGTGCGTACCGAGGGCAGGCACGGACTGCAGGGTGGGCTGGCTGGTCATTGCGGGTTCTTACTCCTCAGTTCTCGTCTTCGATCCAGCCCATGGTCCGCTCGACGGCCTTGAGCCAGCTCTTGTACTCACGGTCGCGGACGTCCGCGTCCATGTTGGGGGTCCACTCCGCGGCCCGGCGCCAGTTGGCGCGCAGGTCCTCGGTGTTGGACCAGAAGCCGACGGCGAGGCCGGCGGCGTAGGCGGCGCCGAGGCAGGTGGTCTCGGCGACCATCGGGCGCACCACGGGTGCGTCGAGGAAGTCGGCGAGGGTCTGCATCAGCAGGTTGTTGGAGGTCATGCCGCCGTCGACCTTGAGGGCCGTGAGCTCGACGCCGGAGTCCTTCGTCATGGCGTCGGTGATCTCGCGGGTCTGCCAGGCGGTGGCCTCCAGGACGGCGCGGGCGATGTGCGCCTTGGTGACGTACCGGGTCAGACCGGCGATCACACCGCGGGCGTCGGAACGCCAGTACGGGGCGAACAGGCCGGAGAACGCCGGTACGAAGTAGGCGCCGCCGTTGTCCTCGACCGACGACGCGAGCGTCTCGATCTCGGCGGCGGACTTGATCAGGCCCATCTGGTCGCGCATCCACTGCACCAGCGAACCGGTGACGGCGATGGAGCCCTCGAGGGCGTACACCGGAGCCTGGTCGCCGATGCGGTAGCCGACGGTGGTCAGCAGGCCCGAGTACGAGTTGATGATCTTGTCGCCGGTGTTCATCAGCATGAACGTGCCGGTGCCGTACGTGGACTTGGCCTCGCCCTCGGAGAAGCAGGTCTGGCCGAACAGGGCCGCCTGCTGGTCGCCGAGCGCGGAGGCGACCGGGATGCCGCCGAGCAGCTCGCCGAGCGGGCCTCCGGTGACCTCGCCGTAGACCTCGGCGGAGGAGCGGATCTCGGGGAGCATCGCCAGCGGGACGCCGATGGACTCGGCGATCTTCTCGTCCCACTCCAGGGTGTGGAGGTTCATCAGCATGGTGCGGGAGGCGTTGGTGACGTCGGTCACGTGGTGGCCGCCGTCGACACCGCCCGTCAGGTTCCAGATGACCCAGGTGTCCATCGTGCCGAAGAGGATGTCCCCGGCCTCGGCGCGCTCGCGCAGGCCCTCGACGTTGTCGAGCAGCCAGCGGGCCTTGGGGCCGGCGAAGTACGACGCGAGCGGCAGGCCGGTCTCGCGGCGGAAGCGGTCCTGGCCGACGTTGCGGCCGAGCTCCCGGCAGAGCGCGTCGGTGCGGGTGTCCTGCCAGACGATGGCGTTGTGGACGGGCTCGCCGGTGTTCTTGTCCCACAGCAGCGTGGTCTCACGCTGGTTGGTGATGCCGATCGCCTTGATGTCGTCGCGGGTGATGCCGGCCTTCTCGATGGCCCCGGCGACGACCTCCTGGACGTTGGTCCAGATCTCGGTGGCGTCGTGCTCGACCCAGCCCGGCTTCGGGAAGATCTGCTCGTGCTCCTTCTGGTCGACGGAGACGATGCGGCCGTCGCGGTCGAAGACGATGCAGCGGGACGAGGTGGTGCCCTGGTCGATCGCGGCGATGAAGGGGCCGGCGGTGTGTGCGTCGGTCACGGTGTGCTCCTGAAGGTTCCGAAGGTAAGGGCGGTGTCTACGTGTTTACGTCGCGCTGCTCTGGAGGTGCGGTAAGCGGTGCTTCGGGCGTGCCTCGAGGTGTTCGGCTCTTCGGCGGTGCTCCTGGGCGGTGTTCCCGAGCGGTGCTTCGGCGATGCTCCTAAGCGAAGGCGACGTTGTAGAGGCCTGCGGCGATCGCGCCGCCGATCAGCGGACCGACGACCGGGACCCAGGCGTAGCTCCAGTCGGAACCACCCTTGTTCGGGAGGGGGAGCAGGGCGTGCACGATGCGCGGACCGAGGTCACGGGCCGGGTTGATCGCGTAGCCGGTGGGGCCACCGAGGGAGAGACCGATCGAGACGACCACGAGGGCGGTGATCAGCGCGCCGAGGGGGCCGAGGCCGTTGCCCTTGTCGTTCAGACCCTGGGTGAGGACCGCGAGGACCAGCACGACGGTGCCGATGATCTCCGTGGCGAGGTTCTGCACCGCGTTACGGATCTCGGGGCCGGTGGAGAAGATGCCGAGCACCGGGCCGGCGGCCTGCTCCTCGGCCTCGACGGCCTTGGCGGCGCGCTGCTCGTCGGTACCGACGATCTCGGGGTCGGTCAGGTGAACCCGGAACTGTCCGTAGTACACGACCCAGACCAGCGTGGCACCGATCATGGCGCCCAGCAACTGGCCGCCCCAGTACACCGGCAGGTTGTCCCAGCCGCCGTCCTTGATGGTCAGCGCCAGCGTCACGGCCGGGTTCAGGTGCGCGCCCGACAGCGGCGCGGAGGTGTAGACGGCCGTGAGGACCGCGAAACCCCACCCGAAGGCGATGGCGAGCCAGCCGGCGTTACGGGCCTTGGAGGCCTTCAGCGTGACGGCGGCGCAGACGCCACCACCGAGCAGGATGAGTATGGCGGTACCTATGGTCTCGCCGATGAAGATGTCGGAGCTGGACACCCGCGACTCCTTTGTCCTTCGTCCAGGAAGCCGAACCCCGGGTCCCTCCGGTGGTTCGCGCCCTCGGGGGTGAGGGCGATGACGGCCGCTGGCACTGCCACACCCTAACGCTTTTGTCGTCAGGTGTTCGACAATGTCGACCGATGGACGGGAGTCTTGCTCCGGTGTCAGCAGCTCGTCAAGGGTTCCGTTATCGAAAACACGATCGTTATTGATTGCTGTGAGCTATCGATCTTCGGGCGGCAGCGCATCGCACGCGAACGGGTACGTCGCGTGTGTGAGGGGCGCGTTCCGGGCGGCTGCGGGAGCGTGCTCCGCGGCGGTACGAGGCGCCTTCCGGCGGGAGGTCGGGGCGCGCGTTCCCCGGGGGCGGGCGGGCGCGTGCGAAAGGCCGGTACGTCGGTGACGTACCGGCCTCGTGACGCAGGGGCCGCGCGGGCGGGCGTACGGGACTACCCGGGCCGGCGCGCGGACATTCGCGCGCCCGGCGCCGGTAGATGTCGGAACTGCCCGTCGCCGACGGACGCCCAGAACCGCCCGGCGCCGACAGGCACTGGATCCGCCCGGCGCCGACAGACGCTGGATCCGCCCGGCGCAGGTAGACGTCGGAACCGCCCGGCGTCGACGGACGTCGGAACCGCCCGGCGTCGACACACGCCCGGAACTGCCCGGCGCCGGCAGACGCTGGATCCGCCCGGCGCAGGCAGATGTCGGAACCGTCCCGGCCGGCAGGCGCCGGAACCGCCCGGCGCCGGCTGTCGTCAGAAGCGCCCGGCGCCCAGGTCCCGCGACACCGCGCGGGCGCAGTCGCGCACCGCCGCGATCAGGTCGGGGCGCAGTTCCCCGTCCTTGCAGACCCGCTCCACGGCCCCGGTGATGCCCACCGCGCCGACCGGCATCCGCCGCCGGTTGTGGATCGGGGCCGCGACCGAGGCGACGCCCGTCCAGGTCTCCTCGACGTCGTCCGCGTACCCGCGGGCCCTGGTCAGGTCGAGGACCCCTTCGAACTGCTCCAGCGCACTGACCGTCCGGGCCGTGAACTCGTTGCGCTCGGCCTCCAGGACCTCGCTGTGCGCCACCGGGTCGTACGCCGACAGGACCTTGCCCAGCGCCGTGGAGTGCAGCGGCTGCATGGCCCCGACCTCCAGCACCTGGCGGCTGTCGTCGGGCCGGAACACGTGGTGCACGATCAGCACCCCCTGTTGGTGCAGCACCCCCAGGTAGACGCTCTCCCCGCTGGAACGGGCCAGGTCGTCGGTCCACACCAGCGCCCGTGCCCGCAGTTCGTGCACGTCCAGGTAGGTGGTCCCGAGCCGCAGCAGTTCGGCGCCGAGCTGGTAGCGCCCGGAGACGGTGTCCTGCTCGACGAAGCCCTCCTGCTGAAGGGTGCGCAGTATGCCGTGGGCCGTGCCCTTGGCCAGGCCCAGCGACGAGGCGATGTCGGACAGGCCGAGCTGTCGCTCGCCGCCCGCGAGCAAGCGCAGCATCGCCGCCGCCCGTTCGAGCGACTGGATGTTCCGTGCCATCGCCGTGCTGCCTCCGTTCCCCTTCGGCCGTCGGCGGGCGCTGCGCTGCCGCCGTTCGGCAATGTCGAACACTACCGTTCGTTGACGAGCTCTCGCTAATAGGTGGTCGCGAGATGTCTCGTCTGTCTTAACACCCCGGTCGCCTTCACCACGCGCGTCCGTCCTCTGGACGCCGCCGACCCTCCGGCGGTGCTCCGGGCTACCCTGACGGCGTGCGCCTTCCATGGGAAGCGCAAAGCCGACAGCCGTCGCACTCCAGGGAGCACCTTCATGGCTTCGTTGCCGAACCCGTCCCCTTCGTCCGAGCTCGCCGAGAACCGGACCCGTATCGCCGCCCTGCGCGAGGCACTCGCCGGCCGTGTCGTGGTGGCCGACGGCGCGATGGGCACGATGCTGCAGGCGCAGGACCCGACGCTCGAGGACTTCGAGAACCTCGAAGGCTGCAACGAGATCCTGAACCTCACCCGCCCCGACATCGTCCGTTCGGTCCATGAGGCCTATTTCGATGTGGGCGTCGACTGTGTCGAGACGAACACCTTCGGGGCGAACCACTCCGCCATGGCCGAGTACGACATCGCCGACCGAGTCCTCGAACTGTCCGAGGCGGGAGCCCGGATCGCCCGCGAGGTCGCGGACGACTTCGCCTCCCGCGACGGCCGCCGTCGCTGGGTCCTCGGCTCCATCGGCCCCGGCACCAAGCTGCCGACCCTCGGTCACGTCGCCTACGGCACTCTGCGCGACGGCTTCCAGGCCAACGCCGAGGGGCTGATCGCGGGCGGCGCGGACGCGCTGATCGTCGAGACCACCCAGGACCTGCTCCAGACCAAGGCCTCGCTGCTGGGCGCCCGCCGCGCCATGGAGGCGCTGGGACTCGACCTGCCGCTGCTGTGCTCCATGGCGTTCGAGACGACCGGCACCATGCTGCTCGGCTCCGAGATCGGCGCCGCGCTCACCGCGCTGGAGCCGCTCGGCATCGACATGATCGGCCTGAACTGCTCGACCGGCCCCGCCGAGATGAGCGAACACCTGCGCTACCTCACCCGGCACTCCCGCATCCCGCTGCTCTGCATGCCGAACGCCGGTCTGCCGGTCCTGACCAAGGACGGCGCGCACTTCCCGCTCGACCCCGTGGGTCTCGCCGACGCGCAGGAGAACTTCGTCCGCGACTACGGCCTGTCCCTGGTCGGCGGCTGCTGCGGTACGACGCCCGAGCACCTGCGCCGGCTCGTGGAGCGCGTCAACGGGGTGACGCCCTCCGAGCGTCACCCCCAGCCCGAGCCCGGCGCCGCCTCCCTCTACCAGACCGTGCCCTTCCGCCAGGACACCGCGTACATGGCGATCGGCGAGCGCACCAACGCCAACGGTTCGAAGAAGTTCCGTGAGGCGATGCTCGCGGCCCGCTGGGACGACTGCGTGGAGATGGCCCGCGACCAGATCCGCGAGGGCGCCCACATGCTCGACCTCTGCGTCGACTACGTCGGCCGGGACGGCGTCGCGGACATGGAGGAACTCGCCGGACGCTTCGCCACCGCCTCGACACTGCCGATCGTCCTCGACTCGACCGAGGTCGAGGTCATCCGCGCGGGCCTGGAGAAGCTCGGCGGCCGGGCCGTCATCAACTCCGTCAACTACGAGGACGGCGACGGCCCCGAGTCGCGCTTCGCGAAGGTGACCGGTCTCGCCCGCGAGCACGGCGCCGCGCTGATCGCGCTGACCATCGACGAGGAGGGCCAGGCCCGTACCGTCGAGCACAAGGTCGCCATCGCCGAGCGGCTGATCGAGGACCTGACGACCAACTGGGGCATCCACGAGTCCGACATCCTCATCGACACCCTGACCTTCACCATCTGCACCGGTCAGGAGGAGTCCCGCAAGGACGGCATCGCGACGATCGAGGCGATCCGCGAGCTGAAGCGCCGCCGCCCCGACGTCCAGACCACACTGGGCCTGTCGAACATCTCCTTCGGCCTCAACCCGGCGGCCCGCGTCCTGCTCAACTCGGTCTTCCTCGACGAGTGCGTCAAGGCGGGCCTCGACTCCGCGATCGTGCACGCGAGCAAGATCCTGCCCATCGCCCGCTTCGACGAGGAGCAGGTCACCACCGCCCTCGACCTCATCCACGACCGGCGCGCCGAGGGGTACGACCCGCTTCAGAAGCTGATGGCGCTGTTCGAGGGCGCCACCACCAAGTCGCTGAAGGCGGGCAGGGCCGAGGAACTCGCCGCGCTGCCGCTGGACGAACGGCTCAAGCGGCGCATCATCGACGGCGAGAAGAACGGCCTGGAGGACGACCTCGCCGAGGCCCTCCAGGACCGCCCCGCCCTCGACATCGTCAACGAGACGCTGCTCGACGGCATGAAGGTGGTCGGCGAGCTGTTCGGCTCCGGCCAGATGCAGTTGCCGTTCGTGCTCCAGTCCGCCGAGGTCATGAAGTCCGCGGTGGCCTTCCTCGAACCGCACATGGAGAAGTCGGACGCCGAGGGCAAGGGCACCATCGTCCTGGCCACCGTGCGCGGGGACGTCCACGACATCGGCAAGAACCTCGTCGACATCATCCTGTCCAACAACGGCTACAACGTCGTCAACCTCGGCATCAAGCAGCCGGTCTCCGCGATCCTGGACGCCGCCGAGGAGCACCGGGCCGACGTCATCGGCATGTCCGGCCTGCTGGTCAAGTCCACGGTGATCATGAAGGAGAACCTGGAGGAGCTCAACCAGCGCGGGCTGTCCGCCGACTACCCGGTCATCCTCGGCGGCGCCGCCCTGACCAGGGCGTACGTCGAACAGGACCTGTACGAGATCTACGAGGGCGAGGTCCGCTACGCCCGCGACGCGTTCGAGGGCCTGCGCCTGATGGACGCGCTGATCGGGGTCAAGCGGGGCGTGCCCGGGGCCGTGCTGCCGGAGTTGAAGCAGCGCCGGGTACGGGCCGCCGCCGCGCCGGCCGTGACCGAGGAGCGCCCGGAGGAGGGGCACGTCCGCTCCGACGTCGCCGTCGACAACCCCGTCCCCACGCCGCCGTTCCGGGGCACCCGTGTCATCAAGGGCATCCAGCTCAAGGAGTACGCGTCCTGGCTGGACGAGGGCGCCCTGTTCAAGGGCCAGTGGGGCCTCAAGCAGGCCCGTACGGGCGAGGGACCGACGTACGAGGAGCTCGTCGAGACCGAGGGTCGCCCCCGGCTGCGCGGCCTCCTGGACAAGCTCCAGACCGACAACCTGCTCGAAGCGGCCGTCGTCTACGGGTACTTCCCCTGCGTGTCCAAGGACGACGACCTGATCCTGCTGGACGAGCAGGGCAACGAACGGACCCGGTTCACCTTCCCGCGCCAGCGCCGCGGACGGCGGCTGTGTCTGGCCGACTTCTTCCGGCCCGAGGAGTCCGGCGAGACCGATGTCGTCGGCCTCCAGGTCGTCACCGTCGGCTCCCGGATCGGCGAGGAGACCGCCAAGCTCTTCGAGTCCAACTCCTACCGCGACTACCTCGAACTGCACGGCCTGTCCGTGCAGTTGGCGGAGGCGCTCGCCGAGTACTGGCACGCCCGCGTCCGTTCGGAGCTCGGCTTCGCGGGGGAGGACCCGGCGGCCGTCGAGGACATGTTCGCCCTCAAGTACCGGGGGGCCCGCTTCTCCCTCGGTTACGGCGCCTGCCCCGACCTGGAGGACCGGGCGAAGATCGCCGAGCTCCTGGAGCCCGAGCGCATCGGCGTCCACCTCTCCGAGGAGTTCCAGCTGCACCCCGAGCAGTCCACGGACGCCATCGTGATCCACCACCCGGAGGCGAAGTACTTCAACGCCCGCTAGGGCGTGCCACGCGCCGCCGGGGTGTCGAGAGGCACTCCGGTCACGGGAGACGTACACTGGTCGGTCCACCGCAGGCCGGTCGCCCCTTGCTCCTCGAAGGGTGACCGGCCTGATCGTCCCCCAAGGAGGTGCGCCAGGATGACCAGCACGGTCCCCGCGCTCGGTACCCGTACGGCCGAAGGCTCCGCACTGCAAGCCGTACTCCTCGACATGGACGGCACCCTGGTGGACACCGAGGGCTTCTGGTGGGACGTCGAGGTCGAGATCTTCAGGACGCTCGGGCACACCCTCGACGACTCCTGGCGCCAGGTGGTCGTCGGCGGCCCCATGAGCCGCAGCGCCAACTTCCTGATCGAGGCCACCGGAGCCGACATCACCTTCGACGAGCTCTCGGTGCTGCTGAACGACGGCTTCGAGCGCCGTATCGGCGTGACCCTGCCGCTGATGCCGGGCGCGGCCCGGCTCCTCGCGGAGCTCGCGGCGCACAGGATTCCCACCGCTCTGGTCTCCGCCTCGCACCGGCGCATCATCGACCGCATCCTGGCCTCGCTCGGCCCCCAGTACTTCTCGCTGACCGTCGCGGGCGACGAGGTCGAGCGGACGAAGCCGTTCCCCGACCCGTATCTGCTGGCGGCCGCCGGTCTCGGCGCGGATCCGGCCCGGTGCGCGGTCATCGAGGACACCGCCACCGGCGTCGCGGCCGCGGAGGCGGCGGGCTGCCAGGTGGTTGCCGTACCCTCGATCGCGCCCATCGCCTCCGCGGCCCGGCGCACGGTCGTGACCTCACTGGAAGAGGTCGATCTGGCCTTTCTGCGCGGGCTGATGACGGAAATGCGCTAGCCGTTCACCCAGCGTGCGCCATCCGAATCCCCGGATTGCCGCGGGGTGTCCGCGGGTAAGCGGAACGGAGCCGTCGTGGGCAATTCGATCTGCGGGCGGATGGCCGAATTCCGGTACGTGCCCGCCAAGTTGGCCGTGTGATGTTCGTCACGTGACAGAGGGTCGACAGGGGCGTCGCCGTGTGCCGTTGTCCCCTTTTCGGGGGTGATCGGGACGTCCTTGTGTCCCGATTGGTGGAACGCTGCACGAATCCTTCCGCTGTCGGGTTATCGGTGCGTCCGCGCCCGGTTTCGCAGCGTGATGGGAACTCAACTCCGGTCTCCGTGAGGTGTCCTGGCGGTGCGGACTAATGTCATCGCGAGAACCTCGCCATAACCCCCGTGACTCGCCCGCACCACCCCTGTATGGCGTGTACATGGACACGACAGCTCTGGAGAAACTCGAGCATGAACCGCAAGACTTTGGTGCTGCCGGCCGTTGTGGGCCTGCTCGCCCCGGTGCTCGCCGCGTGTGGCGGTTCCGACAGCGGGGGCAACAGCGGCGATGCGATCGTCATCGGCACCACGGACGGGTTCACCGCATCGAAGGATGCCCCGGCTCCTTTTGACCCGGCGTACGCGTACGACGTCGGTACCTGGAACGTCCTGCGTCAGACGGTGCAGACGCTGATGGTCCAGCCCCGTGGTGACGGCGATCCGCAGCCCGAAGCCGCCGAGAGCTGCGGTTTCACCGACTCCGGCAACGAGCGCTACGCGTGCAAGCTGCGTGAGGGCCTGAAGTTCGCGAGCGGTGACCCGATCACCGCCAAGGACGTGAAGTTCTCGATCGACCGCGCGATGGCGATCAAGGCCGACAGCGGTGTGTTCGCGCTGCTGTCCACCGTCGACACCGTCGAGGCGCAGGGCGACCGTGAGGTGATCTTCCACCTCAAGAGCGCGGACGCGACCTTCCCGTTCAAGCTGTCGACCCCGGTCGCCGGCATCGTGAACCCCAAGGACTACGACAAGGGCAAGCTGCGCGACGGGTTCCAGGTCGACGGCTCCGGCCCGTACACCCTTGAGGCCGACGTCAAGAACGACGCGGCGGTCAAGATGGTCTTCACCAAGAACCCGAACTACAAGGGTCTGCTGAAGCCGAAGAACAACAAGGTCGAGATGCGGTCCTTCGACAGCGCGGACGCCATGGGTGCCGCGCTCGACAAGGGCGACATCGACCTGATGACCCGTTCGATGACGCCGGAGCAGATCAAGAAGCTCGGCAACCTCGGCACGGACAGCAACATCGACCTCGTCGAGATGCCCGGTCTCGAGATCCGCTACCTCGGCTTCAACACCGACGACCCGTCGGTGAAGAGCAAGGCCGTCCGCCAGGCGATGGCCGAGGTCATCAACCGCGGCGAGCTGGTCTCCAAGGTGTACGGCTCGCAGGCCGAGCCGCTGTACTCGCTCGTCCCGGCCACCATCACCGGCCACTCGAACTCGTTCTTCAACAAGTACGGCGACCCGAGCGCGGCCAGGGCCACCACGACGCTGTCCAAGGCCGGCATCACCACGCCGGTGAAGCTCACCCTGCACTACACGACCGACCACTACGGTACGGCCACCAAGCAGGAGTTCGAGGTGCTGAAGCAGCAGCTCAACGCGACCGGCCTGTTCCAGGTCGACGTCAAGGGCACGCCCTGGGAGACGTTCCGTCCGGCCGAGCAGAAGGGCAAGTACCAGGTCTACGGCATGGGCTGGTTCCCCGACTTCCCGGACGCCGACAACTACCTGGCGCCGTTCCTCGACAAGGACAACACGCTCGGCTCCCCCTACGTGAACGCCCGGATCCGCGGCACGCTGATCCCGGACTCGCGTCGTGAGGCCGACCGTCTCACCGCGTCGAAGAGCCTCACGGAGATACAGAACACAGTGGCCGAGGACGTGCCGATCCTGCCGCTGTGGCAGGGTAAGCAGTACATCGCCGCGCGGGACGACATCACGGGTGCCGAGTGGGCCCTCAACTCCTCCTCGACGCTTCAGCTGTGGGAGCTCGGTCGCGGCGTGGGCGGCTGACCGGTCCTCAGGAGCGTCGGCCGCCCCGGACCGGCGTCCGCCGGACCGGCGCTCCAGAGAACCAATGACAAGGCACCTCCTCGTGAACATGCGCAACCAATGGCCAGTCCTGTCCGTCGCGACGGGGCTGGCCATCGGCCTGCTCGCAGGCTGCGGCTCGGAAACGGGCGGCACCGGGAGCACCGGCGCCTCCCTCGTGATCGGGATGTCCGACGACGTCCTGGCCACCGACCCGGCGTCCGGGTACGACCCCGGGTCCTGGCTGTTGTTCGACAACGTCTTCCAGTCCCTGCTGAGCTTCTCCAACGGCGCCACGGAACCCTCGCCCGAAGCCGCCAAGGAGTGCTCCTTCTCGGGCACCGGGACCACGGTCTACACCTGCACCCTCAGGGACGGCCTGAAGTTCAGCAACGGTGACCCGCTCACCTCGAAGGACGTCAAGTTCTCCTTCGACCGCACGCTGAACATCGCCGACCCCAGCGGTCCCGCCGTCATGTTCCCCATGCTCGACACGGTGCGGGCCCCGGACGCGAAGACGGTCGTCTTCAAGCTCAAGTACCCCGACGCCACCTTCCCGAGCAAGATAGCCTCCGGCGCCGGCTCGATCGTGGACCACCGGCAGTACGCCGGGAACGCGCTGCGCCGGGACCAGCGGGCGGTCGGCTCGGGCCCGTACAAGCTGGACTCCTTCGGCAAGGACCAGGCCGTCTTCTCGGTCAACGGCAGCTACCGGGGCAACGCCGAGGTGAAGAACTCCGGTGTCACGCTGAGGTTCTTCCACGACGACCAGGACGCCCTCAGGACGGCGGTGCTCGACCACCGGATCGACGTCGCCTACCGGGGTCTGGCCGCCGACGGCATCGCGGACATCACCAACGACACCTCCACCGGCAAGGGCGTCGACGTCGTCGAGGGCAGCAGCGCCGAGGTGCAGCACCTGGTCTTCAACATGGACGACCCGGTGGCCGGCAAGCTCGGAGTGCGCAAGGCCATCGCCCATCTGCTCGACCGCGGCGCCCTGGTCAACAAGGTCTACAAGGGCACGGCGACGCCGCTCTACTCGATCATCCCCGCCGGGATCACGGGCCACGACACGGCCTTCTCCGACACGTACGGAGACCGCCCGTCGAAGAAGGCGGCCGCCGCGGCGCTCAAGGACGAGGGCATCACCGGCAAGGTCGCCCTGACGCTCTGGTCGACCCCGTCGCGCTACGGCCCCGCCACCGACCAGGAGTTCAGGGCGATCGCCCAGCAGCTCAACGCCAGCGGCCTGTTCCACGCGACCGTGAAGTCCGTCCCGTTCGACCAGTACGAGAAGGACATCGCCCGCGGCAGGTACGGCGTCTACGTGAAGGGCTGGGTGCCCGACTACCCGGACCCGGACAACTTCACGGCCCCCTTCTTCGGCAAGGGCAACGTACTGCGGAACAACTACACCAACAGCACCGTCACCGGCGGTCTCATCCCGAAGACGGCCGCCCAGAGCAATCGCTCCGCCACCCTGACCGAGTTCCACAAGCTCCAGGGCATCGTGGCCGAGCAGATCCCGGTCATCCCGGTCTGGCAGGCCAAGCAGTACGCGGTCGCGCGCGACAACGTCTACGGGCTGGAGAACTGCCTCGACTCCTCGACCGTGTTCCGGTTCTGGGAGATCAGCAAGGACTGAGCGGGTCCGTACGCGTACGCCCGTACACACCCGCATACGACCGTGGGGGCGGGGGCCCCCGGGGGGGCAAGATGCGTCAAACGGCGCAGCTGTGTCCGGTGGCCGACCTCCGCCTCCCGCGGGCCCCGCGGCGCGCCGTGGCTGTGGTGTATGCCGTGTCCGAACGACAGGTGACGGACGTCGGCGC
>NZ_JBHWEL010000059.1:39025-58508 GCF_042734135.1 Streptomyces sp. NPDC059668 | reverse complement strand
TGAGGAGCGGCACGTCATGACAGCAGTACTCGCAGGCAAAGTGGCCGTGGTCACCGGGGCGAACAGCGGCATCGGACTGGCCACCGCGCAGCGCTTCGCCGCTGAAGGCGCCCACGTGATCATCACCGGCCGGCGTCAGGATGCGCTGGACGCGGCCGCGGCCGAGATCGGCCACAACGTCACCGCCGTCCGCGGAGACATAGCGAATCCGGCCGACCTCGACCGGCTCTTCGCGGTCGTCGCCGAGCAGGGACGCCGCATCGACGTGCTCTTCGCGAACGCGGGCGGCGGCGAATTCGCAACCCTCGAGGACGTGACCGAGCAGCACTTCGACGCCACGTTCAACACCAACGTCCGCGGGACGCTCTTCACCGTGCAAAAGGCACTGCCGCTCCTCAACGACGGCGCCTCGGTGATCTTGACCGGTTCCACCGCTGCCACCACCGGCGGAGAGGCCTTCGGCGTCTACGCCGCCTCGAAGGCCGCCATCCGCTCCTTCTCCCGCACCTGGGCCAACGAGCTGCGCGGCCGTGGCATCCGCGTCAACACCCTGGTGCCCGGACCGATCAAGACCCCCGGCAACGCCGGCCTGGCCCCCAACGAGGAGCAGGCCAAGGCGCTCCACGCCTCCTTCGCGCAGCAGGTTCCCCTCGGCCGGATGGGCGAGCCCGCCGAAGCGGCTGCGGCAGCACTCTTCCTCGCGTCCGACCAGAGCAGCTTTGTCACCGGAACCGAGCTCTACGTCGACGGTGGCCTCAACCAGATCTGAGTAGTTCTCCATCCCGGAGTGGTGCGCCGGTGAATTACTGGTGGAGTAGCAGAGGTGCCCAGTTGTGTCTGTCCGCTCCTGCAGCCAGGGCCGATACCAGAGAATTCACGGCGCGCTGATCCGGTGCTTCTCGGGTAGCGTGGGCTCCGAGGTGCACCATCCGATCGTATTCCCCCGAGGGAATCAGCCGCCGAGGGATATCCGTCCTCCGCGGGTTCGACCGGATTTCCCGGTGACGATGGGAAGGATCCGCACCGTGCCTTTCATCGCGAGTAAAGACGGAACCCAGATCTTCTACAAGGACTGGGGGTCGGGTCAGCCGATCGTGTTCAGCCACGGCTGGCCGCTGACCGCCGACGCGTGGGACCCCCAGCTGAACTTCGTGGCGGACAACGGGTTCCGTGCCGTCGCCCATGACCGGCGCGGAGGCGGACGCTCGGGGCAGCCCTGGGAAGGCAACGACCTCGACACCTACGCCGACGACCTGGCTTCGCTGATCGAGACGCTCGACCTGCGTGACGTCATCCTCGTCGGGCACTCCACCGGTGGTGGTGAGGTGGCACGGTACATCGGCCGCCACGGCACCGGGCGGGTCGCGAAGGCCGTCCTGCTCAGCGCGATCCCGCCGCTGATGCTCAAGACGGAGGCGAACCCCGAGGGGCTGCCCATCGAGGTGTTCGACGGGATCCGGGCCGGCGTCGCGACCGACCGCTCCCAGTTCTACCGGGACCTCAGCGAGACCTTCTACGGCGCCAACCGGGAGGGCTCGACGGTCTCCCAGGGCACACGTGACGCGTTCTGGCTGTGGTCGATGCAAGTGGGCATCAAGAGCGCGTACGACTGCGTCAAGGCGTTCTCGGAGACCGATCTGACCGAGGACCTCAAGCAGTTCGACGTCCCGACCCTGATCGTGCACGGCGACGACGACCAGATCGTGCCCATCGTGGCCGCCGGAGAGAAGTCCTCGAAGCTGGTCAAGGACGCCACGTTCAAGGTGTACCCGGGCGCCCCGCACGGCCTGGCGATGGTCCCCGTCTTCGCCGACCGTTTCAACGCCGACCTGTTGGAGTTCGCCCGCGGGTGAACGGCACGGCGGTGTGCCGTTCCGCCGTACCGTCCGGCCCGGGTGCAGACACACGCAAACACCCGAGTGGGAATCTGGACCTCTGCATATCGCTGTGGTTCTCATCAGCCGGCAGACCAAAAGCGCAATACCCGGACCAGTAGTCGGCCGATCCAAACGAAACCGCCTGTGCAACGCTCACGGTCGACGATTCCCTCACCGCCACGCGCGCACAGGCGACCGGGGGGTTGTTACCGGGAGCACGCAGTGAGGACCATCCCATCCGCTTGACCGGCTGGCCCCGCTCATCCGCCAAGACCCGCCGAGGCAGCCGCACACCTGAATTTCATGTCGATCGATGCGGAGGACGCACATGGGCTCCGACGGAGGCGTGCTGATCGTGGGGGCAGGCCCCGCGGGACTGATGCTCGCGGGCGACCTGGCCGAGGCAGGGATCTCCTGCACCGTGGTGGAGCGGCGCGAAGGGGAGTCGAAACTCACCCGGGCGTTCGCCGTGCACGCCCGGACGATGGAGCAACTCGACGCCCGCGGGCTCGCCGACGACCTGCTCAAGACTGGGCTGCGCAATCCGGTCCTGCAGTTCTTGCAGATCGACCTGTCGCACCTGCCGACCCGCTACCCGCACGTCCTGGTGACACCGCAGTACAACACCGAGCGGCTGCTCCGCTCCCGCGCCCTCACCCACGGAGTGGACATCAGGAGCGGTTGCGAGGCGACCGGCCTCCGGCAGGACTCCACGGGCGTCGACGTCGAGGTACGCGCCGCGGACGGCACGGTGCAAACCCTGCGTGCCGCCTACGTGGTGGGCGCTGACGGCCGGAACAGCAAGGTGCGTGAGTCCCTCGGCCTGCCCTTTCCCGGCCGGTCCGCGGTTCGGTCGATGATGCTTGCCGACGTACGCCTGGCCGAGCCGCCGAGAAAGCCTCCCACCGTCGGGGCGGTGGGGGACGCCTTTGCCATCGTGGTCCCCTTCGGCGACGGCTGGTTCCGCGTCATGGCCTGGAACCGTCACCACGACATGCCCGACAACACGGCCGTCGATCTGGAGGAGATCCGCGCAGTCGCCCGGCGAGCGCTCGGGAACGACTTCGGCATGCGGGACGCACGCTGGCTCTCCCGGTTCCACAGTGATGAACGCCAGTGCCCCCGCTACCGCGTCGACAGGGTATTTCTCGTCGGCGACGCAGCACACGTGCACTCACCCGCCGGCGGCATGGGCCTCAACACCAGCATCCAGGACTCGGCCAACCTCAGCTGGAAACTGGCGGCCGTCCTGCGCGGCCGGGCTCCGGACGCCCTGCTCGACACCTATCAGGCCGAGCGGCATCCGGTGGGTCGCCGGGTACTTCGGATGAGCGGCGCACTCCTGCGCGGGGTACTGACGACACCGAAGGCGATGTGCGGATTCCGCGACCTCTTCGCCCGCACGGTGCTGCGCATTCCGCCCGTGGCCCAGAGGGCGGCCCGGGCCATCTCCGGTATCGACATCGCCTACGCCGCTCCGAGTGGCGCGCCCCCGCTTGTCGGCAAACGCGTTCCCGACCTGCCGCTGACCGACGGAAGGCGGCTGTATGAGGCTCTGCGTGCCCGGCGCTTCGTGCTCGTCACCGCCGCAGACGCGCCGCTCCCCGCCGCGGTGACTGAAGGCTGGGACGGTGAGGTCGGGTTCGTGTCCGCGCCGGGCCTGACACGAAAGGCCGTACTGGTCAGGCCGGACGCGTACATCGCGTGGACCACCTCGGAGGAACACCCGGAACGCCGGGCCGAGGACGTCCGACGGGCCCTGACGGACTGGTGTGGTGCAGGCTCCCCCGCCCATCAGGCCACCCCTACGTTCGGATAAGCCCGACCCGGAGACGGCGTGACGCGGCCGCCGGCCCCCGGCCCCCGACGCCCGGACCACAGTCCGGTGCCCGCGGCTGCGCTGCCACGGAACACCCTCTCGCCGCCACGCCATGCCCGGCCGGGCGTGGCCACAGGTCTGCGCCGGTCTGGACACCAGCCACCGCCCGGACGACTGCTCGTGCCGGGCTACAGCCGAGGCATCTGATGCGAGCCCGCGGCGGCCCTTCCCTGAAGACGTGCTCGTACGCTCCGGCGGCAGCAGCAACAGTGTCCGAGGGCAGCAGCTTCAGATGGCGTGTCCAGAGCTCCCGGCCAACAGGTCGGAAAGCAGACGCCGCCTGAAACCTCCTCATGCCGAACAGGCGTGTGCCATCCGCCCACTCTGACAAGTCGAACAAGCCATTGCACCTGGGCACGGCCCTACGGTGAATATCACGCCGTTCGAAATCCCGTATCGCAATAGAGCCGGAGACCACCCATGACATCTGTCCATTCCTTCTGGCTCGCAGGACGCCCGGCCCAAGGCGACAGCACCCTCGACGTGACGTCGCCGTGGGACAGCCGCCTGGTCGGTACGGTTTCCGTCCCGACCGACGCACAGGTTGAAGAGGCTGTCGCCGCCGCCTACGCGGTGCGGGACGAGTTTGCCGCCACTCCGGCGCACCTGCGGGCCGCCGCCCTGGACCATGTGGCCAAGCGCCTTGCCGACCGGACTGAGGAGATAGCGCAGCTGATCTCTGCCGAGAACGGCAAGCCGATCAAGTGGGCGCGCGGCGAGGTCGGCCGGGCCGTCTCCGTCTTCCGCTTCGCTTCTGAAGAGGCCCGCCACTTCAACAGCGGCGACGCCCAGCGCCTGGACACCGACGCAGGCGGCCGGGGGCGTCTCGCCCTGACCCGCCGCTTTCCCAAGGGTGTGGTCCTCGGCATCACCCCGTTCAACTTCCCGCTGAACCAGGGCGCGCACAAGGTGGCGCCTGCCATCGCCGCCGGTGTGCCGATCATCCTCAAGCCCGCTCCGAACACTCCTCTTTCCGGGCTGGTCCTCGGCGAGGTGCTGGCCGAGACCGACCTGCCGGCCGGCTCATGGTCGATCCTGCCGGTCGACAACGACCGTATGCCCGCACTGGTCCAGGACGAGCGCCTTCCGGTGATCTCCTTCACCGGTTCCGAGAAGGTCGGCTACGCGATCATGGACTCGGTGCCGCGCAAGCACTGCACCCTGGAGCTCGGCGGTAACGGTGCGGCGGTCGTCCTGGGTGACTACGCCTCCGACGAAGAGCTGGACTGGGCCGCGACCCGCATCGCGAAGTTCTCCAACTATCAGGGCGGCCAGTCGTGCATCTCCGTGCAACGCGTCATCGCGGACGCCGCCATCTATGACCGGCTGCTGCCGCGTATCGTCGCCGCCGTCGAGGCCCAGGTCACCGGTGACCCCTCGGATGCCGCCACGGACGTCGGCCCGCTCGTCAGTGAAGGAGCCGCCATACGTGTCGAGTCGTGGGTCGACGAGGCAGTGACGTCAGGCGCCAAGCTTCATACCGGTGGCACACGTGAAGGCGCATCGTACGCGCCCACCGTGCTCACCAGCGTCCCGGCGGACACCACTCTCGCCTGCGAGGAAGTGTTCGGCCCGGTCCTGACCGTGACGAAGGTGGATGGCGAGGCCGAAGCGTTTGCCGCGGTCAACGATTCCAAATACGGCCTCCACGCGGGCGTGTTCACGCGCAACGTGCAGGTCGCCTTCCGTGCGCACCGCGCGCTGGAGGTCGGCGGCGTGATCATCGGTGACGTCCCGTCCTACCGCGCCGACCAGATGCCTTACGGCGGCGCCAAGCAGTCAGGCGTGGGCCGCGAGGGCGTGAAGTTCGCGATGGAGGACTACACCTACGAGCGAGTCCTGGTCCTGACCGACCTCGAACTCTGACGAGTTGGTGCGGTGACAGCGGGGAACTCCCTGCTTCATCCGGCCTGTCTGGACGTAGGACACGGCACGGCACGGCCAAGTCGAGGGCGGCCGTAATCCGGCGCCGAGCGGTGCAGAAAGCGGCCCGCGGGGGCCGGCGCGCCACCAACTGGTCTTCGCCGGCCCACTCTTGCGGCCATGCTCGTTCATCGGCGGCAGGATCTCCCGCACGCCGCGGCACGTCCTCACTGTGCCGTTCAGCGTCGCCCGCTCCACCCTCCCCCATGCCCACCCAGAAGTCGGAGAGCTTCCCGACCTTGGTTGGACGCCTCCCAGAACCAATTGTGTATGACCGGCCTCCGACCTGCATCCCGCAGAGCGTTGGCCTCGGACTTTCACACATTCCACGAGCTGCACCGCACTGCGCGGGCGGTGCAGCTCGTATCGATGCAGACTCGATAGAACCACCGGATTCGAGGACGAGATGCTACGGCGGCGAACGCGCCGTGGGGACAGTCCTCGCCTGGCTAGGTCCCGCATGACGGGACGCCGGCGAAGCCCGACATGATCCTGGAACCAGAGGTTTTGGATATGGCCGTGCCGCGCATACCTCTCGCCTTCTTCGGAATATCTCTGGGCCTCGCAGGCCTGGCCGGCACCTGGCTCACAGCAGCCCATGAAGGCCACGCGCCGATCGACGTGGGCCGTGCCCTGGTCGCGCTCGCTGCGGCCGTCTGGTGCGTGACGCTGCTGCTGTATCTGAGATACGCGGCCTCTGTCCGGGGAGCCTTCGTCGCCGACGTGCTGGACAGCGTCGGGAGCCCGTTCGGCTCACTGGCGGTCATCACGCCGATGCTCCTCGCAGCGCAGGGCATAGCCCCGTACGCCCCCGACGCCGGTCGCGTAGTGGTGGACGTCTTCATCGTCCTGACGCTGCTCGTGGGCGGTTGGTATACCGGTCAATGGATATACGGCCCGCTCGAGCTGGACCAGCTTCACCCGGGTTACTTTCTGCCCGCTACTGGCGGTGGTCTGGTGGCTGCCTTCTGTGCCGTGCAGGTCGGGCAGGAGCGCGTGGCGGAAGTCATGTTCGGTCTCGGGATCATCTCGTGGGTCGTCCTGGGCTCCATGATCCTGGCCCGGCTCTTCTTCCGGCCTCCGATGCCGCCAGGCCTCACGCCGACGCTCGCCATCGAGATAGTGCCCGCCTCCATGGCAAGCGTCGCCTGCTTCGCCCTCAACCACGACCGTATCGACCGGCTCTCGGCCGTGCTCGCCGACTACTGCCTGCTGATGATCCTCGCCCAGGTACGCCTACTCCCCTTGTTTCTCCGCCTGAAGTTCACACCTGGCTTCTGGGCTTTCACCTTCTCCTGGACGACGGTGGCGACCACCGGACTGCACTGGACCAGCACCGGCCACCCTCCCGGCGAACTCGTTCTCTCCTACCTCCTTCTGGCCGCCGCGACTGCACTCGTGGGAGCCATCGCGGTACGGACGCTGGTGGCCATGGCGCGACACCAGTTCCTCCCCCCGACAGCGGCGCCACCGCGTCCCTCTGCGTAGGTGCGGCCAGCTGGACCCGCGGAGGACGGCTTGGGGGCCGCGGGTTCTCGCTGCCGGCAGGCCCACGCCTCGCGGGTCGACGCCGCACCTCGTATGCCGGCAGGACTCCGGCCGTGCCCGGGGCACCCTCCCGCCCTCCCTAGCCGTCTTGCCCTCCCGTCTCCGAGACGGCTGCGCAGCACCCTTCCATCCTCGAGGCCAGCCGTCGTGAGCGCGGTCCCCTCCCGCGGTGCGCTCTTTCAGTCCATGAGCAGTGGCGGGAGTGGTCGGGCAGCGCCCCGGAGGGCCGAAGGTGACCTGTGCGACAGCGCCAGCCCATTCTTGACCCGATCGTCCATATGTGTTTTGCTGATCGTGAGACCGAGGCGCATATGCCCCGGTATGTGGTCCCTGTATCGCTGGATCCGGCAAGCACGCCGGCTGGGCTGTAGGTAGCCCCACGCGGCTGGCCTCGTGTCCACGACCACACGTGCGGTCGCCGCAGACGAACCAGAGCCCTACCAGGACCGAATCACAGCCCCACGG
The DNA here is from genome assembly GCF_042734135.1 of Streptomyces sp. NPDC059668. Classification (NCBI taxonomy): domain Bacteria; kingdom Bacillati; phylum Actinomycetota; class Actinomycetes; order Kitasatosporales; family Streptomycetaceae; genus Streptomyces; species Streptomyces sp. NPDC059668. The sequence goes on along the minus strand of NZ_JBHWEL010000059.1, from coordinate 50,816 downwards.
AAATCGAGCAGTGGCCGCCCGGCGCCTCCGCTCAGCCGCACACCCACGAGCAGCCCCCGTCCTCACCCTCCAAGGAAGCCACCTTGCGCGCCTCCATCGACATACGCCGCTCCCGCTCCCGCCATCTCGCGAGCACCGAGTGGCTGCGATCGCTCAACTCCTCCCCCTTCGGGGCTCCCTCCGACGGCGAGAACGACTCATGGACACTGACCGGTGACCAGGAGCATGCGAATCCAGTGCACTTCATCGAGATGTGGGTTTTCCCGGACACGGCAAACGTGACTTCGGGATGCGGGCAGTTGAACATCAACGCTCCCCTCGAATGGTCGGTGGAGGACTACGGTCGCAGGCCGCCCTTCACGCAAACCTACGCCGAGGGCCTGGTGGCCGAGAACGGGAAGACCAGGCTCCTTCGCGAGTAGTCGGACCCCGTCCGGGCCGCACGCGCCATGCTGCCGAGCCGAGTCTCGGACACCCCCGCCTAGCTCCTCTCGCCCCACCCACGACACCTGCGAGGCGGGCGTCGCCCAGACCCCGCCAGCCACCAACTGAGCGTCACTCAGGGATTCAAGGATTTCACCGCCAGGCGATCAGATGTGTCGCCGCACGCCAAAAGTGCACGGCGGTTCCGCCAGCCAGAACCGTAAGCAAAAAAGGGAGTACCACCATGAGCAGCAACAGCAACATCCACGCAATGGTCGCGAACGTTGAGGTAGAAAACCTTGAGGACGCGATCCCCCTCTACCAGGACTTGACCGGAGAGACGGAGGTCCGCCGATTCCCGTACCGTGAGCTTGAGCTGGCACTCGTAGGGCCCTTCCTGCTCTACTCCGGGCCGCTTGAGAACTACGTATCGCAGAACGCCACCGTCATCGTCGGCTCCCTGGCCCCCGTTCTCGAAGCCCTCGGCAAGGCGGGCGCCGAGATCCTCGAAGCGCCCAACGAGGTTCCCAACGGCACCAGGATCGTCGCCCGCCACCCTGACGGCTCCGTCTTCGAGTACATGCAGCTTCGCGCCTGAGCCCTATCGCCCAACTTCCCGGCGCCGCCATCCCGCGCGCCGCGTGGTGGCAGGCAGCGCGCCCGCGGACCAGATCACCCATGCGGATCGCCCCAGGGTGGGTCAGAATGAAACGGACGACCTAATGACCGGACAACGCCCTCTGCGAACACCCCGAAGGCGATCGAACTAGTTGGCGTGCCGCCTACTTTCGGCACAATCCGAAGAATTCATACCGGCTGCAATAGAGGCCTCGCGCCTCGGGAACCAATAATTCGCCGAAAGGACATACGCGGTACTGAACACCCACCGCACCAGGGCACGTCATCGCGTTAGGAGCACCCAGTGAAAATCGACAAGACGGACACGGCGGTTGTGTTCATCGACCCGCAGAATGACGTGCTGAGCGAGGACGGAGCGAACTGGGACGTGGTGGGGGCGAGCGTCACGGAGAATAAGACCGTCGAGAACATGGAGAGGATATTCGAGACGGCAAAGAGGGGCGATTACGAGGTCTTCATATCGCCACATTACTTTTATCCTACCGACAATGGGTGGCGAATGAATGGGCCACTCGAGACGAGTGAACTCGACACCCATACGTTCGCACGGACAGGACAGCTCGACCTGACCGGATTCCGCAACTCCGGGGCGGACTGGCTGGACCGCTTCAAGCCGTACATCGAAGACGGAAAGACCGTAGTCGCCAGCCCACACAAGGTGTTCGGCCCGGAAACCAACGACTTGGTACTGCAACTGCGCAAACGGGGAATACAAAAGATCATCCTTGGCGGGATGCTGGCAAACATGTGCGTCGAGTCCCACATGCGCCACCTCATCGAGGAGGGCTTCGAGGTCACCTTGGTCAGGGATGCCACAGCTGGACCTCGTCACCCCGTGTGGGGCGACGGGTATCAGGCAGCGATCATCAACTACCGCTTCTTCGCCCATGAGTTGCTGTCCACCGACGAAGTGCTGGCTCGAATGCGCTGAGGAGACAGCAGCTCCTGCCGATGAAAAAGGAGCTTGAGAGCTGCCGAGGTCCGTTCGGGCTGCACTGCGGCGCGTCGGGGCGATCTCGACCTCGCCTCAGCTCACCAGGGATGACCGCATGCAGCGCCCCGGGATCGATGCGCCTTCCGCCCGCTTCACGATCGACAAAGACCATGGACGTCACGGCAAGGATCTGTCAGGCGTCGATGAACTCCTCCGGCAGTTCACGGACCGGGCGCGGGCGCACACACGGGACCCATGCCGAAGCCTGGTGCACCCCGACGCCTGGGGCACATGTTTGTTTGCGCTCGCCCAGAACCGGGTGGATCGTAGGGGGTGGGCGGCGGCATAGCCGGAAGGTGACACACGCCGGACAAGAGGCCCCAGCCGCAGCAGCCAAGCATCGTCCTCGGCCCACTCAGCGACGTTCTCCTGGAGGGGGCACTCGATGAGGCCGTACAGCCTGCCGGAATCGATCGAAGCGTGCCTGTTCGACCTGGACGGAGTCATCACGAAGACGGCCGTCGTGCATGCGGCCGCCTGGAAACGGACGTTCGACGACTTCCTCCTGCGGCACGACGGATCCGGTTTCACGCCCTTCGACGTCACCCAGGACTATGACGAGTACGTGGACGGCAGGCCACGCGCGGATGGTGTGCGCAGCTTCCTCGCCTCGCGCGGCGTCAGGCTTCCCGAGGGCTCCCCGGACGATGAGAGGGACACGGTGCAGGGGCTGGGGAATCGCAAGAACGATCTTCTGTTGAAGATGATCAGCGCGGAGGGTGTCGAAGCGTACCCGGGCACCCTGCGCTATGTACGAACGGTTCGGCAGCACGGTCTGAAGACCGCTGTCGTGTCCTCCAGCGCGAATTGCCGGGAGATCCTGGCGGCGGTCGGGGCCGAGTCGCTGTTCGACGTTCGCATCGACGGTGTGGTGGCCGCAGAGCGCGGGCTTCCGGGCAAGCCGCATCCTGATACGTTCCTGGCCGCCGCCCAGGACCTGGGTGTCACAGCTCGGGTGTCGGCTGTCTTCGAGGACGCACTGGCGGGGATGGACGCCGGCCGGTCGGGCCACTTCGGCTTCGTCGTCGGGGTCGACCGGGTCGGCCAAGCGGACGCCCTGCTCGCCCACGGCGCTGACATCGTCGTTCAGGACCTCGCCGAGCTGGAGCACCAGGGATGATCACGGACACATGTTTCGCTGTCGACCCTTGGGTCCTGAAGGAAACGCCTCTCAACTTGGATCTGCTGCCGCAGAGCGAGTCGGTCTTCGCGCTCTCCAACGGCCATGTCGGCTGGCGCGGAAACCTTGACGAGGGCGAGCCTCACGGGCTGCCCGGCTCCTACCTCAACGGCGTCCACGAGTTGCACCCGTTGCCCTATGCGGAGGGTGGGTACGGCTACCCCGAGTCCGGCCAGACCGTCATCAATGTCACCAATGGCAAAATTCTGCGGCTGCTGGTTGATGACGAGCCCTTCGACCTGCGTTACGGCAGGCTCCGCAGCCACGAGCGTGTGCTGGACATGCGTGCCGGCCTGCTCCACCGCAGCTGCACGTGGACCTCGCCGGCGGGCCGCACGGTACGGGTGCGCTCCACTCGGATGGTCTCCTTCACCCAGCGCTCCATCGCCGCGATCGCCTACGAGGTCGAAGCGGTGGACGCCCCCGTGCGCGTCGTGGTGCAGTCTGAACTCGTCGCCAACGAACAACTTCCGCCCGTCGCAGGCGATCCCCGCGGAGCCGCGGCCGTCGAGAGGCCCCTCGACGCGGAGGAGAACTGTGCGCTGGGGAACCGCCTCCTGCTGATGCACTGCACGCGCAACAGCAACTTGCGGGTCGGAGCCTCGGCCGACCACACCGTACAGGGGCCCGAGCAGACGCAGATCAGTGGCGAGAGCAGCGACGACGTCGCACGCCTGACCGTCACGTCGTTGCTGGTCCCGGGTGAGAAGCTGAGGATCGACAAGCTGGTCGCCTACGGCTGGTCACGTATGCGTTCCCTGCCCGCCGTACGCGACCAGGTGCAAGCCGCTCTCGCAGCGGCCGGTAGCACCGGCTGGCAAGGGTTGGTGGATGAGCAGCGGCACTACCTGGACGAGTTCTGGGCACGGTCGGATGTCGAAGTCGACGGAGATGAGGAAATCCAACAGGCCGTGCGGTTCGCGCTGTTCCACGTGCTGCAGGCCGGCGCCCGCGCCGAGCTGCGCGCCATCCCCGCCAAGGGGTTGACGGGCACCGGCTACGACGGCCACTCGTTCTGGGACACCGAGACCTTCGTCCTGCCGCTGCTCACCTATACCTCGCCCGGTGCCGTCGCCGAGGCGTTGCGCTGGCGGCAGAGCACCCTGCCTGCGGCCAAGGAAAGGGCCGAGCAACTGGGGCTACGTGGAGCCGCGTTCCCTTGGCGAACCATCAATGGTTCGGAGTGCACCGCCTACTGGCCGGCCGGCACTGCCGCCTTCCACGTCAACGCCGATATCGCGGACGCTGTCATCCGCTACGTCTCCGCCACCGGCGATGAGGACTTCGAGCAGTTCAGTGGGGCGGAGCTTCTCGTGGAGACGGCGCGGCTGTGGATGTCGCTGGGCCATCACGACCACCGCGGCGTCTTCCACATCGACGGCGTGACCGGGCCGGACGAGTACAGTGCGGTCGCCGACGACAACGCCTATACCAATCTCATGGCTGCCAGGAACATGCGCGCAGCGGCCGACTGCGCCGAACGGCACCGTCATCAGGCAGCGGCTCTTGGTGTGGACGACGAGGAGACCGCGGCCTGGCGCGACGCCGCGGAGGCCATGTACCTGCCCTATGACGACGACCTGCAGGTGCATGAGCAGGACGCGGGGTTCACCGATCACCAGCTGTGGGATTTCGCCGCCACCCGACCCGACCAGTACCCCTTGCTGCTGAACTTCCCCTACTTCGACATCTACCGCAAGCAGGTGGTGAAGCAGGCGGACCTGGTGCTGGCCATGTACACGTGCGACCAGTCCTTCGACATCGAACAAAAGGCCCGTAACTTCGCCTACTACGAACCGCTGACGGTCCGCGACTCGTCACTGTCCGCGTGCTGCCAGGCGGTCATCGCGGCGGAGGTCGGCCATGAACAACTTGCCTACGATTACGTCGCCGAAGCCGCGTTGATGGACCTGAATGACCTGGAAAGCAACACCCGGGACGGGCTGCACATCGCCTCACTGGCCGGAACCTGGATGGCCCTGGTCTGCGGCTTCGGAGGATTGCGCCACGACGGCGACACGCTGTCGTTCACGCCCCGACTGCCCGAAAAACTCAGCCGACTCGCATTCCACATGGGGATCTGGGGCCGCCGCCTGCGAGTGGAGATCAAGACGGGCATCGCCACCTACACACTGCTGGCCGGCGAGACGATGACCGTTCGGAACCACGGCGAGACACTCACCCTCACCGCCGACTCTCCTGTGAGCCGCCCCGTCCCCGACCCCACCGTCCGCCCGACCCCCGAACAGCCTCCGGGTCGCCACCCCGGTCAGCTCCGGCTGCACCGCGGGAGCCAGTGACAGTCGGGCGGCCACCCTGCCCCCAGGCTCAATACCTACGCGGTTACGCGGTGAACCGACCCTCGATCTGGAAGGCGTTGAGGGGGCTTCCCCCCGCTGCCGGGCGACGAAAATCGCTCGACGGGGCGCTTGCCCGGTACCGATACTCGCCCTCGTGATCGCGCTACCGGTGCTGTGGCTGTATGGGGCGTCAGGGGTCGGGAAGACCACCGTGGCCTGGGAGGTGTTCGTCCAGCTCGCCGGGGCGGGCACGCCCACCGGATTTGTGGACATCGACCAGCTCGGGATGTGCTACGCGCCGCCGACGCCACGACACTGGGCGCCCGAGCCGGACACAGATCCGGGCCGCCATCGGCTCAAGGCACGTGCTCTCGACGGGGTGGTGGCCAACTTCCGGGACGCCGGTGCCCGGTCTCTGGTCGTTCCGGGCGTCACCGATCCGAATCGTGGGGTGGACGCCGACCTCGTACCGCACGCTGCGGTGACTGCCTGTCGCCTGCGGGCCGAGCCGGCGGAGCTGGGCCGACGACTGGCCGCCCGCGGTCGCCCGAACGAAGACCGCGCAGAGCAACTCGCGTACGCCGACGCCCTCGACCGCGCCTTCCCGACCGCTCTCTGCATCGACACGACCGGGCTGACCGTCACCGAGGTCGCCGACCGGGTCCGGGCGCGCACCGGGTGGCCCGATCTGCGGGCACAAAGGGAAGACCCGAGCATGACGCGACGGGAACCGGACCGCACACCGGGCGAGATCCTCTGGCTGTGCGGGCCGGCCGCCGTCGGCAAGTCCACCGTCGGCTGGCAGGTGTACCAGCAGGTCCGGCGGGCCGGTGTGCACGCCGCGTTCGTGGACCTCGACCAGATCGGCTTCCACCGTCCCACCCCGGCCGGCGACCCGGGCAACCATCGGCTCAAGGCGGCCAACCTGGCCGCGGTCTGGCGAGCGTTTCGGGCCAACGGAGCGGGCTGCCTGATCGCTGTCGGCCCACTCGACCGGCCCGGGGGCATGGAGGCGTACGCCACAGCGCTGCCTGCCGCCACGATCACCCTCTGCCAGTTGCACGCCAGCCGACGGACACTGGCCGACCGGGTCACCCGCCGGGGCCGAGGCATCACTCCGGCCCGGGGTCTCGCCGGCGACCAACTGATCGGGCAACCGCAGGCTCGTCTACGCGAGATCGCCGACCAGGCGGCACGGGCCCTCAGCGCCCTGGACGGGCTTGGTGATCTGGCAGTGGTCACCGACGACCGGACCGCAGACGAGATCGCCGCGGAGATCCTCCGGCGTACTGGGTGGCCATCGCCAGTTCATTGAGCCTGGTACGCGAAGCGTGCGCGGGGCGCACGTTCATCCGTACGGCGGTGCACGGTGACCCGTACACCAACATCACGCACTGCAATCGTCAGGTTGCTGAGAAGACCTCAATGCCTGCGCCATTGCTGGACCGCCCCTCTTTGGCCCTGCTGTTGTCAGTCGGACTGCTCAACGGCGCTTTGAGGCACCGTCGCTTCCGGGCTGCCACATTTCATAGTTCCCACATTCTGCCGTGATCTCGGCCGTCGCCTGAGCCGCGGTGAAGAAGTCATCGACCACTGGCGAGGTGTGCGATGCCGCCGCCGCGAGGCACACCTGGTCGGGCGCCAGATCCGGGATGGGCACATAGATGACTTGCGGATGCGAGTAGAACACGGACGCCGAACGGGCCAGGAACGAGATGCCCCGGCCGGCCGCGACATGCTCGAGCGTCTCGTCCACGCCGCGCACCACGTACCCGGCGTTAGGGTGCGGGCGCCTGGTGGGCTGCGTGCTCGGGTCGGCGTGCCAGACCAGTGGTTCGCCGGCCAGGTCGGCCTCGGTGACCTCCTCCTTGCCGGCCAGCCGATGGCCTGCGGGCAGCACTGCCACCCGCGGCTCGGTGTACAGGGGGGTGACGCGCAGGCCGGCCTCATCGATGGGCAGCCGCACGTAGCCGACGTCGATGCGGCCGTCGAGCAGCATCGGGGCCTGGTCGTCCCCTTCGATCCGCTGCACGTCCACGAGCACGTCCGGGTGCCGGGCCTCGAACGCCCGCGCCGCCGGGATGACCGGGATGCCGGCCCGGAAACCGACCGTCAGCCGCCGGCTGCCACGGGCGGCCACGGACACCCGGCGGCGGACCGCGTCCGCGGAGGCGAGCAGCGGACCGACGTCGGTCAGCAGCTGTCGGCCCGCGTCGGTCAGCGCTACGCCGTGGCGATCTCTGGTGAACAGCGAGGCGCCGAGATCCTGCTCGAGCGCACGGATCTGCCGGCTGAGCACCGGTTGCGCGATATGCAGCTCGTCGGCGGCACGGCCGAAATGCAACTGGTCGGCCACGGCAGCGAAGTAACGCAATTTACGTAGGTCCAGATCCATGGCGTCTCCCAAACCGGTGATGCCTCCAGGGTATCACCACGACTAAAAGAAGTCTTGGACACCCACTCCGGCCAAATGGCAACCTGAACAGGTGCCCATCTGGGCCGAAGCGAATTCGGCACGGGAATTCGACATCAGAATTTGACAGCAGGGCCCTTTTCCAGAATGGGCGCACTGTTTCGGATGCCCATCAATGCAATGGAGTGACCGTGGGAAAGCTCGATGGCAAGGTAGCGGTGATCACCGGCGGATCCACCGGCATGGCACTGGCCGGCGCCAAACTGTTCGTCGAGGAAGGAGCGCACGTCTTCATCCAGGCCCGGCGGCAGGAAGCTCTGGATGACGCCGTCAAGCTGATCGGCCGCAATGTCACCGCTGTCCAGGGTGACGCGGCCGAACTGGACGACCTGGACCGCTTGTACGACACCGTCAAGCGGGAAAAGGGCTCGATCGACGTGCTGTGGGCCAGCGCCGGAATGGGCGAACCCGCCGTCCTCGGCGAGATCACCGAGGAACAGTTCCACCGCGCCTTCTGGCTCAACGCGCGCGGCACCCTGTTCACCGTGCAGAAGGCACTGCCGCTGATCAACGACAACGGCTCGATCTTCATGACCGGATCCAACGCCTCCCTCGGCGCCTTCCCCGGCTGGAGCCTCTACGCGGGAAGCAAAGCCGTTCAGCAGGCCTGGGCCCGCATCTGGCTCAACGAACTGCGCGACCGCAAGATCCGGGTCAACGTCCTGACCCCCGGCCAGGTCGCCACCGCCAAACAGGAAGAACTGTTCGACGAGGCGACCAGGTCCGCATTCGAGTCGCTCATCCCCCGCGGAAAGATGGGCCGCCCCGAAGAAATCGCCAGCGTCGCCCTGTTCCTCGCCTCCGACGACTCCAGTTACGTCAACGGCCTGGAACTCGTCACCGACGGCGGCACCACCGCCATCTGAGCCACGCACCAGGGACGCCGCGGGTACACCCCTCAACATCACATCACAGTCCCCACAACGAACTGCTTTCGAAAGCGGACATCCGCAACACCCCAAATGTGTTGCGCGGGCGCCGAGTTCGCGTGCTGTCGAGCCTGAGGTGCCGGGAAGAGCGCGGCAGTTGACCCAGAAGCGTCGCGGCCGACGCCCTGCGCCTGACCCAGCACGAACGAGACGTAGCGACACCTTGAGAACAGGAAGAGAACACACCTCATGAGCAGTATCACCCTCATCGGTACGGGGAACATGGCCCGTACCATCGGCACGCTCGCATTGGCGGGCGGCAACACCGTCGAGGTCATGGGACGCGATCAGTCCAAGGCCGATGACCTGGCCAAGGCTCTGGGCGACGGCGCGACGACGGGCAGGTGGGGCGCCGTCCCGGCGGGGGACATCGTCATCACGGCCCTGTTGTACGACGGTGTCGTTCCGGTCGTCGCCGAGTACGGAGACGCCCTCGCGGGCAAGGTCATCGTCGACATCAGCAACCCGTTCAACGCCACCTTCGACGGACTGGCCCACAGCGAGGAGACTTCGGTCGCGCAGGAAATCGCCAAGGTGATCCCGGCCGGCGCCAGCGTGGTGAAGGCGTTCAACACCATTTTCCGGAACGTCCTGGAGAAGGGCCGGCCCAACGTCTTCATCGCCGGCGACAATGCGCAGGCCAAGGCGGACGTGGCAGCATTCATCGAGAGCCTCGGACTGCGCCCGTTGGACGTCGGCGCCCTGAAAATGGCGCACTGGCTGGAAGGGATGGGTCTGCTCACGGTGAGCCTCGCCGGGAACGGAGTCGGCCACTGGGACTTCGCCCTCGGCGTCGACGAATTCACCGACTGACCCCCCGGCGGGTTGGTGTCGGAGTGTTCGACTGATCCTCCGGGAAGGTGCCAGCGGCCGGGGTGCGCTGTGGCCGTCGAGCGGCAGCTGCCGCAGTGGACTGGTCAGGGCCCCGGGCACGGGCATTCCTCGAAGCCTGTGCGGCCGGTCTCCGAGCAGACGTTGCCGACGCGGCGGCCTGCTCTCTCACGGGCAAGTACCAGACCTACCGCCCGTTGTAGATCAGGCTCAACGATCAACCTTCGATGGCACGCTCACATGCGAGGATGCGGAAGAAGAGTCCCTCACCCTCCCCGCGCCGGTCACCGCCCGCCCTGGCCGTCACCAGCTCACCGACAAGATCCCCGCGTTCCTCGACTGCCTGTGGTGCCGCTCCCCCACGGCTGGCGTCGCAGGAATGTGACACTCAAGGCGTGCTGACACCCGGAGAGTTGCGCGAGGCATGCCCGGCGGCCGAGGGTCCATACGCCTGAACCGGCTGCAAGGTCCCGCCCCTGGAGGCCCGCGGCAAGTCCGCGAGCGGGACGGTCACGGACAACGATCCGCTCGCGTTCGAGCGGTCGTAGCGTCGGCCTCAACAGAGGGTGCCGCGGTCGTCCGGCCCGCCGAGGAGTGGCCGGCGCACTTCGTCGCGTTCGATCCGCTGCGATTGTCCGGGGTGGGCCGGGCGGGCCCGGCAGTCGCCCTGGGCGAACTTGACCTGGATGTAGTCGTGGCCAATGATCCACAGCGCCCTCCATTTCCGGCTGACCACCCCGTCCGGACAGACGTCCCGCTGGTGATCCCATTCCACGGCGAAGGCGGACGTGTCGAACCCGCCGCCGCGCCCTGAGTCGTGCCTGCTGCCGTTCGTGCGATAACGGCCGTATGTCAGCCACGAGTTAGGCAAATTCCGCCACGGACAACATGGGTGTCGGCCGGTGGCGTTGACATCCACACAGGTGCTCGCTTTACTCCCGAACAACGCCGGAGCGACGCTCCGCGCCGAGAGGCACGCCCAGCCGGTATGCAGGCCCAGCGCCGCGAGCCCGGACAAAGTCGCCAGGACAGTACGGACGTCCGAGGCGGGGACGTGCCCGCTTCTCATCAGGAGCTCGTGCATGAGCCACCTCAACAGCCCGTCCCGCACGCTGATGTGGGCCGCCGTAGGCGCGGCCGCACTGGTGACCACGCTGCTGGTACCGGCGACGTCCACGCAGGCGGCGGCCGTATCCCTGCCGCCCACGCACGCCGGGTTCGACTACCAGATCGGCGGCGCCTACACACCACCGGCCGGCGTCAAGGTCGTCACCCGCGACCACACCGCCTCCCCGGCGGCAGGCCTGTACAACATCTGCTACGTGAACGCCTTCCAGGCGCAACCGGGGGCCGAGGGCGAATGGGCCGCGGACCTGCTGCTGCGCGACTCCGCAGGCAAGGTCGTCTACGACACGGACTGGGGCGAGGCCCTCCTCGACGTCCGCACGGAAGCCAAGCAGAAGCGCGTCGCAGCCCAGATCGGTGCCCAGATCGACGGCTGCCGAGACAAGGGCTTCCAGGCCGTGGAGCCAGACAACTACGACAGTTACACACGCTCCGCCAAGCTGATCACGGCGGCCAACGCGCAGGCCTACATCAAGCTGCTCTCCGCCCGCGCCCACGCGGACAACTTGGCCATCGCCCAGAAGAACACCGCAGAACTCGCCGGCAACCGCACCGCCAACGGCCTCGACTTCGCGGTGGCCGAGGAGTGCGGCCAGTACGACGAGTGCGACGACTACACCAGCGCCTTCGGCAACAGGGTCATCGTGATCGAGTACACAGACGCCGGCCGGAAGAAGGCCTGCAAGGGGTGGGGCAGCACCTTGAGCATCGTCCAGCGTGACGTGGACGTCTCGCCCGTCGGTAGCGGTGGATACGTGCGCAAGACGTGCTGACAGACCTACCGGGCTGAGTATCGCCCCGGGTGGGGGGGGGGGGGGGCGCCCCCCCCCCCCCGCCGCGCGGGGGGGGGGGGCCCGCCGCCCCCCCCCCGCCCCCCCCCCCCCCCCCCCCCCCCCC
>NZ_JBHWEL010000059.1:29311-39015 GCF_042734135.1 Streptomyces sp. NPDC059668 | reverse complement strand
CCTTCGGGGCGTTTTTGCGCCCGGGTTGGGGGGGGCGGGGGGCGCCGCCCCGACCCGGACTCATGGTGACGGTCGCCCGGCCTCGCCCAAGTCGCCGTCACCCGCGCCCGCCGGCACCTCGACGCGGCAGCCTCATATGGATCAACGCCCTTCCCACCGTGCCGAGTCCGGCTTGGACGTCATCTCATTTGGTCGCGATGAGGTCGGTCGCGGTTGACGCATAAGGGCATCGATGCAGGTGACGTGGACGAATACCGTGTCGGCCGCCGGCTCTTCCAGATAGAGGTCGCGGGCTACGCGCACAGGGCGCCGAACGGGCCGCGGGTGCCTCGTACACCGAGACCCCCCTTTTTGAAGTCCACCGGGCTGTCGCTCACCGCCTTGAGAAGCGGCTCCACGGTCGAGGGCAAGGCGTTCTCCAACACGGTCCGGACCACCTCCGACAGCGGGTGCCCCCGCGCCGAGCCCGATCGCCGGTCGCTGGGCGCGGACTGGCGCACGGGTTTGCGGGAACGCGACCCCCACGAATGAGGACGTGCGCGCGGGGGTGTGGGGCGATGGACGAGGCTGAAAAGCTCTTGCTGGACGGGCTTACCGTGGATCAGAGCCGACCGGAGCAGCCGGTTTTGCTGGACGAGGACGGCCTGGCGATTGCGACCTGGCGGGAGAACTACCCCTACGATCGTAAGGTCAGGCGCAAAGAGTATGAGCGGCAAAAGCGTCTGTTGCAGATCGAGATGCTCAAGCTGCAGCGCTGGGCCAGGAACACCGGCGCCCGGGTGATCGTCGTCTGTGAGGGGCGCGACGCCGCGGGCAAGGGCGGCACGATCCACCGCTTCACGGAGCGGCTGAACCCCCGCAGCGCCCGCGTCGTCGCCCTTGACAAACCAACTGAACGGGAAGCAGGCCAGTGGTACTTCCAGCGCTATGTCGCGCACCTGCCTGCTGCGGGTGAACTGGTCTTCTTGGACCGCTCCTGGTACAACCGTGCAGGTGTCGAGCGGGTCTTGGGCTTCTGCAGCGATGCGCAGTACGACCTCTTTCTGCGCCAGTGCCCTCGTTTCGAGGACATGCTCATCGAGGAAGGCGTCATCCTCGTGAAGTTCTGGTTCTCCGTCTCCCGGACTGAGCAACGCACTCGCTTCGCGATTCGCCAGGTCGACCCGGTGCGGCGGTGGAAACTCTCCCCCACCGACCTGGACTCGCTGGATCGCTGGGACGACTACACCGTCGCCAAGGTCCAAATGTTCCGTGCCACCGACACCGAGAACGCGCCCTGGACTGTCGTGAACAGCAACGACAAGCGGCGAGCCCGTCTGGAAGCCATGCGCAGTCTCCTCGCGCGGGTCGACTACGCCAGCAAGGACGTCGAGGCCGTGGGAGTGCCAGACCCGCTCATCGTGGGACCGGCCGACACTCTCCTCGAAGTCGGGGAGGAAGAGTCCACGCTCTCCCCCACCCCGCTCGCATCCCATGCAGACGGCCGCGGTCAGCACCCGCCGGCGTCCTCCTCCAGCCCACCGCGTAGCTGAACCGATTCTCCTCCCGCTCCCGCTCACACCGGGTCACGCAGCGGCCTGCATTTCCTCGACCAAGGCGCCCAGGGGGTGGTCGTCCGCCTCCGGGTGCGCCGGCACTTCTGCGACCGGTGACGGTGCTTCCAGAAGACGTTCGTCGAGCAGGTGCCGGGCCTGCGAACGCCTGTGCCTGGACGGGTGATCAGGCGCATCCGCCGACACCGGGCCGTCGTTGCCGGTCCATGAAGAAGATCATGATGATGGCGATCCTGCCCGCCGCCGCTCTCGTCTTCGCCGCGCCCGTCGCACACGCCGACAACGACACGAACTTCGGTAGCGGCGTAAACGCCGCGAACAACTGGAACTTCAGCGCGGCCGCCGTCTGCCTCCAGGAACTCGCCGTGGTACCTGTCGGCGGCCCGTGGATCGGCAACACCGTGAACCACTGCCGCAACGGCAACGTCCTCGCCCCCCTCCTGACATCCCGCACGCCCGCGTGACCGACACGCGAGAGCCCCGGCCGGGTACGGATCCGGCCGGGGCTGTCGACCTGCGTGATGGTGACCGACGATCGTCCGCGCGGCGGAGGGTCGCGCCGCTGGTGTTCGGCGGCGCCTGCTCCGCCTGCGCGATCCGGGGGCGGCTGCGGCCAGCGCCGTTCAGCGTGATCGACACCGAGCGCCGGCACTCGACCCGCAGCTCGAACGCCCTACCCCGCTACACGCTGACGGCCCCCGTCCTGCGAGCAGGTTCGGGAGCCATCTGACGTCTCGGATGCGTATGCCTTCAGCAGGTCACGCGTGACGGTGCGAGCGCCGGTTACCGGTGACGAGGCGGTAGACCGCGAGCAGGATGAAGGACCCGACGATCGCGGCGATCCAGGTCGAAATGTCGAAGAATCCGTCGATGGAGTCGACGCCGAAGATCACCTTGCCGAGCCAGCCGCCCAGCAGACCGCCGACGATGCCGATGAGCATGGTGATGATGATGCCACCGGGGTCCTTGCCCGGCATCAGGGCCTTGGCGATGGCGCCGGCAAGCAAGCCGATGATGATCCACGCGATGATGCCCACGATGCTGCTCCGCTTCGTTGTAAGGATCGTGTCAGCTCTTCGTGTGCACCGAATACGCGCGAACAAACGTCGTCTGACACGCCTTCCTGGAAGCTTCGGGTCGACGACCGCAGCAACGCGGTCCGAGGATCCTCCGAGGATGAAGACCTCGACCAGCCCGGTGCCGTCCCGGATGCTGCTCTCCCAGGTATCTGGCTGGCAGTAGGCGCTCTGTCCGAAACTGTCACCGCGTGGGGGCCTTGAGTGGGGGTATCCGGGTGACCAGTGTCGGTGTGGTTGGTGGAGGAGACGCTCATGTTGATGGCTCACCCGGTGGTTCTGCAGCAACTGGTCGCCGAGTACGAGACGCTGCGGGACCTGCATGCGCTGAGCGGGAGCCCGCACGCGGAGCAGCGCATGCAGGACCTGGCCTACACCCTGTGCGTGTCAACCGGCACCCGTGACATCAACACCGCCCTCGTCGTCGCACGCAACCAACTGACCGGTGCCCGGTCCGAAGACGACTCTCTGCTCGCCGCCGGCTGAATCCCACCGCACCCGCAAAGCAGTGCATCACGGCGCGGAATCTGCAGTCGTCACGAATTCCGGGGTCGGCGCTCAGGGCCGCAGATCCGGCACCCGGCCTTCCGAGGCCTGCTCGATCTTCGTGGGAATCCCCTGCACCCGTCTAGGCAGGGCAAACCGCCAAGGCCCGCACCGCCCGTCAGCCCGTTACTCGTACCGGTACTTCAGCGAATCCGCCTCCGCCTGCTCGATGTCAGCGATTGTCAGCTCCGGCATCCGCAGCTGGGCGAGCGTCACCTCGGCCGAGGTCGGCTGGGCGTCCGGCGGCAGCCACTGCTCCGGCTTCCAGGCCCCGCTGCGCAGGAGCGACTTGGGGCAGTGCGGGTAGACCTCCTCGATGCCCAGCACAAGCGCACTGGCCGGGGGCTTGCCCACGGCGGTCAGCTGCGACAGCAGGTCCGGGCGAGTGGAGACGCAGGCCCGGCCGTTCACCCTGAGCGTTGTGGTGCGCCCCGGGATGAGGAACAACAGCCCGGCCCGTCCGGTGGCGATCACGTTCTGCAGGGTGTCCAGACGCTTGTTGCCAGTCGCGTCCGGTATCGCCACCGTCCGTGTGTCCAAGACGGTGACGAATCCGGCGGGACCACCGCGCGGGGAAACGTCACAGTTGCCCTCGGCGTCCGCGCTCGCCACCAGAACCAGCGATGAGCACCCAATCAACCGCTGCGTCTGTTCGGTGAGTTCGGTCATCTGCTTACGCACGGCCGCGTTGCTGGGGAGTTCGTAGGCCCGGCGCAGCGCCTCCTGGTCCGGAACGGCGTCGAGGCGGAGCGAGTCGAAGGCACTGCTGGCAAGGGAGGTCGTCATGCCTCCGACCCTATTGGGCTGCCCTGCGACTGGTCTTGGTCGGTGAGGGCGGGGACATGGAAGCGGCCGTACGAGTTGTCCGGGGTACGAAGATCAAACAGATCCGCGCAGCCATGCCCCATCCTCCCTTCTGCGGGCTGTCGCGCCACCATCGTCGACCGGTGTGCAGGTGCCGTCGCGTGTGGTGGAGCCGGGCGCGATGACGTAGCCATCGTGGGCGCGGTCGTCGATCTGCCAGGCCAGGGCGGCGCCTTGGCTGGAGCCGGAGGAGCAGCGCCGGCGCCGTATGTCGAAGGCGCGGGGTCGGCCTGCCACTGCGTCCGGTGTCCCGGCGTTCACCGGCGTCGGTCACAAGGCAGTGGCGGCGCGGACCAGCCCCGCGACCGCCGTTGAGCGGCTGTGTGGGGGCCAGGCGATGACCGTGGTGACGTGGGGGGCGTCGGGGACCGGTACGGCGGTGAGGTTCTCGCGCAGGCCGGTGCGGCCCGACTCCGGCACGACCGCACAGGCGCGGCCGAGGGCGATGAGCTGGGTGAGTTGCGTGTGGTCGCGCACCTGCGGTCCGGGGCCGTCCGGGAAGGTGCCGTCAGGGTGAGGCCAGCGGGGCAGGGGCAGGTCGGGAAGGTCAGTGACCTCGGCGAGCCGCACGTGGTGGCGGGCGCTGAGAGGGTGGCCCGCCGGGAGGATCACGACCTGACCCTCGGAGTGCAGGTCCTCGGTGTCGAAGCCGGCTGTGTCGTCGAACGGCCGATGCAGCAGGGCTACGTCGGCCCGGCCGTCGTGCAGCAACCGTGCCTGCTCCCCCGGCCCGCACAGCACGACGTCCACGGCGACGGCGCCGGGCTCGGCTGCGTAGGCGTCGAGGAGTTTCGCCAGCAGTTCACCGGAGGCGCCCGCCTTCGCGGCCAGGACCACGGCGGGGCGGCCGGTCGCCGCGAGGGCAGCCCGGCGGGTGCGCCGTTCGGCGGCCTCGACGGCGTCGAGTGCCGCCCGCGCCTCCCGCAGCAGCACCGCCCCCGCACAGGTCAGGGCGACTCCCCGGCTGCCGCGCTCCAGCAGGAGGGTGCCCAGGCGCCGTTCGAGCCCGCCGATCGCCCGCGAGAGCGGGGGTTGGGCGATCCCGAGCCGTTGCGCGGCCCTGCCGAAGTGCAGCTCTTCGGCGACCGCGACGAAGTACCGCAGCTCACGTGTCTCCACCCCGCCAGCCTAACCGGGACGGCCAGGAGCGATACCCGGGCGGTATCGCCGTCCACCCAGTCGGTCTTGGACGCCCTGCCCGGAGGGGGAGAAGTATCGATGTCATGAGTGAGACGAACACCGTGAACCAACAGAAGGTCGCGCTGGTGACTGGGGCCAACAAGGGCATCGGGTACGAGATCGCCGCCGGGCTCGGCGCCCTCGGCTGGTCCGTCGGCATCGGCGCGCGGAACGAGGAGCGGCGCGAGACCGCTGTGGACAAGCTGCGCGCGGCCGGAGCAGACGCGTTCGGCGTGCCGCTGGATGTGACAGACGAGGCCAGCGTGACAGCGGCGGCTCGGCTGATGGAGGAGCGGGCCGGGCGGCTCGACGTGCTCGTCAACAATGCGGCGATCACCGGCGGCGGACCGCAGGAGCCCACCACGGTCGACGTGAACCGGGTACGGGCGGCCGTGGAGACCAACGTGATCGGAGTCATCCGCGTCACCAACGCCCTGCTCCCTCTGCTGCGCCGCTCGCCGTCGCCGCGGATCGTGAACGTCTCCAGCAGCGTCGGCTCCCTCACACTCCAGACCAGGCCTGGCGCCGAGACGGGCCCCATCTCCATCGCCTACGCTCCGTCGAAGACGCTCCTCAACGCCGTCACCGTGCAGTACGCCAAGGAACTGGCCGACACCCACATCCTGATCAACGCCGTCTGCCCTGGCTTCACGGCGACCGACCTCAACGGCTTCCGGGGAGTACGCACCCCCCAGGAGGGCGCGGCCGCCGCGATCCGGCTGGCCACCGTGTCGGACGACGGGCCGACGGGCCGCTTCTTCGACGACGAGGGTGAGGTGCCCTGGTGACGCGCTTCCGGTTCGCGCCGCCCCGGGGAGATGGCGCATGCGCGTCCTCGTGACCGGCGCCGTCACGCCGCGCCGGTACGACGGTCTGGGCCCAGCTCAGGCGCTGATCCAGGCCGAGCTGCACGGGCACACCACGCCGTGAACATCCCTAATTCGAGGGCGCGGCCAGGTTCAGCGTGCGAGTGGTGCTCCTCGGGTCGCTGAGGGACAGCGGGTGTGCCCGTTGTCTGTCAGAGGCTCTGTCCGCCAGAAAGGACGGCGGGAACAGCCGACGCCGTGCGCGGCGGCCGTCTGACGTCCTGGCCCAGCATCCGCATCGACATGCGCAACGCCGGCGCGGAGGTCGTCAACCAGGAGGTTGTCGCCGACGGGCAGTTGGTCATCAGCCGCAGCCCCGCCGACCTGCCCGCCCTTTGCGCCGCCGTCGTGGAACAGTTCGCCCGGGCACACCACCCCATGCCCAGCTGACCCGGTGGAATGGGCCCGGACTGGACACTCGCGCGCGGTATCCGTCACCAGCTGGAACGTAGTATGGAAACGCTCGCGACCTTGCGTCCCGAACCAGGCTGACCGACGCTCAGTCCCTCGTGCCGTCGTCACGAGTGCGCGAGCCGGGCCGCGAGATAGGGCGCGGTGGCGCTGCGGCGGGCCCTCGCCACCTTGGCCGGCGGGCCCGCCGCGACCACCCGCCCGCCCGCGTCGCCGCCTCCCGGCCCGAGGTCGATGACCCAGTCGGCGGTGGCGATCGTGTCGAGGTCGTGCTCGACGAGGACGACCGTGTTGCCTGCGTCGACGAGCCGGTGCAGCTGGCGGAGAAGGAGCGCGATGTCCGAGGGGTGAAGCCCCGCCGTCGGCTCGTCGAGCAGGTAGAGCGCGTGCCCGCGGCGGGCACGCTGCAGTTCGGTCGCCAGTTTGATGCGTTGCGCCTCACCACCACTGAGTTCCGTTGCGGGCTGCCCCAGCCGCAGGTACCCCAGTCCCACCTCGCGCAACGTCTCCAGGCTGCGGGAGGCGGCCGGGACGGCGGAAAGGAACTTGGCGGCGGCGTCGACGGACAGCTCCAGCACGTCCGCGATGTTCTTGCCGCGGTAGGTGACTTCCAGCGTTTCGGCGTTGTACCGGGCGCCCTGACAGGTCGGACAGGGCGCGTAGGTGCCAGGCAGGAACAGCAGTTCCACCGCGACGAATCCTTCGCCCTGGCAGGTCTCGCACCGCCCTTCGGGCACGTTGAAGGAGAACCGCCCGGCCGAGTAGCCGCGCGCCCTGGCCTCGTCCGTCGCCGCGTACAGCTTGCGCACCGCGTCGAACATCCCCGTGTACGTGGCCAGGTTGGACCGGGGAGTTCGACCGATGGGCCGTTGGTCGACCCGGACCAGCCGGTCGAACGACTCGACACCCGAAGCGTCCTGGACGTCGATCTCCAGCTGCGCCTCGTCGGGCTCCTCGGGTACGAGTCCGAGGTGGCCGCGGACGACCTCGGCGAGCACCTGCGTCACCAGCGTCGACTTTCCGGAACCGGACACGCCCGTCACCGCCGTCAGGACGCAGAGCGGTACATCGACGGACACGTCGTGGAGATTGTGCCGGGAAACACCGCTCAGGTGCAGCCAGCTGTGCGGTGCGCGCAGGCGGTGATCGAGCGGCTGGGCGCGCCCGAAGAGGTACTGGCTCGTGGCCGACTCCCCGACCCGCTCAAGACCGGCGACCGGGCCGCTGTACAGCACGCGCCCACCGCCCTCTCCCGCGCCGGGGCCGATGTCGACCACCCAGTCCGCCCGCCGTACGACGTCCATGTCGTGCTCCACGACGAACAGCGAGTTGCCCGCCGCCTTGAGGCGGTCCAGCACGTCCAGCAGCGGTTCCGCGTCAGCCGGGTGCAGGCCCGCAGAAGGTTCGTCGAGGACGTAGACAACGCCGAACAGCCCCGAGCGCAGCTGGGTGGCGATCCGCAGGCGCTGCGCCTCACCGGGCGAAAGGGTCGTCGAGCGGCGCCCGAGGCTGAGATAGCCGAGCCCCAGGTCGAGCAGGACGTCGACCCGCGCGACCAGATCGCCGCAGATCCGGACCGCGACCTCGGTCGTCTCCCCGGATCGGGCGGTCGACGTGGTGGCGTCGGCCGCTGACTGCTCCGCGACGGGCCGCAGCAGCGCCACGACTTCGGTGAGCGGCATGGCATTGATCTCGGCGATGGAACGTCCCGTGAAGGTCACGGCGAGCGCCTCGGGTCGTAGTCCGCTGCCGTGACACTCGGGGCAGGGCACACTCCGGACGAACCGGAGCGCCCGTTCGCGCATCTTCTCGCTCTTGGAGTCGGCGAGGACGTGCATGACGTGCTTGCGGGCGCTCCAGAACTTGCCCTGGTAGCCGTAGTCGACGCGGTCCTCCTCCGGCTCGATGTACACGGAGGGCTGCTCGTCCGTGTACAGCAGCCAGTCCCGGTCCTTCTTCCTGAGCCTGCGCCACGGGCGGTCGATGTCGATCCCCAGGCCGCTCACGATACTGCGCAGGTTGGCGCCCTGCCAGGCGCCCGGCCAGGCGGCGATCGACCCCTCGCGGATGCTCAGCGAGGGGTCCGGGACGAGCAGGTCCTCGGCGACGTCGTGCACGACGCCCAGTCCATGGCACTCCGGGCAGGCCCCGGCCGCGGTGTTGGGTGAGAACGACTCGGCCTCCAGCCGGGCGGCCCGGGGCGGATAGGTGCCGGCGCGGGAGTACAGCATGCGCAGCAGATTGGACAGTGTGGTGATGGTGCCGACCGTCGAGCGCGAGCTGGGCGACCCGCGTCGCTGCTGCAGCGCCACGGCCGGTGGGAGTCCGGTGATTTCCTGCACGTGCGGTGCGCCGACCTGTTGTAACAGCCTTCGGGCATACGGTGCTACGGACTCGAAGTAGCGCCGCTGGGCCTCCGCGTAGAGGGTGCCGAACGCGAGCGAGGACTTGCCTGAGCCGGAGACGCCGGTGAAGGCGACCATCGCGTCCCGCGGAACGTCGACATCGATGTTCCGCAGGTTGTTCTCACTGGCGCCCCGGACATGCACGAAGGGGTCGGTCGCGTCCTTGTTCACCGTTCCTGATTACAGGATCCCGCCGGGAACCGCGCGACACGTCACCGGGCCTCGCTCACACGAGCATCCCGGATCCATTTTCGATCCACGGCCTAAAGCGCACACTCCGGCGTAGGCGGATGCCGACAGGGTGGCGTTGCTGCTGAAGTTGCGGTGCTCCACGACGGTCAGCAGAGCCTCGGGTCAGCAACGACCTGGACCCCCTTTCCGTAGACGGCTACAACCTGATCACCATGCGGCTATCCATCGCCTTCATCCGCGACCGCACCTGGCTCCTGCGCCAGCTCAATGCACGACTGCGCACCAACGGAGTCCTCATTGTCATCACACCCCACGCAGCACACTCCAGCCGAGCGACGCACCATCGCCATGGATGCCGACTGGTCGATGGAAATCGACGGCCGAGCGCGTCCCCCTCAGACGGGTCACACCCGGCGAAGGAACACGATGTGCCCGGTACCAACGGTTGGGAAGGGGTGAGAGGGATACCCGCCTCGTACACGAGGTTCGGACCCAAGCCCCGTGCGGCGGGGGGGGGGGGGGCGGGCCCCCCCGGGACCCCCCCCCCACCCGGGGGGGGGGGCGCCACCCGCCCGCCAGAGACCGCGGGCGGGGGGGGTCTGAGGGGGCGCG
>NZ_JBHWEL010000059.1:0-29301 GCF_042734135.1 Streptomyces sp. NPDC059668 | reverse complement strand
AGCCCCGTGCGGCGGTTCGCCAGGACCACACCCTGGCGAACCGCCCCGGCCATGGGGCTGCGAATCACACCAGCCCATGCAGAGACACTAGGCAGGTCGATGCATTGCAGCGGCTGCCGACGGGAAATAGCGGCATGGTCCGCCTACCGCTGCGCAGGGCGACACACACTCCCTTTTGCGTAACCGCGTCGCGCACCCTTCGCGCGGACCACACCAGCTGATTGCGCAGACCTGCAAGCGGTCAGAGCATCGGGTCAACCGTGCACAACCGGCCAGGCCCGGCCCGATCACACCGGCCTCGGCGATCCAGCGCTCCGTCGTCGCCCTCGCCAGGCAGACGAGCCCCCGTAGTCGCGCCCAGCATCCGCGCCGCTGTCGAGGTCGGTGGTGTGGGCTTCACAGGCTGCTGCAAGCAGGCCGCCGTCCCAGTGATTGTCGAGGAAGTCAGGTCAAGCAGTCGCTTCGGCAGCTGCTGCCATCACATGCTTTCAGGCGCACCACCGTAGCTGCAGCGGGCGGCGGATACGGATGGGGCCCTGGACATGGTGGGCGTCGACCGAGACACCGCGGCGCGACTTCCCAACCGACGGTGCAACCGTCTGTCTACTCAGTGCACGCGGCACCCGGCGAGGTCAACTCCCCAGTCCAATGAAGTCCTACGGGCCTCGACCACTGAGAGTAACTGCACAAATGAGGCAAAATATCCAGAATTGGTTATCCGGCGGATTTTGCGGAACCCGAAGGTCATTGGGAGGCAGCCATGCGTCGAGCAACCTTGCAGAAGCGTCAGACAAAGACCACTTCTCGCCGCACCCGCGAAGAGCCTGAGGCCCCTTCGCATCCGGGAGTCCGTAAGGACATCGCACGGACATGGTGGCCAGACGCATAACGCGAGGTTGCGCCGTGCATGAACGGAGTACTTTCGTCGGAGCCCTTCTCCCACCTCGCGTACGGCGCTCCCGAGCCTGTCGGCGGACACCACTTCGTGGCCGGACAGTCATCGCTTCGCAGCCGGGCGGGCGCTCGCTGAAGGTCGGGCAACCCGTCGCATCCGCCTCCAGACAGCGCAGCAACTTCCTCACCGCCACTGCCGTCGTCACGCGCCATAGAGATGCGCACGCACCGTATTCCCCGCGGCGCGGGATGTGCTCCCGCGCGCCGGACGGGGGCCAACAGTCGGGCCAGCTTAGGGTTCGTAGCCGTGAGAGATATCGAACGCCTCATTCCGCTGGAGCGTGCCGCCGAGGAGGAACGAGCCAAGCTCGCCGGCCTTCGCGGTGCGGACTACGAAGAGCAATGGCGGGCCTGGCGGCGGGCGTTTGATGCAGTGGAGACCGCGGTAACCGAGCACGCGACCACGTACGGAAAGAACCGGCATGAAGTGGAAGATGCCGTGAAGAGGGCGATACGACGTACGGACGAAGATCCTTGCGAGTAGCCGGTCCCCGCGGGAGGTCGTCAGCCATGCAAGGCCGGGTTGGGGGCGCTGGACGGAGCGGCTGCCGCGAGTGAGGCCGGCAGAACAGCAATATCTTCCCTTTGAGTGGGCTGGCCGAGGAAGCGGACAGGGCTTGGAGCCGGACGCCGCAGGGTCGGTAGGGACTGGAAAGTTCGGCTAGCCACCCCGCCGGCGCCCTCCGGTGCCGACTGGGCGGACCCGAATTTCGGCCAGCGCCTCGGCGACCGTACCCACGCGGCCTGGGCGTATGGCGTCGAGAACCCGGATGCTCAGTCGAACAGGACGAGCTGTGGGTGCCGGTCCGTCGGCTGCGGGAGGACGGGGCCGAGGTACCGTCGCGGCGAAGACCGCAGACGCCGTCCAGAACCCCAGGCCGTCACAGAGCTACTCGCCCACGCACTGGCGGTAGGAAGCGTTCGCTCGGCGGCGGCTGAGATTCTGGAGATCGGCACCGGCACAGGCGCTCTAGCGCTCAGTACGGCGGGCAGAGGAGCGCGCGTCACGGCTGTGGACGTGTCCTGGCGGGCGGTGACGACCGCCCGCCTCAACGCTCTGCACGGCGCCTGCCCCTTCGGCTGCTGCACGGGGATTTCACCACCTGTACGAACGGCCGACGGTACGACATCGTCCTCGCTAATCCCCCTAGGTCGCAGCGTCGAGCAAACGGCTGCCCTCCCGCTGCCTGGGATGCCAGCCTCGACTGTTGGCTCGTCATCGACAGGATCTGCGCGAGCGCTCCTGCCCTCCTGCACCCCGGCGGCATATCGCTCATGGTGCACTCCGCCATGTGCGACACCGACAGCACGCTCAAGCGACTGGCGCAGGCGGAGCTGGCCGGACAAACGAACGCCGGGGAGTGAATACTCCAAAATTACTTCGTGACCAGCACAGCAGGCATGGTCCGCCGCGAAGGGGTGCTACGGACCATGCCTGAACCCAAAGTGCCATATGACGCGGCCGCTCGCTCGCTTCCGCACACGTCCCAGGGTGGTGCAGGTGGCCTCCTTCCGGACTCTGGGGCCCGGGGTTGATAATGAGCCTGAGGCCATTCAGGGCAGCGTCTTTGCCCGGGACCGATGTCCCGATCCTGGACATCCCTCTGATGGTCACGGACTGCTCCGCCGTACGCGGCAGGGCTGCGGGGGAAATTGTTGGTTCCGTACCCGCACCGATGGCCCCGTCGGAGCGGTCGTACAGAGGAAAGAGCCGCCACGTGTCGCAGGTCGAGAAATCCATCGAAGTCGACGTCTCCCTCCGCGTCGCTTACAACCAGTGGACGCATTTCGAGTCGTTCCCACGCTTCTTGGACGGTGTCGAGAGGGTCACCCAGATCAATGACTTCGTCATCCATTGGAAGACGGAGGTCGAGGGGGTCACGCGGGAATTCGACGCCGAGATCACCGAGCAGATCCCTGACGAGCGAGTCGCCTGGACAGTTGTCGGCGAGCCGACGTGGTCTGCAGTCGTCACCTTCGACCATCTCGATGAGGTGAAGACCAGGGTCACACTTCGACTGGATTACAACCCCCAAGGCTTCGCTGAGAAGCTCGGCGACAAGCTCGGCCTCGTCAAGCGGCGCGTCTCCGGTGACCTCAAGAACTTCAAGGAGTACATCGAATCCCGCGGTCCCGACACTGGTTCTGAGCCGACCCTCTGAGGTACCGGCCCGCCTCCATTCTCGTCTCGCGACTGCCACGAACTCCGAGGCTTCTGTGCCATGTCATGCGAGGGATCGACCAAGCAGGACATCCCCGTCCTGGTCTAGGCTTAGGGGTTCCACAGGCATATGGCGTCGCCTGCTGTCACAACGGCACACCATCAGTGAGACTCTGACGGAGGTACCCGGATGAGTACCGGAGAACGAGCCAAGGCCAAGGCCGAACAGGCCCTCGGAAAGACGGTGCGGAAGGTCGCCCACGCGGCCCACAAGGAAACCCTCGCGGCGAAAGGCGCAGCTCTGGAAGCTCGGGGCATGATGCGCGGTGCGAAGGAAGGCGCAAAACGGTCTGCCAAGGGCTGACCGAGGACGGGCAGGAGCAGGCGCGAGAGTCCGCCTCGGCCTGCGGCTTCGTAGGCGGCCGCCGGAGCGACGCCTCACTCCACCTCTCATTCATGTCGAGGGTCTGCATGATCGTCCGTATTGATCATGCAGATAACGATGGGGGAACTACGCCCGCGGCTTATTTCGTCGTGTTCGCGCGTCCTGGTCCGTTCGCAGCTTCCCTGGTGCGACTGCCGCGCGCGGTGATCGTCCTCGGAAGGGCGTACACGTCAGATGAGCCACTGAACCCGCGTAGGGCGGCGAAGCACGCGGGGCCGGCATGCCCTCGGCGGTTGCAGGCGGAATTCTCGGGGACTCGGCGTTCAGGGGGCCTAGCCTTCCGGAGGAAAAAATGATCATCCTCGGAGTTATCCTGCTCATCGTGGGGCTACTGACAGGCATCGGCATTCTCTGGACCATCGGAATCGTCCTGGTCATCATCGGAGTGGTGCTATGGATTCTGGGTGGTGTCGGGCACGCCGTGGGCGGCCGGCGGCACTATTGGTGAATCCCGGACGGATCGGAGAGGCGCCGGTGCGAGGCGCCCTCCCTGTTCGGCGCTAAGGGCTGTCCCGTAATCCCCGGTGGATCAGCGCGCGGCGTCAGATGCGGTGCATCGCAAGGCGGAGGGTCGTCCTCATACTGGGTGTATTCGGGCGATCCGACAACGCGGCGAGGTGCCGTAGCTGTCGTCGTGCGCCCGCCGGGGATTACGGGACAGCCCTTAGCTTCGCGGCAGAAGCGTCCCTAGCGGCCCGAGGTCCAGGTTGAGATCTTCCGGTCGCAGTCCGTGCTGCTCACACAGTTCCGTCATCCGTTGATCGAGCATCATCAGAGTGGTCCCGATCTCGTCGACCTGTGTCTCGCTGAGGTCGCCCTGTTCAACACGTCGGATCGCCTGTCGCTCCATCAACTGCCTGAGAAGCTCCACCACTGTGAGTACCAGGCAGACAAGGTCCCGTCCCATCTCGTCGGAATCTAGGTCGAGCCGGGACCCGGTCACAGTGGCCCTCCGTCGCTCCAGGGCGCCGGAACGCGTTCGTTGACGGACGACAGCAGGGCGTGCAGCGACAGTCGCACCAGTGGGACGTCGGCGATGGCGATGACCAGATCGCCGCTGATGACGACTCCGGTTGCCAGCACGCGGTCCAACAGGTCGACGAGAGGTACACCGATGGGGCCGCTCAGTGGTCCGGCGTCGTCCCAGGGCACCACGTCGTGCGTCACGGTCTACACCTCGCCGACGAATGAGTAGGGCACCCAGGGTCCTGACAGATCGATGTGCAACCCGGTCCGTCTACTCAGCGACCGTGTCAGCTCAGCGAGCTCTTCGGTGCGGTGCTCAGCGATCAGGTACGTTGCGTTGAGGATTTGGCTACGCCGTTCCCCGGAGAGTTGGGGCTCGTGAGGACGCAGCCTCCGAGACGCCGCGGCGAGGAGCCTGACCTCGGAATCCACGTTCTCTGCCGCTTGCTGCACTTCGTGCCGGCTCCGTTCGCGACGCTCCTGCGCGCTCCGCTTGCGGGCGAGGTAGGCGAGGCCGGCTCCTGGTGCCGGACGAAGTCCCCCGCTCGGGGGAGCTGAGCGGAACGAGTCGTCCACGGGGGACGGTGGCGCGTACACCTTGACGCCCCACTCGGCGTGATGCGCGATACGCTCGAGCGCGGCGCGGAACCGGTCTGACTCTCTGCCGAGCGCATCGCTCGCCCGCTGCTCACCGTGATACACCGTGGCCATCGGCACAGGTACGGTCGGACAGGATGCAGCGGCCGCGGTGACGACATCGTGGTGGGCCCGGGCGTAGCGTTCCAACTCCCGCCGGTCGGACAGGCGCTCCTGCCAGGCTTCGTCGGTGAAGTCGTCGGCTTTGACGGTCTGGACGATCGCCGTGAGTTTCTCCAGTGGCAGTATGCGTACAGGTGCCTCATCGGCGACTCCTGACAGCCCGTGGAAGACCGCCGGCTCCGGATTCCAGCAGACAGCGAACACGTAGGTGGCGTTGGCGTCCGAACGCTCAGACCCGCGCTCCGTCATTTTCGTCTGTTCTCCTTGGTTCTCGCGGGCTGAGGCAGGACCGTCTCTGCGGGTTCACTTCTCCGACGATTTATCCGGGGTCTGGGACTCAAGCTGCTCCACACGCTTTCGCAAGGCACGGTTCTCGTCCTTCAAAGCGCTCTGCGAAGCGTGTGAGCTGAGCGCCGGATCGTTCTCCCACCAGTCGATCCCGGCCTTCTTCGCCGTATCCACAGAGGCCACGAAGAGTCGGATCCTGATGGTGAGCAGCTCGATGTCGAGGAGGTCGACCTTGATGTCCCCGGCAATCACGATCCCTTTGTCGAGCACTCGTTCCAGGATGTCGGCGAGGTTGGTGGTCTGGGGGCCGGGGACGGGATAGGAACTCTGCCGGAATTCGACGTCAGTCACGGCGTCGCCTCTGCCGTGGCTTCCTGGACGCCTTCTCGTCCTCTCCGGTGTCCTCCTCTTCGGCGTCCTCCTCTTGGTCCTCGTCCTCGTACCCGTCCTCGGCTTCCTCGTCCTCTGGGCCCTCTTCCTCCTCGGCCTCGGGTTCGTCCTCGTAAGCGCCTTCGCCTTCGTCTTCGTCCTCGTACTCGGAGTCGGCGCCTTCCTCGTCGTCACCCTCGAGTTCGCCGTCCTCGGTCTCCTCCTGCTCGGCTTCCTCTTCTTCGATGGCGTCCTCGTGCGACACGACGACTTCACCGTCGCGGATTTCGCCCCGCCACCCCTCGGGCTCCTCGTTGGTGAGCGTGACGTATCGCTGGAAGTTCTTGAAGTCCAGCCGCATGCGGCGTCCTTGGGCCCGCCACAAGTTGCCGGTTTTCTCGAAGAACCCCGAGGGGTAGTACTCGACGACCAGGACGATGCGGGTCAGCGTTGGCCCCAGTTCGTGAAAGCTGACCGCTCCGCGAGTGGTGCCCTTGGCTCCCTCGGAAGTCCAGACGATACGGTCGTCGGGGATCTGTTCCTGGACGGTCGCCTTGAAGCTGCGAGAGGAAGGGCCGACCTTGACCTTCCAGTCGCTCCCGACCTCGTCGCTCTTCGAGACGTCGCGAACGCCCTTGGCAAAGCTGCTGAATTGATCGTACTGAGTCCAGTAATCGTAGGCGTCCCGCAGTGGCACTCCCACATCGAGAACTTCGATGATGTTCATGACCTTGCCGCCGCTGGACTTGCGTTTCCCCTTTCCCCCACCGAAGGCGTCCTTCACCTTTCCCACAACGCTGTCCTTGACACCCTTGGCCTTTTCCGAGACGAACGCCTTGAGCGGTGAATCACCTTGCAGGATGCGGGATCCGATGGCGGGAAGCGAGCCGGTCTCGGCTGATTCGGACAGTTTGCCGGTGACATCCGTCAGCTTCTCACCCGCCTTCTCGGCGAGGTGCTCCACCTGCGCGGAGAGGAACTTGGTCAGCTCTCCGCGAAGCAGATCCACACCCGAATTCCCCTCTGCGGGCTGGTCTTTCTCCGTCTTGGCCATGACTGCCTACCTCCGCCGATCGGCACGCTTGGATGCCGCTCGCTTCGACGACGTCGTCTTCCTGGCCGCGGTCTTCTTCGCGGGCGCGGACTTCTTCGCCGCTGCCTTCTTCGCCGGGGCGGACTTCTTGGCCGGCGCGGACTTCTTCGCCGCTACCTTCTTCGCCGGGGCGGACTTCTTCGCGGGCGCGGACTTCTTCGCCGCTGCCTTCTTCGCCGGGGCGGACTTCTTGGCCGGCACGGACTTTCGCGGCGAGGCCTTGGCCGAGCGGCCCTTCTCCGCGCGGCCGGAAGTGGCCTTCTTGGCGGGCGTCGGCGCGGAACCGCCGCGGGACCGGGGCGCACTCCGACGGTGTCGAGGCCGCGGAGCCTCTTCCGGCTCTTCTTCCGGCTCTTCTTCCGGCTCTTCCTCCTCCTCTTCTTCCTCCTCTTCCTCGTCCTCCGCACCCTCTTCTTCGTACTCGGCCTCCGGCTCCTCTTCCTCCTCGTACTCCTCCTCGTCGTCTTCGTACTCGGCTTCGGGCTGCTCCTCCTCGTCCTCCCCGTCCTCGTCGTCCGGCGCGTACTCCTCCTCGTCTTCTTCGTCCTGGCCCGCGAACTCACCGAGGCGTGCCGTGCGGTCGCTGATGGCGTCCGCGAGCGTGCTCATCCCCCGGTCGGCGGCGGCAGCCACCGCCTTGCGCCCTGCTTCGAGGACTTCTCCGCGCAACTGCTCCTGCAGTTCGGCGAACTGGGGGATCTCCCCCAGCCTTCGCATCCCCTCGGCTGCGATCTGGCGAGGTTCAAGGCCGAATCGCCGGCCCGCCAGGTAGGTCGCGATGGACAGCGCCAGCCGCCCCTTCTTCGTTCGCCCCAGCACGTAGCCGCCCACTACGGCGGCTGCAAGCGTCACTTTTTCCTTCTCATTCATGAGCGTGTCCCCTTCGATCGTGCGGTGCGGGAGCGACCCGTGCGGCATAGAGCCGGTCAAGCAGCCGTTCCTCTTCTCGTTCGAACTCCTCCAAGCTGATGTCCCCCTCCTCGAACTCCCGGTTCAGGATTGCCAGCTGCGCACGGAGCACCCCTGGGTCGTGCAGTTCGCGCTCCGCCGCGTCGTTGAGTTTTTCTGCCACCCAGACGACGCCGCGGACCGGAGCGATGGGGAGTGTGAGAATTCCGGTGATCAACCCCATGTCAGACTCCTGCGGTCCGAACGCGGATGGTCTCGACGGAGACGAAGCTGTAACAGGGCAACGGGCCTGCGAGACGCAACTCGACGCGTTCACGGTGCAATTTGGCAAATTTCTCTGCAGCGCTCATGAATTCGTCGCTTTTACCGCGGCCGACGAGGAACGACACGTTGAGAACGCACCCTTGGACGTCCGGTCCCGGGGCTGTACCGCGCGCCTCGGGTGTGAGTTCGCGCAGTACTCGCCGGCCGGCTTCGGCGGCCCTGCTCTGCAGCGCGGTCGAGACGGCTGCACCGAGTCGGACGTTGGCTTCGTAACCTGGCCGTCGGCGTGCCTCGTCCCGCAGCCGGCGGACAGTCTTGTCCTCCGCGACGAGACTCGCCAGCGCGTTCTGTGCCGGGAATGCCTTGACGTTGACTTCGACCGCGTCGGTGAGATGCTCCAGTACCGTCATGTGGTCCGTCTCCCGGGCTGCCAGTTGACCGCGCACCGTCTCTTCGTCCGGCGCCACCATCCCGAATCGCATCGGCAGGACCGGGCCTCGGTCCGACAGGCGCAGCAGAAGCTCCTGATGTGCCAGGAGGTCGCGCCGCCTGGCACGAAGGTTCGCAGGAGCGTCGCTGACAACGGCCGCGATCCCGCCCTGCCGGATCGTGCGCAGATACGCGGCGGGGTTTCCCACACCGCGCGCATCAGTCGGCAACGGCCTTCCGGCCGCGGTGATCGCGTACACGTACACCCCGTCGGCTGTCACGGCTCATGCCCTCACCGGTCGGCGGCTCGAGCCGCCACGAGCAGGTGCACGCCGCTTCCTCGGCCGCTCTTGCTGTTCTTCCTCGTCCTCGTCCTCGTCGTGTTCGTCGGAGTCGTCCCCCAGGCCGACCGCCTTGCGGACGGTATCGCCGACGCTCTCGGCAGCCTTGCGGACCTTGCGCTTGCCGATGGACTTCGCGGCGCTGCCGCTGAGAAGTTCCGGGACGGTGGTGCTGCCGGAGTCCCGTTCCAGGTCAAGCCGGTTGCAGGCCTCGGCGAATCGCAGATAGGTGTCCACACTTGCGATGACGATGCGTGCGTCGATCTTGAGAATCTCGATGCCGACCAGGGAGACCCGGACGAAGACGTCGATCACCATGCCCCGATCGAGAATGAGTTCCAGCACGTCGTACAACGTGCCGGCGCGCGGTGGGCACGCCACAACCTCGTCGGAGTAGGTGGTCGCAGGCATAGGTTGTCCTTCCGGTTGTCGGCAGAATCCGGGTCACTCATCGGCGGATCCACGCCGATAGCGGCGGATCCTGCTGTACTCCAAGAGTTCGCCGTCCTGGTCGATCTGCACCTCGTACGAGGCGAGAAGACTTGTCGTGTCCGGAATCCGTGGCAGCTCGAGGACGTCCACGACGACACACCAGCCTTCTTCGACACGCTTCACCGCTGATACGCCCTCCGTGGGGTGGCCGATCAGCCCCTCCAGGCTCTGGCAGGCTGCCCGCGCGGCTTGACCGGCACCCCTCACCGGTGGCGGGCGGCGAGTGGCTGCCGTCGAGGCTTTCCCGGCGCGCGGCCGACGTTCTTCTGCCATGTTTACAAGTCTGGTCAATCTCGGGCATCGCGCACGTCGAGGAGACCAGACGGACGCATGGAACGGTCCGCGATGTCGTCGCTCGCGACCCATGACAGGACATCGAAAGTGGGGGCGGCACCGGCGACGTGCTGGGCGAGCGGCCGCCGCCAAGCGGATCAGCGAATCCGTTCGCGAGTGCGCTCGGCCCGTCGGGGGTGTTCGGCTATGCGCCCGGGCGGTACGCGTCGATCACCGTGATATCGACGGCTGTCACCGCGATACCCAGGGCGTATCCCGAGGCATCCACTACAGAGCGGCGCACCAGTCTTGCCGTCTCAGGCAACGGCCGATCCAGACCAGCGGTCAGAGTCATACTCACGTGCATGCCGGTGGCCTGATCGGCACGGGCCAGACGGCAACTGGCGGCGGTGACGCCGGGTACGGCGTCCGCCGCATGCCTCAGGGCGACGGACGCGGCGTGCTCGGTGATCCGCAGCGTGCCCGTACGGTCGTCCAAGGGCAACCACGGCCCCAGCCACGCCTCGTCACGGACGACGCTCGAGACGCGGTCGATGAGACGCTGCGTGCTCGGCGGCTTCCGGCCCCGCAGAAGCCACGTCGCGATGTCCATGGCCGGGTCGGCTACGGAGTCGTAGTCGTCGGGGCAGGCGGCAGCATGGCCGCCGGCGGTGGAACCAGCGTCCCCAGGCTCGTCATGCTGGCGTTTCCCGCCGCGGGGCAAATCTTCGGACATCCCGGAGAGGCGGGCGATGGGCTGAGGAGGAACGTGGTGGTCGTCTAGCGCCACGAGGCCATCATCTCCTTCAGTGACCGGCGAGCCCGGTACAGCCTTCCCCGCACCGTCTGCTCGCTGGTACCCGTTACGTGGGCGATCTGCTCGTAGGACAGTCCCTGCAGTTCCCGCAGGACCCAACAGACCCGTTGACGGGGTTCGAGGTTGCCCAGGGCCTCGGCCAGAGCGGCGGCGAGGGCATCCTCCTCAGCCACCTGCCCGGGCGAGCTGCCCGCGCCGGCAGCGGGTTCGGCCACTGTGTTCAACGGTACCGGTCCGGGACGGCGTCGCAGGGAATTCAGACAGCGGTTGACGGTGATGCGGTACATCCAGGTGCTGAATGCACAGGCGTGACGGAACTCGGGCAGACGCCTCCATGCGCTGATGAAAGCGTCTTGCACCGCATCCTCGGCGTCCGGGAGATTCCCGAGCGTGTGGAGGGCCAGTGCGAGCAGGGAATGGCTGTGGCGCCGCATCAGGATGGTGAAGGCCTGCTCGTCGCCCTCGCCGGCGCGGGTCGCCAGCAGCTCATCCGAAGCGGACAGCAGTTCGTCGGACGTATCGGAGGTAGGAAGCCCGGCAGAGGGGGCGCCACGGGCGGCCTGGCGCCAGGGAGAGCTGGTGCTGTGTGGCACGCCTGCACCTCCTCTCTGCTCTGGTACGAGTGCCCACCTCGCGCGTCGAAAAGCCGCTTCATGCATATATGTGACGAATGGCGGTCCGGGTGTGTCGAACCTTGTGACGGGCACCGCGTCGGCGCCCGCATCGACTGAGCGAGGTGACTGCCATGACGGACAGCCCCGACCGTCCCTCTTCAGGGCAGGACGGCACTGCGGAATCCGCGACCATGCTGAAGGGTCCAACCGGTGCCGGCACCTCACCTGAAACCCGGGGCCAGACCACTATTGCCGACGGCGTCGTAGCCAAGATCGCGGGCATGTCCGCCCGCGAAGTACCCGGTATCCACAGCCTTGGGGCGGGCATGACTCGCGCCATCGGAGCTGTCCGTGAGCGCGTCCCCGGCACAGGGTCAGGTGGTGTCAGCCGCGGGGTCAAGGTCGAGGTCGGTGAGCGTCAGGCGGCGCTGGACATCGACGTTGTCGTCGAGTACGGCTTCCCCATCGTCGAGGTGGCCTCAGAAGTACGCGTCAATGTCATCTCCGCGGTGGAACGCATGACAGGCCTCGAGGTGGTCGAGGTGAACTTGGTGGTCGACGACGTGAACCTGCCCGACGAAGACGATGCCGAGCCGAGCGAAGGCCGTGTCCAATGACCTCCGGTCGCGGGTCGGACCCGCCGACAGCAGCTGAACACCCTCGAAGGACTGGTGAGCAAACGATGAACACAGCGACAGTGGGGCTGGCAGCCGGAATGGCGCTGGGATTCGCAGGCTACTTCGGCGGCTTCTGGGCCTTCCTCCTCGTCGCGGTCTTGGGCGCGGCGGGTCTGGTCCTGGGCCTCGTCCTGCAGGGCGACGTCGACATATTCAGCCGGCGGCAACGGTGAGCGCCGCCCCCCGTACCGACGAACCTCCTGCGGCCGAAGGCGCCGGACATAGGGATGACGCACACCGATCCACACCACCGGCTCAAGAACGGGGCGCGACGGTGATACCTGATCGCGTCGTAGCCCGCATCGCCTCACGAGCGGCCCGCACAGCCCTCCACCGGATCACCGGCCCGAAGTACGCAGCTGCAGACCTGGCCGCACCCAGAGCCCACGCGACCACACACGAGGGAACGGCACGACTGGCGCTGACGGTGGACCTCCCGTATCCCACGGATATCACCGGCACATGCAGGCAGCTGCAACACGAGATCAGCGAACAGGTGGCCCACCTGACTGGTCTAGACATCAGCGAAGTGATGCTGACAGTGCGGCGCCTTGTCGTCCCGGGGCTGCCGGTTCGCGTCCGCTGAGCCCCAACCGCCCGGGCGCCATAGTCGGCGCCTGCACCGGAACAGCCGCGGCAAACCATCACCGACCGATGACGGAGGTCGGACACCATGACAGTCTCACACCGGACCGCCTCGACAGAGAAGCCGACCGGAGCAGGCCGAGGCCGCCCCGACAGCGACGCCCTCCTGGCAGAACCCTCGCCCCGCGAGGGCCAGGGGGCGAGATCACCCCGGTTGTGGTCCGCCCGCCGCATCCCGGCGGCTGTGGTCGCTCTCGTTGTGTTTCTCGTTCTCGGCGCACTGCTCTACGACGTGATCGCGGTGCGCGCCGGACAACGGGCAGGTGCGTGGCGAACCCGTCTCGTCGAAGAGGCGACCACCCGGCCGGTGGACGACCCCTGGCTGCTCGCCACCGGCGCCGTCGCTGTCGTCCTCGGCTTGTGGCTGCTCGTCCTCGCCGTCACGCCCGGGCTGCGCCGGCTTCTGCCCCTGCGGGCACCCACGGATTCCTTTGAGCTGGGGGCATGGCTGGATCGCAAGAGCGCCGCCCTTGTTCTGCGGGATGCGGCTATGCGGGTCCCCGGCATCCGCCGTGCAAGGGTTCGAGTCGGACGCCATCGAGTCATCGCCCGCGCTGAGGTCGGATTCCGCGACAGGGTCACCGTTCGCGACGACCTATCTCAGGCCCTGCAGAAGGAGTGCCGACAGCTCGCGCTGGCCCACACCCCACGGGTCACGATCCGACTGCGCCATCA
This sequence comes from Streptomyces sp. NPDC059668, assembly GCF_042734135.1. NCBI lineage: Bacteria > Bacillati > Actinomycetota > Actinomycetes > Kitasatosporales > Streptomycetaceae > Streptomyces > Streptomyces sp. NPDC059668. The sequence goes on along the minus strand of NZ_JBHWEL010000059.1, from coordinate 16,130 downwards.
CACTCGCTGACTTGCACCGGGAGCGCACCATGAACGGTCGATCCACCGTCAACCGTCTCCTTCTGGGCCTGTGCGGCGTGCTACTGCTGGGAGGCGGTCTACTGATCCTTACTGCCGGATTCAACCTCTACCACCGGCTTCAGATAAGCCCGCCCGCTGGATGGCCCGCGGTCACCACCCACGACGTCCTCCTCAGCAACGCTGACCGCGTCCGCTGGAGCGACCAGGGTTGGTGGTGGTGGGCCGCCGTCATCGCCGTCCTGGCCCTGGCAGCAATCCTGGCTCTCACCTGGCTTCTCGCCCAGCTGCGACACCGCCCCGGCGCAGTGCACCTGGGTGGCACGCCTCCACCCGAGAGCGTCGAACTACGAGGGCGAGCCCTCGGTGACGCCGTGGCCTCCGAGGCGCGCGCACTGTCCGACGTCGAGCGGGCCGACGCTCACCTCACCGGCAAGGTTTCGGGCCCCCAACTCCACGTCGCCCTCACGTTGACGGATGACGGACTTCCCGCCCCTGCGCTCCAGGCGTTGAGTCACGGGCCGGTGGCCCACGCACGCGAGTCCACCGGGTTGACCCGTCTCCCCACGCACGCGATCCTGCACGTGGGCAAGCACAAGGCACGTCGTGCCGAGTAGAGCGACGGGGTGGGACGCAGTGGCCGTCACCTCGCTTCTCCAGGGGCAGTCTCCGGCGCCGCTGACGACCCCACGCCGCACCGGGCGGCCGACCGTCACAGTCCTGTGTCTCGGCTGAAGAGGCAGATCGTCGAGCCATTGCTGCCTGAGCCGACGCCCCGTGACATCCGCCTCCATGATCATCAGAGCGAGGTCAGCTCGATGCCACCCAGCCCGGGATCCATCACTGGGTGCTCGATCGCACCTTCTGCTGAATGCACGCAAGTGTCTGAGGGCGGAGCAGCCGCGGTAGGCATCCCCGTGTGCAGACCCTTCTCCCCTACCCCGACTTCATGCAGTCCGCCGCAGTCCTGGATCAGACGCGGCTGGGGAAGCAGCGAGTCGAAGCCCTGCAGGTACTGAGGGGCCTAACCGTGCCGGGCTACGGACGGCGGGACCATCCTGCGGTACGCATGTGGATCGGCTACGAGGAGGCTCTGGTTCGCTACGGCCTGGACGTCTGCGCTATGTGGACGGCGGAAGAGCGCGCAGACACCTGCGCGGCCACGCTTGCCACCGAGTTCGGCCTGTACCGGCCCGGCGCCCCCGTACGGATGCAGGAACAGCTCGACGAGGAGGGCGAGCTGCCGCCCTGGCTGGGCGAGCCCGCCTTCCACCTCAGCCACCAGTCAGCTCTGGTGCGCAAGGCACCGGAGATCTACACACCGTTCTTCCCCGACGTCCCCGACGATCTTCCCTACGTCTGGCCGACGTCCGACCGGGCCTCGTAGACCCCGATCGGCGCCTCAGCCCGGTCCCCCACCCTTATCTGAACGGCCGTTCCGCCGCGCTGCCGATGGTGCCCGCCCGGAAGGAATGTCGTCGCCAACTAAGATCCTCTTACCCCAGTGTCACCTATATCTTGCGATTTCCGTGAAGCTCCCCACATCAAGGGGTAACCTGGAGTAAGTCCAGGTTTGATCCCTCTCCAACGAGACAGGGCGTGAGAGCTATGGCTGCCAACCAGAAGGCCAAAGCCAAGGGTGAACGAGCCAAAGGCAAGGTCAAGAAGGTGGTCGGAGACGCACTGGGCAACGAGTCCATGGCCGCCAGCGGGCGCACGCAAGAGTCTAAAGGCGACCTGCGCGCGGCCAAGGAGAAGGCCAAGGACGCGATCCGCCCCAAGTAGTCGTGCATAGCGCCCTCGTCCCGGCAGCCGCATCGTAGTCTGCCGGGCAGGTGTCGTCTCGCTCGCTTCCGCTCACGGCAATGATGCAAAGTTTGTCAATGGTGGGCATCAGGTGCCTGCGGGCGCCGTTTCGCGTACCGCGTACTGCTACCGAGCAGGGGGACGACACAGCGAGTGCCTGGCTTTTGAACCTAGGCATTCGGTCACCTCAGGTGCTGAAGGGCGACCGGCACTGTGGTCTGCACATTCTGAGTTGGACACCTCGCCTTCGAGGTCGATCTCGGCAGCCCCTCTCTCCGCGGAAGCCGCCACAAAAACTCTCAGAAGCCGCCACGAATATTTTCTTCGCCGACTTGCTGCGAGGCGTGCCCGATCCGCCCCTATCGTGATCAGAGTGGTCCCCCTGTCGGGGCTCTGGAGGGCCCCGACTCAAAGGACCGGGTCGCGTTCGCAGCGACGCCGCGCTCATCAGTAGCCCTGGCCGTTGGTGGCCTGCCGAATGAGTGGTTGCGCCGGTGGAGGGCCGATCTTTTCGGGCACGCAGTCGTATCACCCAGTGGGAAGTTCACGGCGGGTGGAGGAAGGAAGTGCGTGATCGACTGGCCGGACGGTGTAACGCGGCCAGCAGGAGGAAGCAGTGAGACAGAGTCGGCCGTGCGGGCGGGTGGCAGTGGTTACCGGGGCGGCGCGGGGTGTGGGAGCAGCAACGGCCCGCAATCTCGCACGCCGGGGGATGCGGGTGGCGTTGATCGGACGTGAGCTGGAGTCCCTGCGGCGTGTGGCGCGCAGTCTCCCCACCGACACCTGCTGTTTCGAGGTGGACGTCACCGACGACGCCGCCATGCAGGGTGCGGCGCGCGATTCCGAGGCGCGGCTGGGGCCTGCTTCGGTGGTGGTGGCGAATGCCGGGATCGCTGCTGCGGGCCCGTTCGCTGCCAGCGAGGCAGCACTTTTCAACCGGGTCATCGATGTCAATCTCATCGGCAGCGCAAACACAGCCCGCGTATTCCTGCGCCAGCTGCTGAAGACCCGCGGCTACTTTCTACAGATCGCCTCAACCGCCGCCTTCGGTTCGTCGCCCCTGATGAGCGCCTACTGCGCTTCCAAAGCGGGAGCGGAGTCCTTCGCACAGGCCCTGCGTATCGAACTGCGACCTGCCGGCATCGGTGTAGGCATCGCCTATCTCCACTGGACCGGCACCGACATGATCGGCGCCCGCGACGACCACCCCGTACTGCGCGCCTTGCGTGCCCACCAGCCTGCGCCCATCCGCCGGGTCCACACCCCCGACCAGGTCGCTGCCTGGCTGACCCGCGGAATCGAACGTCGCGCCACCAGCATCTACGCACCGCCCTGGTTGCGTCTGGTGCAGCCTCTGCGCCCTCTGCTCCCCCTGCTCGTCTCCCGCATCGCCCGACGCTCCCTCGCCGCTCTGCCGGCCGCGGAACTGCACAGCAGCACAGGTGTCCTGGGGGCAGGTGGCCGCGCGGACTGGGAGGCCCGTCCGCCGGCACCGCCGGCCCGGCCCGCCACCCCGCCTCAGTGTTGAAACGTCCGCCGGGGCGGAAGACGCTCTCGTGCCGGGGCATGTCGAGCCAGGGGACTACGTGCTCTTCTTCTTCAGCGCGGATGGCTTGTGCACAGCGGTGCGTCCTGACGTGTCACTGCGTACCTCGTACTGCGGCTCGTCCGGCGAGGCGTCCACGGTCCGGCCCGCAGCCTCCGTCCGCCTGGTGATCTTCTTTTCGACGGTGCCCGAGGCCGTGCTGCCGTGGCTGTTCCAGGTGACCTTGTCGCCCTTGGACGGGTCTCGCTTCCTCGAGGGCCCATGATCCTTCGCCATGTTTGCCTCCCATGCTGTGCCCCTCACCTACCACCGTGACGGCGCCCGCACCATTTCGCACCCGCAAGCGTGCCCTGCGGGAGGCAGGACATCTCCACTCCTGGGAACAGTCCGGTGTCCTGTATGTAGGGCGGCCTATGCACGTACGGCTCCCCCCTTCGGCCCGTTGTCCTCGCGCAGGAGTCCGCACCGGGGCCTAGCGTGGAAAACCCAGGGAGCGGCGCGACACTTCAGACGTCGGAGGAAGACATGGCCGTACGCCATCGGCTGATCAGGAAATCTCCCGAGGACGTGTGGGAGGTTCTCTCCGACGTCGAACGGTATGGAGACTGGGTCGTCGGAACCTCACGGGTCGAACCGGGCGAGGGACAGTGGCCCCAGCTGGGGGCTACCCTCCGCTACCACATCAAAATCGGTCCGCTCACCTTGGATAACCAGACCGTCGTACGCCGCAGCGAGCCGGCATCGGTTCTCGAACTCGAAGCGGACAGCGGCTACTTGGGGACAGCAAGGATCGCGATCGAACTACGGCCGTGGGGCGAGCACACTCTGCTGATTTTCGACGAGCACCCGTTGCGCGGGGCGGGCGGCGCTCTCCACAACGGTCTCCTGGACGCAGTGCAACAAGTGCGGCACCGCGTAATGCTGGCCCGTCTTGCCCATCTCTGCGAGGCGACCGGAAGCGCCGCCCCCTCACCGCGCAACCGCGGCCCCGAGGCGGCTGAACGAATGTCGGGGGCCGCAGACAGTCTCTGAAGGCGACGCCAACCACCAAGCCGGGAGCACGTCATGCCTGATGCAGTAGTGATCGGGGCGGGACCCAATGGGCTGGTCGCGGCGAACCTCCTGGCCGACGCCGGCTGGAGCGTGGAGGTCCTGGAAGCCCAGGACAAGCCCGGAGGGGCGGTTCGAGACGACCGCGGCGTCGACCCTGATTTCACCAGCGACCTCTTCAGCTCCTTCTATCCCCTCGCTGCCGCATCTCCGGTCCTGGCCCGCCTGAAGCTGGAGCGCGAGGGGCTGACCTGGAGCCACGCCCCGAAGGTGCTCGCTCATCCCTTCCTGGACGGCCGCTGCGCGATTCTCAGTCGTGACCTGGAGGAAACTGCCGCGAATCTGGAGACGTTCGCCGTCGGCGACGGGGAGGCATGGAAGGAACTGTGCGAGGTCTGGGAAACCGTGCGCAGCAGCATCCTCACCGCACTGTTCACCCCCTTCCCGCCACTTCGTGCGGGTGCGCGGTTGGCGCTGCAACTGCGTGGGGCCGGTGGGCTGCGGCTGGCCAGGACCATGCTTCTGCCGGTGCGGCGTCTGGGCGAGGAGAGGTTTCGCGGCGAAGGCGGTCGGCTTCTGCTCGCGGGCAACGCCCTCCACGCAGACCTCGCACCGGAGGCGTCCGGCAGTGGTGGCTTCGGCTGGCTCATGTCCATGCTCGGCCAGACCTATGGATTTCCCGTTCCCGCCGGAGGCTCCGGGGCGCTCACCTCCGCTCTCGTCCGCCGCCTGGCGCGCCGGGGCGGCATCGTCCGCTGTGGGGAACAGGTCACCGAGGTCGTCATCCGCGGTGGACGGGCCGTCGGCGTCCGCACTCGGGACGGTGATGCGGTCCCTGCCCGCAGAGCGGTCCTGGCCGATGTCTCCGCGCCGGCTCTGTACGGCTCCCTGGTGGGCGAACCGCACCTCCCCGGGCAACTGCTCCGCGACCTGAAGCGCTTCCAGTGGGACTTCTCCACCTTCAAAGTCGACTGGGCACTCAACGGGCCGGTGCCCTGGACCTGCCCTGAAGCCACTCAAGCAGGGACCGTTCACCTCGCCGAGGGTGTGGACGGCCTCACCCGCTTCGCCGCACAGATCGCCATGGGCCTCGTTCCCGACGAACCCTTCGCACTCTTCGGCCAGATGACCACCGCCGACCCCAGGCGCTCACCGCTGGGTACCGAGTCCGCTTGGGCCTACACGCATGTACCACAAAAGGTGCGGGGCGACGCCGGCGACGATGGACTGACCGGAACATGGGACGTCCGAGAGCAGGAGTCGATGGCGCACCGCATCGAGGAACAGGTCGAGCGCTACGCCCCCGGCTTCCGAGACCTCATCAAGGCTCGCCGTATTCTCGCCCCGCCCACCCTGGAGAGCCTGAACGCCAACCTCCATGGGGGTGCCATCAACGGTGGGACCACGGCCTTGCATCAGCAACTGGCACTTCGCCCGCTCCCCGGCACCGGCCGCCCGGAGACCCCCATCCCCGGCCTCTACCTCGCTTCCGCCTCCGCCCACCCGGGCGGAGGCGTCCATGGCGCACCCGGGGCAAATGCTGCCAGAGCTGCCCTACGTTGGCGACGCACTGGTGCCCTGCCGAAATTGCAGAGTCGCTTGGCTCACCGCGACCGCCGGGGACGGCTTTGAACGAACTGCCGCAGTATTGGGACCGGCCCTTCGCCGACAACCGTGGTCTGGCGCAAGTGCCCGCTCCGCGTGCCGGCCAGGTTCACCCCACCAGAGGGCACGTACCTGTGGTCCCAGCGAGTCGGCCCCTGATCCGGCGCTCCCACTCAGCGGTATCCGATGCCTAGACTGTCGGCCCGCTCAGAGCACTGATCAAACGCTCCCGAGCACTCTGACATGGCGGCACGCGGACGGATACAGCCGCAGACCCCCAACCCCTCATCCCTCCGATCCCGAAGATGCGGCAAAGGAGTGTCGAAGCTCAGTCCTTGGACCGACGCCATATGGGGCATTAGCTCTCATGATGGATACATGAGAGCAGCCATTTTCACGACAGGTCCGTTCGTCGGTTCCGCCGCCCTCGGCGCGACCGCTCTCTCCCTGGGCCACCACCGCCACCTCCTCGGCAACGCACTGCGCGCCGTGAAAGTGTTCGCGGGCGCGGTACTCGACGTGGTGATCCTCGGCGAGTACGGCGAGGAAGCGGGCGTGCGACACCGCTAGTTGCCGCGTCGTACGCCTTAGTTACTCGCGAGCCGCTTTCAAACGCATACCTCTTTGAGGCTGCGGGCGTGACGCCCTCGCACGCAGGAAATCTGCGGAATCGTCACGCCCTGAGTTGCCAGACCATTCCTCCATCGAGCGGCGCATTGGCAGAACTGTCCGCGGACACCACTGTATGGATCTCTGGCGCGTAGCTCAGCTGCGGTGATGACCCTGCTCGGGATCGTCGTCGAGAGTGCTCCACCCTGCACCACGCTGTGCCGGGTTAGCCAAATCTCTGCGCGCCTGGGCACCCGCAGACGTGGAGGTGCTCACCCGGCGCTGGGCGGCGCGCCGACTGCCGACGACAAATGCCGCTACCAAGAGTGCGACCAGAACGACGCCGAGCAGCGTCAGCCATAGAGCACCCGTTGAGGAAGAAGCCAACGTGACGTGCATTTCGGCGATCATAGGCACCGCGTACCCCGAACTGACACAAATTACCCGTCCAGCAGACCGCGGACAATCAGATGGCAAACCGACGGTGCGCCTCAAAAGATCTTGCCGATTCCGGCTGCCAGGTGCCCGTGGCGGACCGCAAGGGCCCGACATGGAGGGCTTTGCTCCTTCTAAGAAGAGAGGCCTTCCGGAGGCAGGGCGGCCGTGAGCGCGCCATAGCCGCACGTTGCCGATGGCACTGGGCTCGGCGTGGTGGCGGTCGCCGCGGCCGGGGTGGCGGCGTTGCCGGCGGGAGCCAGCACGGCACCGCTGACCAGGGCGATACCGATGGCGACTGGCGACGACAAGCCGCCTGCGGCGCCGGGGATAGGGAACAGGAAGCGGCCACGATCCACGAGGTCGGCGCCACACCGGTGGCCGGGGGCGTTCATCAGCAGCACGGCGTGACGTGAGGTTCCGCTGGCGCTGCCGTTCCAACCTGGGCGGCAGAAGACGCCCGGGTCTACACCAGTGGACGGCTCGGGCGGCACTGAAACCGTCGTGGCCCAAGACGCTAGTAGCGTCCTGTACAGGTCGCTACAATCGTCGCATGAAGCAGATCAATGTACGCGTGCCCGACGAGATCCACGCCGGAATCGCAGAGCGCGCCGAGGCCGCGGGCCTGTCCGTGCAGGAGTACGCCAAGCAGGTACTCGCCGACGAGTCCAACGACCTGCGACACCGCTTCCTCCACGCAGGCGCGCACTTCGCAGACGCCTTCGGGGACGCTTTCACGGAAGAGTTCGGGAGCCCGGTCGCCAACCGTGGGCCGGCGGCCACCGCGTGATCGTCCGCATCGACCGCGCCTGGCTCCTCGACCTTGCGCACCGGCACATCCCCGGAGACCCGGACGTCTCCGACTTCGGCACACTCGCGGCCGCGGCCGCAAGGCACTCCGACACAGTCATGGACACGCTCGTCTACACCGAGTCTCACCACCGGGCAGGGGCGCTCATGCACCAGCTCATCCGCTGCCCGGCCCTTTACCACTCCAACGAATTGTTCAGCGCGGTCGTCGCCGCCTCCTACCTCTCGGTCAGCGGCGAGATCTTGGACGTCCAACCCAAACAAGCCGCCAGCCTCGCGGCCCGCGTCAGCGCCGACGGCCTGGACGTACGAAGCATCGCCGCCGAGATCAAAACGTGGATCGCCCGCTGAGCCGAAGCAGCACCCTCACGGCCTGACCTCAGCCAGGGCCGTCTTCCGCTGCGGGTGAGCCAGGCCAGGTGAGTCATGGGCCGTGCGCAGCCGTCCAGAGCGGAGTGGGTCGACAGCTACGCACAGCAGGAAGAGCCCCGGGTTGGACAGGGCACCGCTATGGATGGTGGCATACGGGACGGGCAACCGACTCATGACGCGCGGTTCCGACCTCCGTACCAAACCGCGAGCCACTCAACGTCTGTCGCTGCCCGGAGATTTGTCCTTTGTCGGCCGCGGAGAAACTCCGCCACACGAAGATCGCCAAGATCACTGACGAGTGGCGATCTGCGTAGCTGCGTGCGGGAAGTCATTGCACTGGCCTGCCGCCGGCGGGACGAGCGTCTCGATTGTCGGCGGCAGGCCTCGCCGGACTTCGCGCATGAACCGCTGCGCCCACTCGTAGCTTCCGTTGAAGCCAGAACCCCGGGCCGGGAACGCCGAAGGACCCTGGTACCCAACCCAACGGAGGTATCGAGGTGCGCAAGGCGGGAGAGTGGTCTGTGACCGCTTGATCCTTGAAGAGGCCGTGCAGGCGGAGGACGCGACTGCGGGAGCTCGTCGGCCGCTTCCGCGTAGAGACTCGCTGGTCATACGGCGGATCCATGGCGCAGCAGCGTCCGCTGCTCTTTGCGTTCCAGGGCGGCGGGGAAGGTGCAGGAGATGCCGGAAGTCAGCGATGGTCCGGCAGGGCAGAGCAAACTCACCCAGGTACTGCGATCCGCGGCGAAGAGTAGAGGAACTGGCCCTTTTCCAGGGGCTGTTCCTCGACCCTTCCACGCCACAGGAGCACACCGCGGTGCCGCTCCCAGAAGTATATGTACACGCCCTTGACGATCCGCTCCGGTACAAGGAAGAGCGCCCAGGTCATACCCCAGGGACCCCAGATCAGCCCGAAAACCAGCGTCGGCACAGCAACGACGACAACGAAGGGCCCGTCGAAGCTTCTGCGCAGGGACTCCTGCGAGGTGGGGATCGCCTCGGGATCGGCCAGGGGGACCGCGTTCTCGAAGTCGCGCTTCTCACCGCCCAGCCAGCCCGACCGGGTCAAAACTGCCAGCAGGCCGAACAGTGCGCTGGCTCCGATGACGCACATAGCGGGAAGTGCATAGTTGTCCTGCGGCAGCCCGTGCACGACGAGGACCACAGGCGCAATGACAGTCATGGCAACCGCCACTTCGACGACCGTCGCCAATTGAAGATGAACGTAGCGCACCACGATATTCCCCCCTCTGCCCGCGCCCGTCCGCGCGGAACCCGCTATGCACACCGTGCGTCCCCGGACAAACCGGCCGCCCGCCTCGCCCCTGTACCGGCATGTGCCTTTGGCCGTCCGTTCGGACGCCATTGAGTGCAGGAGATGCGGGAAGTCAGTGGTGGTTCGGCAGGTCCTCACCCAGGCGCCAGGACGCGAGGCGAGGAATAGAGGAACTGGCCTTTGCCCAGGGGCTGTTCCTCGACTCTTCCACGCCACAGGAGCACACCGTGACGCCGCTCCCAGAAGAACGCGTACACGCCCTTGACGATCCGCTCCGGTACCAAGATGACCGCCCAACCGACGGCCCACGGGTCGTAGAACAGGCCGATAACCAGTGAGAACAGCGCGACGTTGGCGACGAAGATTCCGTCGAAGCTGCGGCGCATCGACTCACACGTACCGGGGAGTACCGCCTCGGGGTCGGTCAGGGGGACCACGCTCTCAAAATCGCGCCTGCCGCCGCCCAGCCAGCCCGACCGGGTCGAAACCGCCAGCAGAGCAAAGAGGCTCCAGAGCACAAATGCGCCCGCAGGAAGGCGCCACTCGCCGCCGTCGGCTTTCGGCAGGCCACGCACGCCGAAGACCACTGGCGCGGCGACCACCATGGCAAGCCCCGCCTCAACAACCGCCGCCAACTGAAAGTGAACATAGCGCACCACGGCATTCCCCCCTACGCGCGCATCTGCCCGGGACGGGCGCGGAACTCACTACTTACACCGTGCGTCCCCCGGAACAAACCGCCCCGTCCCGCTCAGCCTCATACCGACACGCGTCGTTACCCGCCCGTTCGCACAGCATTGGCGGAACCGTCACTTCAGCAACCAAAGGCCCCAAGGGCCTGTCATCGCGACGAGCAGGGCGTTCTGCCCGGCACACGGCACAGCCGAAACGCCGGCCCGCGCCGGACCGTCACCGATCCCAAAGCAGCTGCGGTGTGTATGTCTACCGGAGAGCACCGATACAGAGGTGCCGGATGCCAGCCCTGCCTCACCCGGCCATGACCATCACCGAGGACCTCTGGAGGAGGACCGCAAATGGGGGTTGGCTCTTCTGGCCTTCGCCAGGATGATCACTCCACACCGCACCGTTCAGGGGGGCACGTTCGCACCACCACCATCACCACGGTCCCACTGCGGCCGTACTGCTGCTCGCGCTCACCGGCTGCTCCTCGTCCGACGAGGACGAGGCTCCTGCTGACCCCACCGCGAGCACCATCGCCGTAGGGCCGACCACTGCGTCGACAAAAGGCGAAGGCGCACAGCACCACCTCGAGTCCGCCCTCCTTGAGTGGTGCCGCGCGGGCAGCCCCGGCCGGTGGATCGTCGGAAATGGCGGTGCCGGCAACGTCGCATCTCGCGCGTTGTCTGTCAGAGGCTCTGTCCGCCAGAAAGGTCGATGATCGCGCTAGTTGTCCACTGGAAGGCATCAGAAAGGACGGTGGAACAGCGCTGTCCGCACGCCTTCATTGCGCGTTCAGCACGGCGGGGATGTTGACCTGGAAGTGGATGAATTGGTACATGCTGTAGTCGCTGTATTCCTTCATCGCGAGCGCTTCGCGGACCTGTGCGTCCGAGAGCCCCTTGTCCCGGGCGTCCCGTGCCAGGCTGGTCAGCTTCTCGAGGTAGGTGATCGAGTGCACGATGTCTGCACGGCGCATGGTCCGGCCGTGGCCCGGCACGATCAGCGTGTCGTCGTCGAGGGTCTTGTACAGGCGCCGGTAGGTGACGAGTGCCTCGTCGGATCGCCCCTCCAACAGCCACGGGAACGCTGGGGGCGGCGCCTGCAGCATGTTCCCGACGAAGATGATGTTGTCTTCGCGCACGCGGACGACCAGGTCGCCGTCGGTCTGGGCGTAGCCGATGTGTTCGATGTCCACATGCTTGCCCCCCAGATCCAGGGAGCACGACCCGGAAACCGTCACGTCTGCTGAGCGGGCAACCGTTTCTTCGATGCCGGCGTCCGCGCCGAGCAATTCGATCATAAAGGCGCGGTCCTGCTCGAAGCGTTCGTCGATCTCACGTTTGGTCGCCTCGTGATGAATGATCACCGTCTGCGAGGGGAAAGCGAAATTTCCGAAGCAGTGATCGCCGTGGAAGCTGGTGTTGACCAGGAATCGAATGGGCAGCGTGGTCACTTTGCGGACCTCGCCGATGACCTGGGACGCCAAACGGCCGTTGCTCAGTGATTCGACCGCCAGCACTCCCGAATCGCCCACAATGAAGCCGGCGTTGGTCGCCGTGTGGTCGGTGTCGTCGACGTCTGTCGCCATGACTGCGTATACGCCGTCGGCGAGTTCGCGTGCGCGCATCTGGACATCGGCGAGTTCGAAGGGTTTGTTCTTCTGCTGCATGGTTCTTTTCTCTTCTGCAAGGGTGACAGCTGGCGGGCCTCGTTCAGTTCGCGGCTCGAGGCGTACCTTCGTGGGCGCGGGGGCTGAGCCGACGGCCGGGACACTCGGTGCGTGAGTCGCTCCCTGCTTGAGAGCGAGGGCGATGGCTTCCCCCCTCGCTCTGGGCTCTCACTCATCGACTTGGGCTTTTTCTCGGCGTGTGCCCGGTTCCGTAGTTCCTTGGGCCTGTCCTATTTGTCTCATGCTTGGGCGGTGGTTGCATGCATCCTGCTACGACACGGGCTTGCGTCGAAGCCACGTGAAGGGCGTCGCGGCATGCGACCTGGGCTGGTTGCCGGTCGCGCCGGAGTACATCTCTGTCGTGTGCGCTGTTGGGCTGCGTCAGGAGGCGACCTTGTCGAAGACTTCGTTGAGGGCTTCGGTCGAGCTCGGGTGGGTGTAGATCGAGTCGCGGAGCTGCGTCGCGGTGATGTTGTGCCGCATGGCCAGCGCGACGGTGTTGATGATCTCCTGCGCGTCGATGCTGAGCAGGGCGGCTCCGAGGATCAGGTCGGTGTCCGAGTCGACGACGAACTTCATGACGCCGCGGGTCTCCTCGACGGTGTAGGCGCGGGGCATGGCGACGATGTTCGCGACCTTCTCCCGTGAGACCTTGATGTTGAGTCCCCGCGCCCGCGCCTGGGTCTCGGTCAGTCCTACGGTGGCGAGCGGGGGTGTGATGAACAAGGTGTGGGGCACGGCCCTGCGGTCGGTCGTGGTGCGCTTGCCCTCGCCCAGGAGCTGGTCCAGGGCGATGCGGGCGTCGTCCAGGGAGATGTAGGTGAACTGCTCGCCGCCGTTGACGTCGCCGAGTGCGTAGATATGCGGTTGGCTGCTGCGCAGGTGCTCGTCCACGTCTATCGCGCCGTTCGGTGCGGTCCGGACGCCGGCGGCGTCGAGCCGGAGCCGGTCCGTGACGGGTCGGCGCCCGGTGGCGGGCAGCAGCGCGGAGGCTTCGAGAGTGTGTGTCCGCCCGTCCTTCTCGTACACGACCTTTGAGACGGCGCCATGGTCGCGGACCTCGGTGACCTTTGCGCCGGTGATGATGCGGATGCCATCGCCGGTGAGGATCTCTTCGACGGTCTGGGCGATGTCCTCATCCTCTCGCGGCAGGAGTCGGTCGGCTGCTTCGAGGACCGTGACTTCGGTGCCGAAGTGCCGGTAGATGCCGGCGAACTCCAGGCCGAGGTATCCGCCTCCCAGGACGACGAGTCGCTCGGGGAGGTTCTGTGTGCGGGTGAGTTCCGTGCTGGAGACGAGGTGGGGGCTGCTCGCGAGGCCGGGAATCGGGGGGATTACGGGCTCGGAGCCGGTGTTGATGAGGATCGTGGGGGCGGTGACGGTGATGAGGTCCGGTGCCTCGCCGACGGCGACGGTGTGCGGGTCGATGAACCGGGCTGTGCCGGTGATGACCGTCGCGGTGTCTCTGCTGTTCAGCGCGTCGAAGTTGCCGGCGCGGAAGGCGCTGGTCAGCGTGCGGACGCCGGCGATCGAATGGGCGAAGAACTCCTGCGCGTCGTCCTTGAGGCGTTTGGTGTTCGCGTAGTGGACGAGCATTTTGGTCGGTACGCAGCCCACGTTCGGGCAGGTCCCGCCGTACATGTTCTCGGACTGCTCGATCAGGACCACTCGGCGGCCGGCGTCGGCGAGTACGCGCGCTGCGGTCTTGCCGCCCTTGCCGAAGCCGATGACCAGAATATCCGCGGTGAGTGCTGTGGTGATCTCCATGTCTTGAGTCTGCGGCCGCCGTCGCTGGCACGAATAGACTTGATCGTCTCGCTTTCCTGCCTGAAAGTTTCATCATGGACTCAGTCAGCCGGTTGCTACGCATGGCCCGCCTCGAGGCCGGTCTCGACAAACGCTGCCTGCTCGGAGCCAGTACCAGGATGGACGTGCCGGCATACGACGAGCTGCAGGCACCCTTCCATGTACTGCTGGAAGGCGAATGTCGGCTGCAGGTGGGCACGGTCCTGCTCGATCTGCACCCCGGAGACGTGGTGATCATCCCGAGCGGTGCTCCGCACCGGGTCATCACTGGGGGCGGGGCCGCCTTGACGGGGACGGCGGAGAGCGTCGGCGAGGTGTTCGTGACCACGCGCAGCGAGAACGGCAGAAGGCCCGTCATCGACTTGTTCTGCGGGCACTACACGTTCGACGCGGGTGCGGGCTCGCTGTTGTTGGCAAGCCTGCCCGACCCGGTGCATGTCTCCTTCGGACAGTCGTCCGAGAGCGATGAGGTGCTGCGCATGCTCAGCGCCCTGATGCGCGGTGAGGCGCGGCGCGAAGGCGAGGGCACCGCGGCGATCCTCTCCGCTCTGTGCACGGTGCTGTTGGCGATGGTGCTGCGCACCTCGCGGGGCGACACGACGCGGACCGCCCTGTGGACCGCGGCGGCCGACGGCCGCATCGCGTCGGCCGTCGAGGGCATGCTGAACGATCCGGCCGCCGACTGGACAATCGAACGGCTCAGCAACGCGGCTGCCATGTCCCGGGCCACCTTCCTGCGCCACTTCACCCGGGAAACGGGGACGACCGTCGGCGCCTTCCTCACCCGGGCTCGGCTGATGGCGGCGGCGGAACTGCTCACCACCACCGACGCCACTGTGACAGCCGTAGCCGGTCAGGTCGGCTACTCCTCCGAGTCCGCGTTCTCGCGGGCCTTCAGGACGTATCTCGGCACGACCCCCGCCCGTTTTCGGCGCGGGAGATCGCCAAGGTGATCAGCCTGCTCTCGCCCGACGGAACTGCCCTCGATGCGTCTTTGCGGCCGAACTGACCTACTGCAGCACGATCCTGCTGCAGTACCAGTACCAGGGCGACGGCGGCTAATCGCCGCCGCGGTCCCCGCCATGGAGAGGCAGCGCTGGAGACGCCCCGTGAGGTGACGCTTCCGCTCGGAGCTCGAAACACCGGCCACTCGATCCTCAGTGCTCGCAAGACTCCCTTATCAACTGGCTGTGCAGCGGGCTGGGACCGCCCAGTCGACCCGCAATGCCCTCGGCGAAGTACTCCCGCACGGAGGGGATGGTGGTGGGACAGAGCTTGCGGCAGCACTCGTTCCCATCCCATACCCAGATGCGGCCGTCGGGCGTGCGGAAGTCGACAAGAGTCCACATCGTGCAGCCGCGGTCCATGATCGGAACGATGCCTTGCGGGGCGGTCTCATCATCCAGGTCTTGGGTGGGAGTCGTGAAACCGCGGTAGAGCTCGAGGATGTCCTCGGCGTCACAGAAGTAGTGGTCAGGAAGCGGGCTCAACGAGGCGCACGCCCAGCCGCCGATGCCGAAGCCGCCGTTGGAGACTTCGGCATAGAGCCTGCGGAGGAAACGGGGCATCGAGTGACCGACCTCCGCCTCAACGGCTGCAACCACGGTGGGGGCAGCGACCGGTGCCAGATTGTCGGCGGGAGTCTGCTTCCTGACTGCCGCGATCAGTTCGTCGTCGGTCATGTCGTCTCCCTCGGTTTATCAACGCATGGGACAGCATGAGGCATGGGTACGACAGCAGAACAGCAACAGCGCAGCAGCAAGGAGAGCGACGGGTGCTCACCCGGCCGGGCCGGAGTGTCCGCGCGGCTTCGCGGGGTCGCTGGGGTGCTTCCGCCGGATCAGGTCTGCGTCAGGCGGGCGGGGTCCGTGCGCGGCCTGCGCTCGGGCGGGGAGGCCGCGCGCGGCGTCGGGTGCCTGGGTGCCGTGCGCAGCCCTCCAGAGCGGATGACGACGGGCCGGGCACGGCCCGGGTGTCCCGGCCAAATGGCAGCACGCGGCGTGAGCCGTCGATGTGCTCGGCGCGGCCGGACGCCCATTGCGCGCGGGCTTTTACTGCTTGTCCGGTCGGCAGTCTCAGCCGAGCTGGGGGCTTCGCGCGGATGCCGTGCGCGGCCCGACGAGGAGAGACCGCGCACGGCGAGGGGCGCCATGCGCTGCCGGGCGAGGCACCCGCCAGCATCGTCACATCGGTGAGGTGACCCTGCCGCGCCGAACAAGGCATCTGTGTGACGTCCCAGAGGAAATTCTGGACTGGTATGCCCGGTTCTGGCGTTGGCTGGGGAGTGAGGCCCCGGTCAGGCGACCGCGTGGTCCTTCGGCGGCTTCTACAGTGTCCCGGTGGAAGGGGTAAGGCGAGGGTCGGTGGACCAGAAGGGTCGGCTCAAGAACGTGGTGCGGATCGAGCGGCCGGCGGGCCTGAAGCCCGTCCGCCAGCGTCAGGCTGCC
>NZ_JBHWEL010000058.1:34792-59601 GCF_042734135.1 Streptomyces sp. NPDC059668 | reverse complement strand
GTCGCGAGCATCTCGCGGACGTGGGTGTGGGGGGGGGGGTTGTTTTGGGGGCGGGTGGGTGGCCCCCCCCCGCCACCCCCCCCACCGCCGCCTCGCTGTGCCGCGCACCCACGCCCGGGGGCGGGGTCTTGCCCGGCCCGCGCGGCCGGACCGCCCCCGGAACCCCTTCCCGCCCGACGGGAAGGGGCGGGCGGGACTTTCGCGACACGGCCTAGCGGCCGTGCCGGCCACCGTTCACCGCGCGGCGGCGCACCGAGGCGAACAGCGCCGCCGCGCCCAGCGCCAGGGCGCTCGCGCCACCGACCGCGAGGTAGGGGGTCTCGGAGTCGCCACCGGTCTCGGCGAGGTGCTCCGAGGCGCCGGCCGCCTCGGGCAGGCCGGCCGAGGCGTCGGAGGCACCGGACGCGTCCGGGCCACCGGACGTGCCGGAGGCGGGGGAGTCCACGGCCGGAGTCGCCGCGGCGTCGTGGTGGTCGTGCCGCACCGTCGACTTGTCGGCACCGTCGGCTATCTGCTCCTCGGAGGGAGCGGAGGCGACCGGCGCGGGCGCGCTCGACGCGGGGGAGGCACCGCCTTCCCTTCCCGGACCGTTGTCGCCCGGACCACCGCCCGGGGAACCGCCGTCGTCCGGCCCACCGCTCTTGCCGAAGGTGACGTCGGAGCAGGAGTAGAAGGCCTCCGGACTGTCCGAACGCTGCCAGACCGCGTACAGGAGCTGCTTGCCGGAGCGCTTCGGCAGGGTCCCGGAGAAGGTGTAGTAGCCGTTCGTCGCGGCCGGGTCGGTCTTCGTGGCCACCGGGTGCGCCAGGTCCAGATCCCCCCAGGCCGGCGGCTTCGACGGGTCGTAACCGTCCTTGGTGAGGTAGACGACGAAGGTGCCCTTGTGCGGGGCGGTCACCCGGTACCTGAAGGTGTACGCGCCCGCGCTCACGGCCGTCGCGGGCCAGTCGGGGCGGGCCAGGTCCAGGCCCTTGAACTCGTCGTTGCCCGCGCTGCACAGCTTCCCGTCGGGAACGCGCTGCTGGTGCCTGCCGTTCGCGTCGCCGATCCGGATGCCGTTCCAGTCGTACAGCGCCTGGGTGCCGCCCGCCGCGACGGCCGCCTTGCAGGCGGCCGACCGGGGACTCTCGGGACCCTCCGCGTAGCACTGGAAGACCCGGCTGACGGGGTCCCCCATCGAACCGTGCGCCGAGGCGGGCGCGGCGGCGAGCGCGGTCAGGGCGAGCGGGGCGACACCGACGGCGGCGAGGCCGGCGGCCTTGCGACGACCGGACATGGGGGAGCTCCTCGATCGAGACGTCCTGAGCGTCCGCCGAACAGCCCGGCGGACGGGGGGTGATCAGCAAGCTAGCCCCGAGAAACCGCGAAATCGCCTGCTGGAGGCGGGGGCGGGAGATCTTTATGGCCGCGTTAAGGCGGGGCTAACGAGGGGCTCAGGATGGGGGGTTGGGGAGCCCTGTCCCACCTGCGCCGGAGCCAACGAACTGTCCGCGGTCGTCCGTGGGCGTCCGTGGGCGTCCGTCGTGAGACGCCTGGGTCGGCTCCAGGGTTGGCTCCCGGATCGGCTCCCGGGCAGGATGCCGACAGGACCTGTCCCCAGAGGGTGCAGGTCGCTCTGGCTCTGGCGGAATCTCGGGTGTGAACGGCACATCTCGACCGTGGCGAACGGTCGTTGACGTCGATTGATCGCGTGGCGTTCTGTGTCTGCGTCGCGGGCCGACACCTGCTCTGGGAGTTCGATCACGCGCCCGGTTCGGTCCTGCTCGCCGGGCGCCGACTCGCCCTGGTCGGCCCGTCGACCGGTGCCGGGGTCCGTGTCTGTTCGCCCTCGTTGATGTCAGCCGTGGACCTGGCGCGCTTGTGGCACGAGCCGTGGCCATGATCACGCGAGTTGCTGAGGAGGGGGCACAGCGGCGGCCGTGCGGTGATGATGGTCGAATGAAAGAAGAGTCGTCCGTACCGTCTCCGGTCATTCTCGGCATAGACGATCTCCGGCCACTGCCTTGGACCACGCGGATCGCGCGCAGCAGCGGCGAAGGCGTCAAGCTCCTGCAAGAGCACCGCGACAGCTTGATCGACGAACTGTGGCTCGACCACGACCTCGGCGGCGACGACAGCATCTTGCCCGTGGTGACCCTCCTGGAGGAAGCAGCTTTCAACGGGCGGCCTTTCCGAATCGGCACGGTCTACGTGCACAGCGCCAACCCCATCGGCGCCGAGACCGTCGTCCGGTCGCTCACACGCTGGAATTACCAGGTCCGGCGGGCGACGGTCTAGGAATCCGCTTCGAGGTCCGGCCTCATCCCGGTACCCGCTCCTGCACGGCCAGCTTCAAAAGCGCCGTCACCGGCGACGAGCTCAAACGCCGCGGCGCCACGAAAGAGACTCCCGCCACGGTCGGGATCGGGATCAGCCTCGATCAACCGCCGGCGCGACGCACTCGGCAGGACCACGTCTGGCTCACCCGCTTCAACTGGCCGCTACGCAAAGCGATCCCGGACGGCGTGCACACCCTGCCGTTCGACGAATGGGACTCCGGCTGCGACTCCGGCCGGTGCATGACCCAGCAGGCCGGGTCCGGTAGCGCGGGTACGGCTCAGTTCCCCAGGCCGAGCCACGAATACGCGTGCACGGCGAAACGCGCAAGCAACAGAAAGAAGTGCAGTCCCAGCCGGTCCGCCGCCACGGCCACGACAACCGCCGCGCCTGCTATCTGCCCGGCCAGACGGCGCCATGAGGACCCGTCCTCAGTGCTCGGTGCCGGCGACGGCTCGGTACTCCCCTTGGACGTGCTGTCTTCACCTGTGACGGCGCTCTGCGCCTCGATCTCCCCACCCATGCGCGGACCTTATCGCTCCCGACCACTTCCACGGCTGACCGGGGAAGGGTCAAGGCCTCTTGTAGGCGAGCGGCCAGCCGGCGAAGCCGTCCGTGGTCTGGTGGACCAGCTCGACGTACTCCTCACCAAGGAGATCCTTCACGTCAGCGGTCGGCTCGCTCGGCAGCAGCACAGCGACGCGCAGCAGGTCCCGGCGCCCTGGAATGTGGCGCCGGTAATCGGCGAGCTGCCCGATCGCCATACGGACGTCGGCGCGGGTCGTCAGCCCCTTCGCCTCATACAGCGCGTGATCCGTCGCGTCATACAGATCGGGCGTCAACGCGCCCGGCTCACCGGCAACGGTGATCTGAAAGCTGTGGGTCTCGTGCCCCGCCGCGGTCAGATGCGCGACGAACGCCTTCACCAACTCGCCCTCACGGCGCATGACGTTGCGCTGCCTCGCGGGAATGTCCTGGTGCGGCAGCACCACCGGCGCCGGCACTCCCGCGACAGGGTCAACGATCTCCACCGCATTCGCCGTCGCGGCCGGCAGGTTGTCGGCTTCCGTCCATGCCGGCGACGTTCCCTCAGCCGGCCGGAATCGGAATACTAGCACATTGCGCATCGCCCCGTCCGTGCCGGGCCCACGCCGGACCTCATACGGCTTGACCGGGTCCAACACCATCTGGCCGATGTACCGCTGCAACATCGCCCCACTGCCCGGCACCCTGCCGTGCGCGACGAACAGATGAAGTTCACGGTTCTTTTCCACGTGGCTCAGCAACGACCCGTTGCGGCCGGAAGGGTTCTGATCCCCCTTCGCACCGGCACCGGTGTACAGGTACAGGGGGCCAGACGCGTCGTCTTCCGCCCGGCCGGCGAAGGTGTACCCGTATTCCTCACCCGCGGACGGGTCCGAGTACACGAACACCTTGCCCGCATCAGCGGCCGGCTCGATCCCCTGGGACGTGCCACAGCCGAAAGCGGTCGCAATGGCATCACGCGTCGTCACCATGCCCGGCACAAGATCAACGGTCGTCGTCATGCCGCGACGGTAACCGCCCTCACCGAGACTCCGCTGCCGCAATTTCCGCGGCGCAGCGAAAGGGTTTCCGCGCCCTCGGCCCACGGCGCCAGTAGCGCTCACGCCCGGGCGGCATCCATGACGGCTCACACCCGGACGGAGGCGGCGGTGCGCGTTCGGGGTGCCTGTTCCCGTTCCAAGGTCGTCCGGAGAGCCCAGGGCTGCGGAGAACAGGCGTTTCGGCTTGCCTCCGGACGCGACGGCGGGGGAGAGCCGCAGAGCTGTCCGGCGTACGGTCATGAGGTCGTCGCGTCTCGCGTGGCGGTCCGGACGGCCCCGATGGCCGGCCCCTCAGCGCGCGCGGCCGGTCCGGCGGCTTTCGTTCCGCGGCACGGTGCCGGGGCGGCTCACTCGTCCGGCCACCAGGTGCGGTGGATGTCCTTCCGCACTTCGGGGCGCTCGGCGGGGCGCTCGTCCGCCCTGTCCCGCGCCCGACGGGAGTCCGACTTGCTCAGGGGCTTCTGCACGGTCACACGGCGCATGGCTGCCTCCTTGCGTCTACCCGATTCCGTCGTCGTACGGAGGTAGACCCTTTCGGGGAGAGTTCCTCATCGATCGCGATCTGTCTGTGGCGAGTGTCACGATTGACTGTCAGTGGTCGGTGTCACCCGGAGCCGCCCGGTGGGTTGCGGCGACATGAATCCAGGTCGGAGCGGCGTCGATCACCATGGGAACAGGAACCACGTACGACGTGCGGTAATTCCCGGCGTCCGACTCGCGGACAGGACGCGGTGTGCCCGGCCGGTTACGCGGAGGTACCGTCCGCCTCGTGGGTCTGCCCGGGCGCGGCCTGGCCGAGCAGGGACTCGAAGCCGCCCCGGCGGGCCAGGAGCTCAAGGGTGTCGAGGGCGGCGAGCGCGGCGGCCGCGGCCGCAGGATCACTGCTCGCGAGGCCGCTCGCCGCGAACTCGTCCTCGTCCAGGCGCCGCACGTCCGCGCCGTCCGCGGAGCGCCACAGGTCCAGGTCGAGGTCCTCGACGACCAGCTCGCCGCCCGAGACGGTGGCCGGGCGGGCGATGTCGCAGTACCAGCCCTTGAGCACCCCTCGCGCGTCGCGGACCTCCTTGACCGCGTACCAGCGGTCCCGCCAGTAGTGCTCGGTGAGGACGTCACCGGGCTCGAACCGTACGAAGCCGAAGTCACGGACGCCGCCGGCCGCCCACGGCGCGCGGACGGTGACCCGGGTGCCGTCGTCGTGGAGCAGCTCGGCCGGGTAACGGATCTTCGTGCGGCCGGACTTGACGAGGACGACGTCCAGACGGCGGGGGCCGTCAGCCGAGTTCGCGGACATGACGTACCTCCGTGCCGCAGATCTCGTACCCGAACCACTTGTTGATCGCGATCATCGGCCCGTTGCCGCTGTCGTTGCCGGTGAACGCCTCCGTGCAGCCGGCGGCGCGGGCGCGGTGCAGGGAGTCGTTCTTGGCGAGCTTGGCGAGGCCACGGCCGCGGAAGGCGGCGGCGGTGCCCGTCATCACGGTGCCGTAGCGGGTGCCGCCGTCCGTGCGGGCCGCGCTGAAGGCCGCCGGGCGGCCGTCGACGAGCGCGACCGTGGTCAGTTCGGCACTGAACAGGGGGTGGTGCCAGGTCTCCCGCAGCCAGGCCTGGTAGTCCGTGAACTCATGGGGGATGTCGCCGGGTTCGTCGGTCGACGTCTCCGCGTCCAGGTCGAACAGCGGGCGCGGGTCGTCGGCGAAGTCCGCCGCCGTGCGCAGTTCCACGCCCGGCGGCGGGTCCTGACGCGGCGGCAGGGCACCGCCCGCCAGGTCCAGCCGGAGGAAGTGGGCGGAGCGGCTGGCGCGGTAGCCGTGCCGCTCGGCGAACGCCCGGTTGCCCGGCTCGTCCAGGACCCAGGCGAAGAGCCTGTTCGCGCCCAGGGCCGCGAGGTGCCGCTCGGCGGCGCGTACCAGGAGCGTGCCCGCGCCCCGGCGCGTACGGCCCGGGTCCACGTACACGTTGAGATAGCCCTGCCCCGGCTCCGGACTGTCGTACGCGATACCGACCTGCGCCGTGCCGATCACCTCGCCGTCCAGTTCGGCGACCAGCGGGCGGTAGTGGGCGTCGGGGTGCGCGTGCGTGACGTCGTACGCGAGGGAGCCGGGGGTGTACAGCATGTAGGGGAGCGCCCGGTTGCGGACACGGGAGAAGCCCTCGGTCTGCCGCCGGTCGTCGGGGCGGAGGTCGTCGACGATCACAGTCATGGACTCGCACGCTACGCGCGGGACGGGTCCGGGCACCTCTCATTTTTCCGCTGCCTCCGCTCCGGTACCTCCCATCACCCCGCGGGTACGGGACAATCGCCGCGTGACGCTGAAGATCCACATCGATGAGGGGGCCGCGCCCTACGAGCAGGTGCGCGCCCAGATCTCCGGGCAGGTCCGTTCCGGGGTTCTGCCGGTCGGCTACAAGCTGCCCACGGTACGGGGGCTGGCCGAGGAGCTCGGCCTCGCCGCGAACACGGTCGCCAAGGCGTACCGGGCGCTGGAGTCGGACGGGGTGATCGAGACGCGGGGCCGCAACGGCACGTTCGTGGCCGCCGCCGGTTCGGCGGCCGAGCGCGAGGCCGCGACGGCCGCTCAGGCGTACGCCGAGCGCGTGCGCCGCCTCGCGCTGACCGAGTCCGCCGCGCTCGACGCCGTACGGGACGCCCTGCGGGCGGCCTACGGAGGCGGGGCCTAGGGCGTGTTGCGGAAGTCCCGTCCGCCTCGCGACGCCTGGCACGCCCTAGGGGGGGGCGGCACGGTGCCTGGTGGCGTCGCCGGACCGTCCGGGTAGGTCCGTACGGGGAAACCCTCCGCCGTGCCCGACCTCGCAGGGCAGTGCGGGCAGCCGCCCCGCAGCCACGGGCCACGCCACCGCAGCCCCAGGGATCTCGAAGCCGACGCCCCGGGTGCTGTCGACGCCCCGAGTCAGGACGCCCCGGATGCGCCGAGTGCCCCCGGCGCACCCCACCACCCGGACGCGCGGCGCCTGAAGGTCTACAGATACAGCCCCGCGTCCGCGCCGTCCCGCGGGTCGGGGACCGACGTCGGCGTGGTGCCCCGGCGGAGCGCGTACAGCTCCGCCAGGGTGGCGCCCTCGCGTGAGACGCCCTCCTCCGTGCCGAGCCAGCCGACGGCCTCGGAGCGGGTCAGCGGGCCGACCTCGATCCGGGCGAGGCAGCGGCCGGGGCGGACCACGGCGGGGTGGAGGCGCTCCAGGTCCTCGTTCGTGGTCACCCCCACCAGGACGTTGCGGCCCTGGCCGAGGAGGCCGTCCGTGAGGTTCAGCAGGCGTGAGAGGGCCTGCCCCGCGGTGTGCTTCGCCTCGCCGCGGATCAGCTCGTCGCAGTCCTCCAGGAGGAGCAGCCGCCAGCGGCCCTTGCCCGTGCCGTCCTCCTCGCCGATCGCGATGTCCATCAGATAGCCGACGTCGGAGAAGAGCCGCTCGGGGTCCAGCACGCAGTCCACCTGGCACCAGTCCCGCCAGGAGCGGGCCAGGGTCCGCAGCGCGGACGTCTTGCCGGTGCCGGGTGGGCCGTGCAGCAGCAGGAGCCGGCCCGCGATGTCCTCCGGGGTGGTCTTCATCAGGCCGTCCATCGCGTCGGCGACCGGACCGGTGTAGTTCGGCCGGACCTCCTCCCACGTGCCCGCGGAGATCTGCCGCGTGGTGCGGTGCGGGCCGCGGCGCGGGGACACGTACCAGAAGCCCATCGTCACGTTCTCGGGCTGGGGTTCGGGCTCGTCGGCCGCGCCGTCCGTCGCCTGGTCGAGGACCTTCTCGGCCAGCTCGGCGCTGGTCGCGGTGACCGTGATGTCCGCGCCGCGGTTCCAGCGGGACACCAGGAGGGTCCAGCCGTCCCCCTCCGCCAGCGTCGCGCTGCGGTCGTCGTCGCGGGCCGAGCGCAGCACACGGGCACCCGGTGGAAGCAGGGTCGCCCCGGACCGTACCCGGTCGATGTTCGCCGCGTGCGAGTGAGGTTGCTCGCCCGTCGCGAAGCGGCCGAGGAACAGCGCGTCGACGACATCCGACGGAGAGTCGCTGTCATCGACGTTGAGCCGGATCGGCAGTGCGTCGTGTGGGTTGCCAGACATGCCGCCATGATCCGTCACCAAGGGGACCCGCGCACGGGATTTCCGCAGCCTGTTGCCGGTGTTCCCCTGGACGCGCCCCAGTTCAGCCGCCTTACGGCCGGACGGCCGGGTGCCCGCCGCGGGGCCGCGGGTGCCGCCGCCCCCGGGAAACACGGCCGTCCTGCACGTCCACGAGCCCTGTCCGGCGGCCGATCCGCGCCGTTACTGTTGCCCATGATGGGACGTCATGGGTGGAATTCGGCGGCACGGCGGTGGCGGCTCACCGCGCTGCTCGGTGTGGGGGTGGCCGCTCTGGCCCTGGTGGTGACCCTGCTCAACACCTTGCCCGGGGGCGGCGCGAGCACCGAGGGCACGACCCGTGACGGGGACAAGGTGCACGGCACACCGGTCACCCCGCCCGGAACGCCGCGGCCGGCGGTGGGCTGGGGCTTCACCCACACCCAGTTCAGCGCCGACGAGGGCAGCGACGCGGCGACCGGCCGCGCCGAGGGGCTGCTGGAGAAACGGTCGCTGCCGCAGAACCAGCACATCATGGGCTGGGGCGCCGGCAACCCCGAACCCACCAAGGGCCGTTACGACTTCACAGAGATGGACCGCCGTATCGACTTCGTCCGCAGGTCCGGCGGCACCCCGGTCGTCACCCTGTGCTGCTCGCCGGACTGGATGAAGGGCGGCAGGCCGGGCGCGAACCACACGGACTGGAGCCAGGCGTCCCTGGAGACCGCGCCGGACCGCGCCCACTACGAGGACTTCGCCGAGCTCGCCGCGACCGTCGCCAAGCGCTACCCGGACGTACGTCACTTCATCGTCTGGAACGAGTTCAAGGGCTTCTGGAACGACGCCGAGGGCCGCTGGGACTACGAGGGCTACACGCAGCTCTACAACCTGGTCTACAAGGCGCTGAAGAAGGTCGACAAGGACATCATGGTCGGCGGCCCCTATCTCGTCATGGACAGCTTCGACCCACGCCAGAAGGAGAACGCGTCCACGACCGTGAAGGGCACCTGGGGTGCCATGGACCAGCGTGTCCTCGACGCGTTCGACTACTGGAACAAGCACAGGGCGGGCGCCGACTTCGTCGTCGTCGACGGCTCCAGCTACACCAAGGACGACGACCTGCTGCCCGACGAGTTCGGGGCCACCGACAAGTTCACGGCCGTCGGCGCGTGGGTGCGGGCGCGGACCCACGGCCTGCCGCTGTGGTGGGCCGAGTACTACGCCGAACCGGCCGACGGCAACGACGACCGCAAGGGCTGGTCCGAGCCCCACCGTGTCGCCGTCCAGGCCGCCGCGATGATCGCGATGGCCCGCGGCGGTGCCACCTCCGGTTTCTACTGGAACCCGGAGAAGGAGAAGGGCTCCGGCTGCGCGGGCTGCCTGTGGACGCCGACCGACGGCGCCGGCGGGGGCGCGGCACTCCCCATGTTCGACCTGGTCTCCCGCTTCAGCGCGGCGTTCGGGCCCGGGGCCAGGTACGAGACGGTGCCGGTCGCCGCCGACGACGTCCCCAACGTGCGCGTCCTCGCCACCGACAAGGCCGTACTCGTGGTGAACACCCAGGACCGGCCGATCAGCGCGCAGGTCGACGGCCGGAGGTTCGCCATGGGGGCGTACGGGGTGAAGTGGCTCACCCGGTGAGCCGCTCCACCCCCCGCGGACCCGCTACTTCATGGTCAGGAACCGCTGCACCAGCGAGGCCAGCAGCACCGCCAGCAGCGGCAGCGAGAACCAGAAGCTGCTCTGCAGCCACCGCAGCTGCCGCACGCCCGGCCGCACCGCGACCCGGACGAACTCCCGGGCGGTGAGCATCACGACGAGCGCCACGGCCGCCAGGCCGCCGACGACCGACCACGGCGTCCAGGTCACCTGCGGACCGATCGGCCCTGGTGCGGCCTTCGGGACGTTCCCCGGGGGCTGCTCGCGCAGCGCGTACACCGTCGCGTCGCCGTTGACGAGGACCTTCCTGAGGTCCTGCCGGTCGTCGAGGCTGCGGACGAGCCGCGCGGGCCAGGCCGCCGGGTAGCCGACGTCCATCTGGAGGTAGACCACCTGACTCCGGTTGATCATGAGGTACGAGTTCGGGCCCGCGTCCTTGAGGGACTTGACCAGGCCCGACACCAGGACCGGGTCGGTCGGCGCCAGTGTGGGCACGTACTGCACCTTCTCCATGTCCCGGGTGCCCCACGGCATCGCGGGCGTCACGTTGTTCACGGTGTCGTTGCTCAGCCACAGCAGCCGGACGGTCGGGTCGTCGTGCGCGTACACGTACTTCATGGCCGCGACCTCGCCCGGCCGGATCCGCTCGAACGACTCGTTGCCCCAGCGGGCCACCAGGAAGCCGCCCATCAGGAGCAGGCCCGCCATGAGGGCGGCCGCCGGGGCGAGGCTCGCCCGGTCCTTCTCCCGCTCCTTCGCGGTGACGCCGGTGCGCGGGAACAGGGCGAGCCCGGCGAGCAGCGCCGCGCCCGGAAGGGCGAACATGAAGACGCGCAGCGCCATTTCGCCGCCGTACGACTGCATGCCGAAGCCGAGGAACGGCACGAAGGTGAGGACGAGCAGCGACCGCTCGCGGTACTTGTGGTCGCGCCGCCGCCACCAGCCCCAGCAGGCGGAGGCCATCACACCGCCGGCCAGCAGCACGCGGGCGTAGAGGACGAGTTTGTGGGTCGAACTGCCGCCCTGGATACGGCCGGAGACGGACGTCGACACATTGCCGCCGACCCCGCCGACCCCGCCGAACAGTTCGTCGAAATGCCCGGACCAGTACGGCTCGGCCATGAAGCCGATCCAGACGCAGACCAGCACCGCGAACAGGATGGGCAGGCCGCGCAGTTCGCAGCGGCCGACGAGGACGAGGACCGCGAGCACACCCAGCATCACGAACGGGGTGAGCTGGTGGGCCGGGACACTCGCCGCGAACAGGCCGATCAGCACCATGAGGAGCACGGCCTGCCGGGGCCGGTCGGTCGGTTCGACCTCCGCCTCGCCGGGCCGTGCCTTCGTCCAGAGCACGCGCGGTGCCCGGAACCACACCAGGAGGATCGCCACGAAGGCGAGGTAGAGCAGATAGGTGAAGCCCTGCGGTGAGAAGTAGTCCTGGCCGACCCAGCTGCTCAGGACGAAGATCCAGATGCCCGTCCACCGGGCGCGCCAGCTCGCCCGCAGTGAGCGCGCGAGCAGGAACATCGGTGCCAGACACAGGAGTTGCATGGTCAGCGGCCACCAGCGGATCACCTCGGTGAGGTCGCCGACACCGCAGGCCCTGGCGACGAACGCGGCCGCCGCGAAGAAGCCGGGCCAGCTCCAGCGCGCGTCGAGGTCCGGCACGGCCGACCCGGTCCGGTCGATGTAGTCGAGGAACCCGAGGTGCTGCCAGGCCGTCGCGAACCGCGGTTCGGTCTCGATCACCGCGGGCAGCGCGTGCAGCGAGACCACGGTGGCGAGCAGGGTGACGAGCAGCAGTCCCTTGTGCTCGCTGTTCCTCCGGAGCAGCGAGGCGAAGACCACGACCAGCAGGGCGGCGCCCACCAGGGTGGGCGGCGGCAGGACGGAGACGAGGCCGAGGCCGCCCATCCGGTCGAGGGCCGCGTCGTCGAGGCCGAGTACCGGGACCCAGTAGAGGAGCAGGGCGCAGACCAGCAGGCAGCCGAGTGCGACGCCTGGTCCGGACGGGTGGCGCAGACGGTCGAGCAGGGACGGCGGCGGGGTGGTGCTGTCCGCCGGGTACGGGTCGTCCTGGAGCGGCTGTTCCGTGTCCGGCGTCGCCCGAGGCGCGCTGTCGGTGCCCTCCGCCTCGAAGGGGGCGTCGACCTCCGGGACCTGTGCGGGTCCCAGGGACGCCTCCGAACCGGGTTCGCGGGACTCGACCGGCAGCCCCGGGGACGGCGTCGGCGGATGCTGCACGCGCAGCGCCCAGGTCGGACGGTGGTCGGGACGCGCCGTGGGTGTCCCGCCGGGCGGGGTTCCCGGTCCCGGCCGTACGTCCGGGCGGCGCTCCTGGTGGTCGAAGTCGACGTGGATGCCGAGGGCGAGGGTGTCGGAGTCGAGGGCCCAGGCGGGCCCGCGCTTCGGTTCGGCCGGCTCGGCCGCGGGCACCTCGCGCGCGCCGAGGTCGGCGAGATCCCCGTCCGGCGCCGCGCCCTGCGGTAGTTCGGCGGGCGGCGCGTGCCGCACGATCCTGAAGAGTCTGGGCGCCGCGACCGACACGATCACCGCGAGGCTGGAGATCTCCGCGACTCCCGCGCCCGTCAGTCCCATCCGGGGCAGCAGGATCACCGTCAGGCCGAGCACCAGGACGCACAGCAGGCCCTGCAGATAGGCGAGCCCGGAGGTGCGGCTCTGCGCGCGCAGCACCGCGAAGTAGGTCTCCATGACGACCCGCAGCAGCGCGCCGACCGCGAACCAGCGCAGCAGCGGGGTCGCCGCGTGCGCGTACCCCTCACCGAAGACGCGCAGGATGAACGGCGCGCCGAGGAACAGCAGTCCGCACACCGGCAGCATGATCCGGACCATCCGCCCGATCGCGGCCCGGGTGTTCGCCGCGAGCCGCGCCGGGTCGTGCGAGCCCTCGACGGTCAGCGAGGCGCCCATGTTGATGGCGAGCAGGTTGACCGTGCCGCCGATCGTCGTGGTGATGTAGAAGTACGCGTTGTCGGAGGAGCTGACCTGCGAGGCGACGATCACCGGTACGAGGTAGACCACGGCGAGCGAGAACAGGGAGCCGGTGTAGTCGCCCGCGAGGAAGCGGCCGATCTCCTTGAGGGAGGGCGGCCTGGCACGGTCCTCGGTCGCCTTGACGTGCCGGGGCACCAGGCGCCGGAAGACCAGCAGCCCGAGCGGCACGACCGACAGGGCGATCGCGGCGACCCAGGAGACGAAGACACCGCTGGTGGGGATCGCGGCGGCGAGGCAGATGAGCAGCACCAGTTTGGCCGCGGAGAACACGGTGTTGCCCACCGGCACCCACAGGGCGCTGCGCAACCCGGTCAGCACGCCGTCCTGCAGCGTCAGCAGCGACCAGGCGACGACCGCGAGGACGAACCCGAGGCCGATGAGCGGTCCGTGCAGGAAGTGGTACGAGGGGCCCCACAGGTCCAGGGTGAGCAGGAAGACCCCGGCGGCCAGCGCCACGACCACCGAACTGCCCGCGTAGGTACGGAAGATGAGACGTCCGGTGGAGCGCCCGGCGACCGGTATGAAGCGGGCCAGGGCTCCCGTCAGCGTCACCGCGGTCACGCCCGCGAGGAGCTTCATCGCGGCGATCGCCGCGGACCCCTGGCCGACCGCCGAGTCGGAGTAGTAGCGGGCGGCGATCAGCCAGTAGCCGAGCCCCAGCACCGCGGAGATCCCGGTGTTGAGCATCAGGGCATAGGCGTTGCGGAACAGCTGGTTGCCGCCGCCGCCCCGGCCGGGCAGGCGGAGCCGGCGCGCGGGCCGCTGTCCGGACGCTTCGGCGGCGGGTGAGGAAGCCTGTGTTGTGGTCGTCGTGTCAGACACGGGAACGGATGGCCTTCCGGCGGACCTGTCGTGCTCTTCGGACCATGGCGTACCCCTTGGTCAGGGCGCGGTCCCGGGCGAAGTTGCGGGCGATCGCACGTCCTTCGACGAGCCGCTCGAACTCCTCGACGCCGGTGCTGCGGCGCACGGTGACGCGTTGCAGGGCGTACGGGCCCTGCCGCCGGCGCGCCAGGGCGTTGCCGACGGCGAGGGACTGGGCGAAGCCCGCCTCCCGTACCGCGCGGCGTACCCGGCGGCTGGAGTAGCCGTAGGGATACGCGAACGAGAGGGGTGCGGTGCCCAGTTCGTCGGCGACGATCTCCCGGCAGCGCCGCACCTCGAACCGGAGCGCGTCGTCGTCGATCTGGTCGAGCTGCGGGTGCGTGTGACTGTGCCCGCCGATCTCGACCTGCTCGGCGGCGAGTTCGCGCACCTGGTCCCAGCTCAGCATCGTGTCGAGGCCGCCGCCGGTGTCGTACGCACCGCGCAGCCAGCCCGTCGAGACGAACAGGGTGGAGGCGAAGCCGTGCCGGGCGAGCACGGGCAGCGCGTGCCGGTGCACGCCCTCGTATCCGTCGTCGAAGGTGATCAGGACGGGCCGGGCGGGCAGGGCGGCGCCGGAGCGCCACCCCGCCGCCAGTTCCGCCGTGCCGACCGGGGTGAATCCCCGGTCCCCGAGCAGCGCCATCTGCTCGGCGAACGCCGCGGGCGCGACGGACAGCGCGCGCGTCGCGTCGTTGGGCGCCGCGGCGATCGCGTGGTACATGAGGATGGGTACGGGGAAGTCGCTCACGGGGCGCCGCCTTCCGCGCGGGTGTGCCGCGTCCCGCGGTGCCGCCCCGTGCCGGACACGGGTCCTGTTCTCATGCCGCCGCCCCCTCCCGCCCCGGCGCGTCCGCGATCTCCACGACCGAGAACACCGCGCCACCCCTGCGGGCCCGGAGACTGCCGAGGACGTATCCGCCGGCCGCGGTGAGAACCCCGGCGACGATGGCGCCGGCGCGGCCCGCGCCGCCTGGGCGGGCCAGTACCGCGTCGCGTACGCCGCGCACGACTCCGGCGGGCAGGACGCGGGTGGCGTACCGGCGTTCGGACTCCAGACCCTTCCCGGCGCCGACGCTGCGCGCCACCAGTGCCTTGGACAGGCCCTCCGCGTAGGTGCGGGTGCGGAAGTACGCGAAGTGCTCACGCGCTCGCGGCACCCGGTGGTGGATCACCGCGCGGTCGTCGATCAGCAGGATCGCGTCCGGCCGGGCGCGGGTGAGACGGATGCACAGCTCCGTCTCCTCGCAGCCCAGCGGACGCTTGTCGCCGTCGCGGCCGATGCCCGTCGCGAAGCCGCCCGCCGCGTCGAACGCGGTACGGCGGAAAGAAGCGTTTCCGCCGAGGACGTTGCGGACCCGGACCCTGCCCGCCGGCAGGCCCTTGTACGTGCAGCCCACCACCCAGTCGAACTCCTCGGGGAACCAGGCCGGACGGCGGCCCGACGCCCAGATCGGCATCGTGCGGCCGCCGACGGCCATGACCCGCGGGTCCGCGTACCCCGCGGCGAAGTGCCGCAGCCAGTCCCGCTCGGCCACGGCGTCGTCGTCGAGGAACGCGATGATCCCGCCGCGGGCGGCGGCGATCCCGGTGTTGCGGCCCGCGGACAGGCCGCGCGGGCCCGCGTTGGCGAGCACCCGCACCGCGTCTGTCTCCTTGTACTCCCCGCCGAGCCGCTCCAGCAGCGTGGGGTTGTGGTCCACGACGAGGAGCGTCTCCAGGGCGGGCAGCGACTGCGCCCGCACCGAGGAGACCGCCGCGAGGATGTCCTCCCAGCGGTCCTCGGTGTACACGCAGACCACGACGGAGATGCCGGGACCGCTCAAGACACCTCTCCCTGGCGCGAGTCGAGCTGGGACGCGTGCGGGCGACGGCGCAGCGCGCGCCGGTTGGAGCGCTCCCTGAGGATGACCCTGAGGACCCGCAGCCCGTCCCGCACCGCGCGCAGGTTGCTCGCGCCGTGGATACGGAGGTACTCGTGGCTGGGGATCTCCTGCACCTTGAGACCCGCCTTGACCACCCGGATGTTCATCAGGGTCTCGACCTCGAAGCCGGTGCAGTCGAGGTCGATCTCGTCCAGGCAGTGCCGCCAGAACGCGTTGTAGCCGTAGCAGAGATCGGTGTAGCGGGCGCCGAACTTGGCGTTGACGACCGCGCACAGCACCCTGTTGCCGAGCTTGCGCACGGGCGTCATGTCGGACGTGCCGCCGCCGTTGGCGAACCGCGAGCCCTTGGCGAAGTCCGCCCCGGACACGAGCGCGGACACATAGGACACGATCTCGTGGCCGTCGGCCGAGCCGTCCGCGTCGACCATCACGATGATGTCGCCGGTGCACGCCTCGAACCCGGTGATCAGGGCATCGCCCTTGCCCTTGCCGCGCTGCTCGACCACCTTGACGTCGGGCCACAGCGCCCGGGCCACCTCGACGGTGTCGTCGGTGGAGTTGCCGTCCACAAGAACCACTTCGTGTATCCAGCCGGGAAGTGTCTTGAAGACGTAGGGGAGATTCTCCGCCTCGTTCATGGCGGGAATCACGACACTCACCGGAGGCGCGATGGCCAGGTGAGAGGAGATCGGCCGGTATTTGCCGACCGTTAACGGATCATCGCCCGGAATGGCTGGGCGCAGGACTGAACTCATGGATCTGGTCCCTCTCGTCCGGTGGACCGCCCGCCCCTGGGCGGTCCGGCTCTTTTTCCGGTTCGAAAGGGGGGTTCTCACCTACGGCATGCCGAAATGAATCTCCGTGCATACCGGGTGAGCTGGCAAAGCTGGCCGGCTCCCGGAAAAGCGGAAACCGGTCGCGCGGCACGGCTCGGCACCGATGTGGTCCCGAGCACGGCACCCCCCTACCGCGCCCCGCGCCGGACCCTCTTCGCGATCTTGAGCCCTCCCCTAGATCGCATACGCATGACGGTCCGATGCGGGTGAGATGTATGACGATATTGACGATTGTGTCTCTATGGCAAGGCCTGGAACGTGTCCCCACGTTTTTGTTGGTTTGGCCGTTACCTAACGACTCGAACGAATCTTCCCCATTCGCTTGAGTATTCTGTCGGCGGGCTCGAAGAGCTCCGGCCGTGACAACACCATGTTGCGCAGCGCCCGGACCGGAGCGCGCCGCGCCCGGTGTCCGACCGCGACCGGGTGACGCCGGGTCACCCACCCCTCGGACACGAAGAGTTCCCGCGTCTTCAGGGAGTCCTTGTATTCCTTCTGGCCCCGCCCGAGATCCAGATGGGCGATTCCGTCGGCCGCCGCCGCCTCGGCCATCCGCAAATGCATGATCAGTCCCGGCGAGTACTTCGCGAACGCCGGATCGTAGGCCGGGAACCAGCACGCGAGAACCCGCTCGGTACGCAGGCCGAAGTGCGCAGCGACCGGCTTCCCGTCGGCGTACAGCACGGACAGGACGCCCGCGAACGACTCGGAGCGGGTGTGGAAGAGCTGCTGCGCCAGATGGTTGATCCAGGCGTGCGCGAAGCGGTCGCTGCGCCCGGTTCTGCGGTACTGCGCGGACTTCCACTCCATCAGGGTGCGCAGGGCCGCGGGGTCGCGCTCGTCGTGGACGTAGCGCACCTCGCCGGCGTCCCGGCCGAGCCTGCGCTCCTTGGCGAGCGTCGTGCGGGTGAACTTCGGTGACCGGTCGCGCAGGTGGCTCAGATAGGCCTCGTAGCCCTGGTCGACGTCCATGACCGGCGACGCGAAGGTGCCGGTGGCCCCCGCCTCGAACGGCGGCTGGCCCGCCACCAGGTGGTCGAACTCCCAGACGGCGAGCCCGCACTCCCGCAGCAGGTCCTGGGCGTCCCAGGTGAACCCGGGGCGGTGTACCAGGCCCTGGCAGTCGGAGACGCCGAGGCCGACGGCCCGTCCCACGCCGGCGGCGGATCTCTGGAACGGGAAGAACGCGGTGGGTTCGCCGCCCTCGCGGGCCACCGCGATCCGTACGCCCCGTCTGCACCGTCCCACCGCGAGAGTGAACTCGGGGGACAGGAAAGGATTCGCCAGCTCCGGCGAGCCGTTCAGATGTGCCTTCGACTGCAAAGCGGTCCAGGCCGCCCGGTCGGCGGTGCTCAGCTCACCGGGGCGGTACACGCGTATGTCCACTTCAGGAGGTCCGTCTTCTCGCGGTACGGCCGCGCAGCCGCCGTACCAGTACCGGCAGGAGAACGAGGGAGCTGACCGCGGTCACTGCCACGACGCCGCCGGGGACCGACCAGCGGTGCACCGCCAGCATGCCCTCGGCGACGAGGAGATCGACGGCGATCGCTCCCGCGACGGACACCACCGTGCGGGCGAACGGATCGAGCCCGCGCAGCGCGGCGCCGATCGCGGCGCCGGGAGCGGCGAGCAGGAAGAACAGCGTGAACGGGCCGCGCAGCGCGGAGTCCGCGTCGGCGAGCGCGAGCGCCGCGCCGACTCCCGCGACGGCCACCGCCACACCCGCGAGCAAGGGGGTCAGATCCCTCCCCGGATCCTGTCCCGACCGCTCGTCGCTTTCT
This sequence comes from Streptomyces sp. NPDC059668, assembly GCF_042734135.1. NCBI lineage: Bacteria > Bacillati > Actinomycetota > Actinomycetes > Kitasatosporales > Streptomycetaceae > Streptomyces > Streptomyces sp. NPDC059668. The sequence goes on along the minus strand of NZ_JBHWEL010000058.1, from coordinate 41,585 downwards.
GGTGAAGGTGACTTGATGCCTATGGTCTGCATTGGCGACTTTGCCCCCCGAAGCGCCGGATGCCGGACTTCAATGTCGCGCAGGGGGCTGGCGGCCGTCAAGACGCGGTCGGCGGTGATGCGGGCTCCCCGGACGACTTCAAACCTGCGGCGGCCCTGTTCCGTACGCGTTTCCCGGCGCCGCCGCCCGCCGCGGGCGAACCGCGCCCGGGGTCCCGCCAGTTGGTTGCGGACATGAACATGCAATCACGATGCCGCCGGTGAGCGGGCCGCCGAGGCCCGGCCGTCGCGGAAATCTTTGGCATGAACACTTCCTGTCAACACGCGTAGCTGCTACCAAAGTTGTGGCAGAGATCCTGCTAAAGGGAGGTTCCATGAGACGTTCCCGAATTACGGCATACGTGGCCTCACTCCTCCTCGCCGTCGGCGGTGCCCTCACCGGGGCAGCGGCGGCGCAGGCGTCCCCCACCGCGGCCGCCACCGGCTATGTGGCCCTCGGTGACTCCTACTCCTCGGGAGTCGGCGCCGACAGCTACATCAGCTCCAGCGGCGACTGCCTGCGCAGCACGAAGTCGTACCCCTACCTGTGGGCCGCCGCTCACTCACCCTCGTCGTTCGCCTTCACGGCCTGCTCGGGCGCCCGTACGGGTGATGTCCTCGCCGGCCAGCTCGGCCCGCTCAACTCCTCCACCGGCCTCGTCTCGATCAGCATCGGCGGCAACGACGCCGGATTCGCAGACGTCATGACCACCTGTGTGCTCCAGTCCGACAGTGGCTGTCTGTCCCGGATCGCCACCGCCAAGGCGTACGTCGACTCGACGCTCCCCGGTCAACTCGACTCCGTCTACTCCGCGATCAGCGCCAAAGCGCCCGCCGCACACGTGGTGGTGCTCGGCTACCCCCGCTTCTACAAGCTGGGCGCGACCTGCCTCGGCCTCTCCGACACCAAGCGCGCCGCGATCAACGGCGCCGCCGACTACCTGGACAGTGCCATCGCCAAACGCGCCGCCGACCACGGCTTCACCTTCGGCGACGTCAGGACCACCTTCACCGGCCACGAGCTCTGCTCCGGCAGCGCGTGGCTGCACAGTCTCAACCTGCTGAACATCACCGAGTCGTACCACCCGACCGCGGCCGGCCACTCCGGCGGCTATCTGCCGGTCTTCACCGGCGTGGCCTGACCGGTCCTACGGCGTGGCGGAAGCGGAGGCCCCGTCCGACGACGGGGTCTCCGTCACACACGTGACCGAGAACGGCACCGACTCGGACGTGGTGGGCACCGGGCTGCGGACCTCCACCCCGATCGCGTTCCGGTACGTCCCGTTCGTGTCGTACGTCGTGACGACGACCGACCTCCGCGCGGTCCTGCCGTCGCCCGCCGAGAACGACAGGGTCTTCCATCCCGGGTCGGAGACCTGGCCGGTCTCCGTCACCCACCGGTACTCGACCTGCGCGGGCACCCGGCCGACCGTGAACGTCGCGGTGAAGACGGGCGCCTGGGCCTGTGACGGCGGACAGGTCCCGGAGTAGTCGGTGTGCGCACCCACCACCGTCACCCGCACCGACTGCGCGGGCGGCGTACTCGTTCCGCCGCCCGGCGAGGTGGTGGCCGGGGAGGTGCCGCCGGACGCCGCCTCACCGCTCGTGCTGCTTTCCGAAGGTGAACCGCCGCCGCCCGCCCCCTTGTCGGTGCTGCCGCCGGTGCCCTTGCCGCCGGAGCTGGTCGTGCCGTCCCCACCGCCGTCGTGGTTCATCAGGGCGTACGTCAGTCCGCCCAGCGCGAGGGCGAGCGCGGCCACGCCCGCGATCACGGCGACGGCCGCCCGGCGGTTGCGGACCGGCTCCGCCGAGGCCGGGGCGCCGGTGGCGGGCGGGAACGACGGATAGCCCTGCGTCGGACCCTGCGGATACGGCGTGTTGTGGTCCGGGCGGGCCGGACCCCGGGCGGGCTGCGGGAAGGCGGAGACGGTCGGCGTCCGGGAACTCGTGCCCGAGGGACCCGTGGCCCGGGAACCCGCGGCCGGGGAGCCGCCCGCGCCGATGATCCGCAGATCGCTCTCGGCCTGCGCGGCGCTCGTCCGCTCGGCCGGGTCCTTCCGCAGCAGCCCCTCGATCACGGGAGTCAGCTCTCCCGCCCGGCGGGGCGGGGGCAGCGGCTCGTCGACGATGGCGCGCAGCGTGTTGAGGGGAGTGTCGTACCGGAACGGCGAGTTGCCCTCGACGGCCGCGTACAGCAGCACCCCGAGCGACCACAGGTCCGACTCCGGACCGGGTGTACGGCCGAGCGCCCGCTCCGGGGCGAGGAACTCGGGTGAGCCGATGACCTCGCCCGTCATGGTCAGCGCCGAACTGCCCTCGACCGTCGCGATGCCGAAGTCCGTGAGCACCACCCGGTCGTCGTTCGACAGCAGGACGTTGGCCGGCTTCACGTCGCGGTGCAGGACCCCCGCCTGGTGCGCGGCCCGCAGCGCGGAGAGCACTTCGGCACCGATGTGCGCGGCCCGCTGCGGGGAGAGCGGCCCCTCGGCGTCCAGGAGGTCGGAGAGGGAGATCCCGCGGACGAGTTCCATGACGATCCAGGGGCGGCCGTCCTGCATCGCCACGTCGTACACCGTGACCACGTTGCGGTTCGGCACCCGGGCCGCGGCCCACGCCTCGCGCTCCAGGCGCGCGTACATCCGCTCGACCTCGGGCCCCATGAGACCGGCGGGCGCGCGGACCTCCTTGACCGCGACCTCGCGGTGCAGCAGTTCGTCCCGGGCACGCCACACGGTCCCCATGCCGCCCTGGCCCAAAGGGGACAGAAGGCGATAGCGCTCCGCGATCACACGTTCACCGACCGGCTCTTCGGACACGGGTGTCCCCCCATTCGTATCCGTCGCGCATCCGCGTTATTTCTCCACAAAAGTAGCTCAACCGAGTGCGGATGCCGCCCCCTTGAACACCAATCCGGCCCCGAGGGCCACGACGACGAACGCCGAACCCAGCGGCGCGGTCCTGCGGACCAGGGCGGCGACGGGTCCCGCGGCCCACCGCGGGCGCTTCGCCAGCGCCCGGTTCACGCCACTGCCGAGCTTGACGACGGCGAACCCGGCCGCGGTCAGGGTCAGGGCCAGTCCGACGCCGTACGCGAGCACTAGGAGCAGACCGAACCACGCCTGCCCCAGGGCCGCTGCGCCGACCAGGACGACCACGGCGGACGGACTGGGCACGAGCCCGCCGGCGAAGCCGAGCAGGATCGTGCCGCGCAGCGTGGGGGCCACGGCGTGGGTGTGGGTGAAGCCGCCGTGGGTGTGTTCGAGCGTGGGTGAGGCGGCGCGGTCGCGCGGGTGAGGGTGAGGGTGCGGGTGCGGGTGGTCGTGGTCGTGGTCGTGGTGATCGGGGTGGTGGTGCGGGAGCTCGCCCGGCGCACCGTGCTGGTGGCGCGCGCCGTCCGGGACCGTAGTGGTGGCGGAGGCGTGGGCGTGCGCGAGGACCAGCGGGCGCTCGTGCCGCTCGGCGTGGTCGTGCGGGTGGTCGGCGTGATCGCGCGTGCGGCCGCGGGGGTGTTCGTGGCCGTGTTCGTGGTCGAGGCCGTGATCATGGCCGTGATCATGGCTGTGGTCGTGGCCATGCGTGTGGCCTCGGGGGTGGCCGGGCGGGCGACCGTGTCCCGGGGCCCTGTTGCGCCACGCGCGCCGTACGAGCGTGGCGCCGGCGCACGTCACCAGGACACCGCTCGCGATGCCCAGCCACGCGATCACGGAGGGCGCGGCGGCGGAGCCGGCCGTCACCAGGAGGCCGAGGGCGACGACGCCCAGGGTGTGGGTGACTGTGACCGAAGCGGCCAGCGGCAGCACGTCGCGCAGGCCCGCCCGGCCGCCCCGGGCCGCCGCCGTCGCGGCCATCAGGGTCTTGCCGTGGCCCGGCGCGAGCGCGTGCATCGCGCCCAGGGCCACCGAGACGAGCAGGGCCAGCGAGGCGAAACCGAGGGTGAGGTCGTGGCGGGCGACCAGGTTGTCCAGGGCCCGGGTCCAGCGGTCGGCGCCGCGCGGGAGCACGGAGGCGCCGGGCGCGGCCGTTCGCTCCTCGGCCAGGGCGGGGCCGCCGGGGCGGATCCGTACGGAGGCGGTCGCGGTGTCGGCGGGGGAGGAGAGCAGCGCCTTGGGGTAACTGGTCAGCTCCCGGGACACCGACTTCCTCGGTACGTCCGACGCGGTGAGCGTCATCCGGTCGCCGCGCGCGGTGATCTCGCGCCAGCCCGGTCCCCGGTCGGTCCCCGCGCCGCGGAAGCCCAGCGACACCGAGGCCGCCTCGGGGAGCGCGGCGGTCAGCCGGCACTCGACACGCAGGGTGTCGAGCCCGGCCTGGCCCGGCCGCAGCCTCGCCCGGCTCGTGGCGACGGCGAGCGGGACCCTCCGTCCGTCGACACTGGCCCTGCTGCCGTGCGCCGCCGTCTCGCAGCGCTGCCGCGCCCAGTCCGTCATACCGAGCTTCTCGATGTCGGGCTTCGCCTGGGTGGCCGGGATCTCCGCGAGGTCCTCGACGTGGTCGACGCGCAACTGCCCGGGGGCGGCGACGAGTCCGTCGTACCGGTTCACGGTGAAGTTGCCCAGCGGATGCGCGCTCGCGGCACCGCCCGGCACCAGGACGAGGGCGCAGGCGGCGGTGAGCACGGCCGCGCACGAGGCGAACAGTCGGCGTGGCGTCACTTGTCGTCCTCCAGAGCCTTACGGGCCGCACGGGCGCCCAGGGGGGAGAAGCCCGCGTTCAGGCCGAGGGCCGCCTTCAGCGAGGCGCGGGCCTCCTTCCCGTGACCGGTCGCTCGCTCGATCACGCCGCGGTGGTAGAGGAAGGACGCGTTGCGGTATCCGGTGGCCGTCGCCCTGCGGGCGTACGGAAGGGCCTCCGCGTCGTGGCCGTTGACGTGCAGCGCCCAGGCGAGCGCGTCCGCCGTGTGCACGGTGTGACGGCGGCCCCACTCGTCACGGGCCGCCTTCAGCGCGGCGCCGCGGTCGCCGTGGTCGGCGGCGGCGAGGGCGGTGTCGAGGTCGGCGTCGACGCCGTAGGAGTGGGCGAGCGCGATCCACGCGTCCACCAGCGCGTACTGGTCGTGGGCCTTGCGCGCGTCGCCCGGATGGCCCCGTGCCTCGTACAACTCGCCCAGTTCTACCAACGGCTGGGGCAGCGGATAGCGCTCCACCACCTGTTCCATGCCCTTGATCGCCGCCGCGTCGTCGCCCCGGGCGGCCTGGGCGCGGGCGCGGCCCTCCAGCGCCGGGAGGTAGGTGTCGTCGGCGGCGAGCGCCCGCGCGTAGTACGTGAGGGCTTCGGCGTACTGGCCCTGGTTCCAAGCGAGTTGACCGAGGGCGGCGGCGACGTACGCGATGTCGCCGCGGCTGGTCGCCGTGCCGAGTGCCTGTTCCAGGACCCGGTGGGCTGTCTTCACGTCGCCGCGCAGTTCGCGCACATAGGCGTACCGCGTGAAGACGGGGACGCCCGGGCGGCGCGAGTCGGCCAGGTCGGCGGCCTTCGACGCCTCGGTGTAGCGGCCGAGTTCGACGAGCGCGTCGATACGGGAGGAGAGGGCGCGCTCGCTGTAGGGGTTCTCCTTGAGCACCGTGTCCGCGTAGGTCAGCGCGCCGGTGAAGTCGTGTCGCGCCGCGGCGAGGGCGGCCCGTCCCGCGAGCGCCGACTCGTTGCCGGGGCGCAGCTTCAGGGAGCGGTCCAGGGCCTGTTGCGCCTGGGGGTAGCGGGAGGGGTCACCCTTGGTGCGGGCCTGTTCCACGTACGCCAGTCCGAGCGTCGCCCAGCCGCCGAAGTCCTTGGGCTGGACGCGGAGATGGGCCTGTAGGGCGCTGATGCTCGTGTCCAGGTCGCCGCCGGCGAGGAGTTGCGGGGAGACGGCGCCCGGCGCGGCGGCGACGGTGGCACCCGAGCCGTTCCTCACGGCCCCGAGGACCACGGCCCCCGCGGTGAGCGCGACCGCCAACGACGCCGCACAGGCGACGAGTTGCACCGTGCGCCAGCGACGCGCCGCCGCGGACACCCGCCGGACGGCGGCGACCCGTTCGTCTCCCGCGTCTACCTGTTCGTCCCCAGCCGCGCCCGGTTCGTCTCCCGCGGCGACCCGTTCGTCTCCCGCGACGACCTGTTCGTCTCCTGCGGCGCCCGGTTCGTCTCCCGCGGCGACCTGCCCGTCTCCCGCGCCGGATTCGCCGTTCACGGTGCCGGGTTCGCCGCCGCCCGGGGCGCCGACCGCGCGCTCCCGGCCGACCACGCCCTTCGTGCTCTCCACGTTGCTCTGCCCGCTCTTCTCGTTCTTCCCGTCGGCCACCGTCTCCGCGGCGCTGACGGCGGCGGCGGAGACGGCGTCGTCAGCCGTCGCGGCCTCGGCCGACACGTCGTCGGACATGTCGTCGGACGTGTCGGCCGACGCGCGCGTCTCGTCGTCGACGGTCGTGTCCCCGGACGTGGAGGGGGCGTGCGCGCGTGTCGTCCGGTCGGCGGCCGCGGTCCGCGCCCGCGCCGTGGACCGCGCGGGCGAGTCCTTCGCCGCGCGGACCGGCGGAGCCGGATCGGGCTCCGTCGTGGCGACCGACCGCTCGCCGGGTCCGGGTCCGCCCTCCGGCGCGCTCTCGTTCGTACGCGGGGACATGCCCACTCCTCAAAGTCCTAGGGGGGAACGATCGTCTGATGGGGGGAGGGAGCGGCGCGGCCCCCGCCCGGGGGGATGTGGGGTAAGGCCCCCGCCAATCGAGGTCACGGCCCCTCAAGATTCGCCGGGAAATACCCCGCGCCACACCAAAAAACCC
>NZ_JBHWEL010000058.1:0-34782 GCF_042734135.1 Streptomyces sp. NPDC059668 | reverse complement strand
CCCCGCGCCCCCCCCCGGCGCCCCGGCGCCCCCCCCCCCCCACCACCCTCCGGGGGCGCCCCGGCCGGCCGCGGGGGGGGGGCCGGGGGCGCGGCCCGCGCCGTGGGGGATGGGGGGTACGGGCCGCGCCAGTCGTGGACCGGGCCGGTCAGTAGGCCCGGTACATGCGCCGGCGCCACCACATCACGCCGGCGCCGATCAGCAGGACCCCGGCCACGCCCGCCGCCGCGGAGCCCGCGATCAGCATCGTGTCCGTGCCGCCGGAACCGGACTGGATCGCGTCACCCAGTTGGTTGCGGACGTTGTTGCCGGTGCCCTTCGCCAGCGAGCCGCGCGAACCCGAGGTCGGCTCGGCCAGGTACGGGAAGGACTTCTCGAACTTCTTGTCGTTCTTGTCGACCGAGTCGGTCAGACCGGTCTTCTGGCCGAGGAGCTCGCCCTCGACGACCCGCAGAGACGCGTCGATCACGTCGTCGGAGAGCCGACGCCCGTTCGGGAAGCCCGCGTTGTCGCCGTCGAGCACACCGAGCCGCTTGGGGTGCATGCTCGGCTTGATGGAGGTGTTGAGGCGCAGCTCCTCCGAAGGACGCACGTGAGGGGGCTGGTTGAGGCCCTTCACGCCCTTCAGGAACACGTCGACCAGGTCGTTGCGCGGCTCGGCCGGCGCCTTGATCTTGTAGATCCCCTCGATGAGCTTGGGCAGCTCCGGGTTGGTCACGTTCTTCAGGAACTGGGCGTCGTTCCAGGGCGCGGACGCGTTGAACTTGTCCTTGTCCTTCTGGGGGTTGACGACCTCGTTGACCAGCGGGCTGCCGAGCCGCGAGACCTGCGTCCAGTCGCCGCGGGCGTCCGCGCGCTGGACCGTGGACCAGATGCCGACGACCGGCTGCCCGGCGGACTCCCGGATCATGTCGTTGGGCACCTGCAGGGCTATCGAGTTGACGTTGTAGCCCTTGAGGGTGTCCCGCCCGACCTCGGACAGGTTGCCGCCGTACAGCAGGTCGAAGACCCGCAGGTCCAGGAAGAACGGGTCGTCCGCCTGGCCGGCGAACGTGGTCGAGTCGCCCGCGAGCTTGTACACCGCCTGGTTGCGCAGTTTGGTGTAGTCGGGCATCGACGCCTTGCCGACGTTCGACGGCGCGACCGGGATGTCGTCCGCGACCTTGGTCTTGGAGACCAGCTTCTGGTTGTGCAGCCGCAGCAGATCGATGTCGTACGTCTGCGTGATGTTCAGGTCGGGGTCGTCCAGGCTGGTGACCGCACCCGTGTTGTAGAGGAAGGTGTCGCCGTTCTTCCGGTGCGTCTTGAAGGTGTACCGGTAGATCAACTCGCCCTGCGCGTCACCGTTGTTGTCGATGTGGATGTCGTACTGGGCGTCGTCGGCGAACGTGTAGAAGTTCGGTCCGCCGGCCGGTTCCTCGAAGGGGATGAAGTTTGCGATGAGCGTCGTCGTGTCCGGCTTGTCCGGACTCACGAAGGCGTACACGTCGGTGTTGTCGTACTGCGGGGTCCCCGAGATCAGCGGGGCCTCCCGGTGGCTGGAGGCGGAGGCCGCCCCCGGTTCCAGCACGGTCACGCCGGCGGCCGCGAGCCCACCGGCGGCCAGCGCGCCACAGATGAGAGTCACGAGACTCCTGCGTCCCGCGCCACTCCTGGAGATAGGTGTCATGCCGTCCGTCCTCAGATCCCAATTGCCTGACGCACGCCATTCGGAGCGGTCGCCGCGGTGGATTGGTCGAATCCCAAACGTTCTTACGGCGGGTTCCGCGACTCGTCTCAGCCGACGGCTCGCTTCTTTTCGCGGCTCTTTCGCGAACGACCCGCTTTTTCGGACCGCTGATCCGTAACCCATCCGAAGGACCGCTCGCTGCGAACACGTAGGTGAAGGAACGGGCCGTGCGCGGCCGGAGAGGGGGGAACGAGTGGAGGCGGACGATCTTCTGGTGCTCGTGGCCGGAGGCGACCAGAAGGCATTCGAGGAGCTGTACGGGATCGTGTCCGGACCCGTGTTCGGACTGGTGCGCAGGGTGGTGCGGGACGCCGCCCAGTCGGAGGAGGTGTCCCAGGAGGTGCTGCTCGAACTCTGGCGTTCCGCCGCCCGGTTCGACCCCGGCCGGGGCAGCGCGCTGTCCTGGATCCTCACCCTCGCGCACCGGCGGGCCGTCGACCGGGTCCGCAGCGCCCGCGCGGCCACCGAGCGCGAGCAGCGCGAGGGGCAGCGGGCGCACCACCCCGCCTTCGACCAGGTCGCCGAGGAGGTGGAGGCCGGGCTCGAACGCGAATGGGTACGACGCTGCCTGGACCGGCTCACCGCCCTCCAGCGGCAGTCCGTCACCCTCGCCTACTACGACGGCTACACCTACCGTGAGGTCGCCGAACGGCTCTCCCTGCCGCTCGGGACGGTCAAGACGCGGATGCGTGACGGTCTGACACGGCTGCGCAACTGCCTGGGAGGTGCCGCATGAGCGGGGCCCCTCCCGCCCGGAGCCACGTCGAGGGAACCCGGCACCGTGTCGCCGGCGGCGCGCACCCGCGTGGCCGCGCCGACCGTCGTGACGCCGGCATCCCCCGACCGTCCCACTCCGGTCCCGGCCACCCCTTCCGGCATCTCCCCGCCGGTGGCCCACTCCTCCGTACCCGCGTTCTGGACCTGCCCAGCAGCGCCCGGCATCCTCTGGGAGGCGTCGCATGAGCGTCCTCGACCGTCTGCTGCGCCGCGATCTGCACTCGCTCGCGGCGCCCTACGCCCTCGACGCGCTGGAGCCGGACGAACGTCACCGCTTCGAGCGACACCTGCGCGGCTGCGCACGCTGTGAGGCCGAAGTGCGGGCGCTGGGCGAGGACGCCGTGCGGCTCGCCTGGTCCACCGCCGCCCCGGCCCCGGCCGCGCTGCGCGAACGGGTGCTGACCGCCGTGCGCACCACCCCGCAGGAAGCGGTGTCGCCGGGCGGCGCACCGCGCCCGCGGGCGGCGCACGGACCTTCGCGTGCGCGGGCACCGCGCTTCCGTCCACTGTTCGCCCCGTTCGCCACGGCGACCGCCGCCGCGGCTCTCGTGGTCGCCTCCCTGTTCGCCGTACAGGCGACGCGGACCCAGGACCAACTGGACCAGGAGCGGGCCCAGGCGCGTGAGATCGCCCACGTTCTGGCCGCACCCGACGCCCGGGCGTCGACCCAACGGGACGCGCAGGGCCGCGGGATCGGTGTCGTCGCCTCCGCCTCGGAAGGGCGCGCCGTCGTGACACTGAGCGGACTCGGCACCCCGTCAGGGGGGCGCGTACACCAACTGTGGCTCATGCGCCCCCATGCGCGACCGCGCTCCCTCGGGCTCTTCGACGGCGACACGCCCTTGATGGCCACCGGACTGAACACCCGTGCCACGTCACTCGCTGTGACGGTCGAGCCGCACGGCGGCTCGCAGCAGCCCACAACCACGCCAGTTGTCCAACTCACCCTGAAATCGGTTGGATTCGGAGAGTAATCGTCAACACCCTTACGGGGAAGGTGAATCCTGTGACCGCGATACACGAGTGCCATGAGGGAGCGATAGGGTTAGCCTGCCCGGGCCGGGTGGACTCGTACGGGTGGGGAGAGACATGGAACAGATAACAGTGCGCAGCAGGGCACGTGTCCCTGCGATCACCTGCGGGAGCAGCGCGACCAGTTCGCGCCTCGACCGCCATCTGGCGGTGCTGGGTGGTCCTGCCATACCGCAGCGCGAGACGGTCGAGGCGACGTCGCTGATGCGTGAGCTCACCGCGCGTGACACCACGCACGACAACAACAGCAGGGGCGCGCGTGTCCGGCGGGTCTCGCTCTTCGCGCCGCTGAGGCGGCTTCGTCGTTCCCTGTTCGGTGGCCACTAGTCCGGTCACGCGGTACCCGACCCGCGCTCAGGCGACCACACCGTCCCGGCGCGCACGCTGCGCTCTCGCCGCCCTCATCCCCACGGCACGCAGCGTCGCCCCGGTGTGTCCCCGGGCGCGGGTGCACCTTCCTCATTCGTACGCGCCCTGACTCCCGCCCGGCGGTGCGCGGATCCAGCGGACCCTCTCCCGGCCCTGGGTCTCCCGGTTCCTGGATCCTTGGCCGGGAACCGGGCCGACCCGGTCCCCGGCCCGGCCCCGGAACAGCGACAGCAGAGCGTCGGCGGCAGCGCGGCGGTGGCAGCGCGGCGTCTTCGCGACAGCGGCACTAGAGCAGCGCGAACTGGCCCTCCGGGCCCTCCTCGTGGTGATCGAGCACGGACGCCGGCCGTCGTGCCGCGTCCGGCACCGGCAGCACCCCCGCCGCGCGCAGCTCGCTCGCGCCGATCGGCGCCTCCCGCGCCGTCAGCTCCTCCTGCCGCTGCCGCAGTTCCCCGAGCAGCGCCAGCACGGTGACGAGTTCGAGCAGCTCGGAGGTCCGGGTCTGCGGCCAGACCGTGGGACCGATCGCCTCCAGGGTGCCGGGCGCGCCCGCCCCGGTGCGTTCGGCGAACCACTGCTCCAGGACGCGCACCCCGCCCACCTCGAACTCCCAGGCGTACGCCGGTACGGGAGAGATCCGGCCCTCGCCGAGACGCAGGGCCTCCTCGTCGCGGTCGTAGCGCAGTTCGAGCGGTGAGGCCGGCAGCGGCGCGCGGACGTACGGGCGGCGACCTCCGGGCAGCTTGGGACGTTCGCCGTCGCGCCGCGTCAGCCGCAGTATCCCGCGGCCCAGTTCGACCCCGCGCTCCCACACCCCGGGGTCGGCGGTGAGGGGGACGACGCGGCCGCCCCGGCCCGGCCGCGCGACCGCCACCGTCCACGCGAGGACGTCGAGGGCATCGGGAGAGTGGCCCAGCCGGGCGCCCAGGTGCTCCGTCAGGCCGGGCGTCAGGTTCGGTTCGAGCCCGCCCGGGCGCCGGTACAGGGGACGGATCCGTCCGCCGCGTCCGGCACCGAGCGGGAGGAGGGAGGTGGCGAGCAGCACCGGTCCCGGTGCACCGGGCACCACCGTCTGCTCGACCACGAACGCCTGCCGTTCGTCGGCCACCCGCCACAGTTCGGGGCGCGCCGCGTCGATCAGCCGGTGGTCCGGGATCAGCCACTGTTCGTCGAACGGTCCGTGCAGGACGCGTACCGGCTCGGGACAGGGACCCGACTCGCGTACCAGCCGCCCCGTCCCGGTGGACCGGCCCGGGAGCTGTGGGACCGCCGACCGCGGGGTGCGCGAGCGGGTGGAGCCGAACAGTGCCTCGCGGTCCGGCCCCTCGGCCCCGAGCAGGGCGTCCCACCGTGCCGTGAGGGACCCGGCGTCGGGCGCGACCGGCCACCCCCGCCCCAGCCTCGGCGGTGCGACCGACCACGGCATGAGGTCCGCGAGCAGCGGAGCGTCGTCGTCGTGCGTCACGCTGGGCATCGTACGACGCGGGCCGCGCACACCGTCCTGGTACGCCGTCGTCAGTGGGCGTCCAGGGTGACCGTGAAGGAGAAGCGGTCCCCGCGGTAGTGGATGCGGGCCACGTCCAGGGCGACGCCGTCCTCCCCGTACACGATGCCGGTGTAGTGCAGGATCGGGCTGAGCAGCGGGACCTGGAGCAGCCGCGCGGTCTCCGGGTCCGCCAGCCGGGCCTCCACGGTGTCGGTGATCCGGCTGATGCGCAGGCCCACCACGTCCCGCAGCACCTTGGTCATGGGCCAGCGCACCAGGTCCTGCGGGTCTATCAGCGCCGCCAGTTCGGGACGTACGTAGTTGCGCGCGTGGTTCGTCGGCTCGCCGGTCTTCTCGTCGCTGCGCAGCCGGTGGTACGTGCCCACCTCGGCCACGTCCGGGAAGTACTCGGCGAGTTCGGCCGGCAGCGGGGCCGGCCCATGGCCGAGCAGCTCGGTCGTCATGCCCGACTGCTGGGCCACGATCGTGTCCACCGAGCCGAGCAGCCGCACCGGCGCACCCCGCCGCGCACTCGGCTCGATGAAGGTGCCCCGCCGTCGATGACGGGTGATCAGCCCCTCGTCCTCCAGCTCCTTGAGCGCCTGCCGCATGGTGAGCACACTCACCCCGTAGTGCCCGGCCAGCTGCTCCTCGGTCGGCAGCCGCAGCGGATCCTGGGGCGACCGCCCGAGTATCGAGGCGCGCAGCGACTGCGACACCTGATACCAGAGCGGCAACTTGCGGTTCAGGACGATCGAATCCGGAGCGAAGGAGGTCACGAAGGTATCCGTACCGGTCGTCGCAGTTCAGCGCAACGGGCGGAAGTGCCGCTGGAGGCCCTGCCACACGTCGTCGTACCCGCGCTGAAGGTGCTCCGCGCCCGCCGCCTGCGCCGTGGCGGTCACCGGCCAGCGCGTCTCGAACATGAACGCGAGGCCGTCGTCGATCTTCTGAGGCCGCAGTTCGGCGGCGCTCGCCCGGTCGAAGGTCTCCCGGTCCGGCCCGTGCGCCGACATCATGTTGTGCAGCGACCCGCCTCCCGGCACGAAACCCTCGGCCTTCGCGTCGTACGCCCCCTCGATGAGCCCCATGTACTCGCTCATCACGTTCCGGTGGAAGTACGGCGGCCGGAACGTGTCCTCGCCCACCAGCCAGCGCGGCGCGAAGACGACGAAGTCGACGCCGGCGAGCCCCGGGGTGTTGCTCGGCGACGTCAGCACCGTGAAGATCGACGGGTCCGGGTGGTCGTAGCTGATGGTGCCGATCACATTGAAACGACGCAGGTCGTAGACGTACGGCAGATGGTTGCCGTGCCAGGCGACGACGTCCAGCGGGGAATGGTCGTACGTCGCCGTCCAGAGATTGCCGCAGAACTTGTTGACGACCTCGACCGGGCCCTCGGTGTCCTCGTACGCGGCCACGGGGGCGAGGAAGTCGCGTGCGTTGGCGAGTCCGTTGGCGCCGATCGGGCCCAGATCGGGCAGTTGGAAGGGCGCTCCGTAGTTCTCGCACACATAGCCCCGGGCGGAGGCGTCGTCCAGCAGGTCCACCCGGAAGCGGACTCCCCGGGGGATCAGCGCGACCTCGCCCGGCTCCACCCGCAGCAGTCCGAACTCCGTGCGCAGCAGCAGCCCGCCGCGCTCCGGCACGATCAGCAGCTCGCCGTCGGCGTCGCTGAACACCCGCTCCATCGAGGAGTTGGCGTGATAGAGGTGCACCGCCATGCCCGTGCGCCGCGTCGCGTCGCCGTTGCCGCCGAGCGTCCACAGGCCGGCGAGGAAGTCCGTGCCCGCGGCGGGTTCCGGCAGCGGGTTCCAGCGCAGCCGGTTCGGGTCGGGCTCGGTCTCGGTGAACGGAGCCGAGCGGAGGGTGCCGTTGTCCGTGCGGGTGAACGCGGGATGAGCGGCCGACGGGCGGATCCGGTACAGCCATGAACGCCGGTTGTGGGCTCTGGGTTCGGTGAACGCCGTACCGCTCAGCTGCTCGGCGTACAGCCCGAGCGGGGCGCGCTGCGGGGTGTTGCGGCCGTGCGGCAGCGCCCCCGGGACCGCCTCCGAGCTGTGTTCGTTGCCGAATCCGGAGAGGTAGGCCAGCCCCTCGGCCGTCTTCCTCGCGTCCCCGCTCATGATCGCTCCCTCGCGCCCGATTCCTATGCATCACCGTAGGATTCGGCGTCACCGTGCGCAAGAGGGCGCTCGAAGCGCCGCCCGGGACCGGCCACGGCCCCGGCGCGCGGCCCGGGCCCGCGTGCGCGGCGTACGACCCAGGGCTTGCCGTACGGACCGAGAACCCGACTTCAGGGGGATCCGGCCGTCGGACCGTTGTTCTACTCTCCCCGGCATGTCGTGGAAGCGTGGACTGCTCACCGCGCTCGCGGTCGGCGCCCTGCTCGGCGGACCCGCGGGCTGCGGCTCCGGAGACGGGCACGGGCGGGGGGAGCGGGTGTCGGCCTCGCCCGTGGGCAGACTCCTGGACGGGACGGACGAGGGAGGACGGCACTACCGTGAGGTCGACAAGAAGAACGCGCCCGAGGTCGCCATCGAGGTCCAGCCGGACTCCGACGACGGCTGGGACGTACGCCTGAGCGTCCACCACTTCCACTTCTCGCGCGCCGGAGCGGAGGCGCGGGCCGCGGTCGGCCGCGGCGTCGTCCTGCTCTACCTCGACGGCCGCACCATCGCCACACTGCGCACCGCCGAACACCATCTCGCCGGCGGCCTGGTGCCGCGAGGCACCCACCACGTCACCGCACGCCTCTACGCGGACGACCGGACGGTGTGGGCCGTGCACGGCAAGCCGGTGCAGAGCACGGCCGACATCACGGCATCCGCGTCCGGACCCACGCACGGAGCCGCCCCGACGCGCGTCCCGACGCATGTCCCGACGCACGTCCCGACACGGGCTCCGGCGCCCACGGCCACCCGCACGGGGGTCACCGAGGGACCCCCACGGTGACCCCGCCCCACACGCGGACGGGCGGGTCGGCCGGGCCGGCCGGGACTGGCTGGACGGCCAGGACGGATGGGACCGCCGGGACGGCCGGGACCGCCAGGACGGCCGGGATGGACGGGAGCGGTGGCGCGGCCAGGACGGATGGGGCCACCGGGACGGACGGGACGGCCGGGACGGACGGGAGCGGTGGCGCGGCCCGCACCGACACGGGAGGTTCACCGGACTCCGGCGGAAAGGCATCATGAAGCGCGTGCCCCCAGCGACCCCGCTCCGCCGTGCGCCCGTCCAGCGGCGCAGCGCCGAACGACTGACGAGGATCCTCGACGCCTGCGCCGGACTCCTCGACGAGGTCGGCTACGACGCCCTGAGTACCCGGGCCGTGGCCCAGCGCGCCGGTGTCCCGATCGGTTCCGTCTACCGCTTCTTCGGCAACAAGCGCGCCATGGCCGACGCGCTGGCCCAGCGCAACCTGGAGCACTACACCGAACGGGTCGCCCAGCGCCTCGCGGAGACGGACGGCGCGGGTGGCTGGCGGGCCGCCATGGACGCCGTGCTCGACGAGTACCTCGCCATGAAACGCACCGCACCCGGTTTCTCCCTGGTCGACTTCGGCAACCAGATCCCGGTCGGCTCCGGTCACGCCGAGCCCAACACCCGCGTCGCCGACCGGCTCACCGAGCTGCTCTCCGGCTATCTCGACCGCACCCCCGACGAGGATCTGCGGCGCACCTTCCTCGTCGCCGTGGAGGCCGCCGACACCCTGGTCCACCTCGCCTTCCGGGTCGTCCCGGAAGGCGACGAGCAAATCATCGCCGAGACCCGCCGGCTGCTGCGCGCCTATCTGGGCCGGGTCCTCGACTGAACCGGGCGCGGGCCGGGGGAGGCCCGGGGAAGGGCGGCGGGGAGGGGAGGGGTGCGGGGATTTCCGGTCTCGTCCCCGGGACCCCTGTCGGCCATCCGTACCGGTCGGTATGCTCGGCCGCGTCCGTGTGCCCCCGCTGCCACCGTCCTCCGGGAGGATCCGTGTCCCGCATCTCCGGCACCACCCGAGACTCCCGCACCGCCCTGCGCGTCTGCCCCCTCTGCGAGGCCACCTGCGGGCTGACGCTCACCATCGAGGGCACCCGGGTGACCGGTGCCCGAGGCGACCGCGACGACGTCTTCAGCAAGGGGTTCCTCTGCCCCAAGGGTGCCTCCTTCGGTGCCGCCGACGGCGATCCCGACCGACTGCGCACCCCTCTCGTGCGCGAGGACGGCGTACTGCGCGAGGCGACGTGGGAGGAGGCCTTCGACGCCGTCGCGGCGGGGCTGCGCGCGGTCGTGGACCGGTACGGCCCGCACGCCGTCGGCGTCGTCCTGGGCAACCCCAACGTCCACACCATGGCCGGCGCCCTCTATCCGGCCGTCCTGCTCTCCGCCCTCGGCACCCACAGCGTCTTCACCGCCTCCACGGTCGACCAGATGCCCAAACACGTGTCGAGCGGCCTGCTCTACGGTGACGCCAACGCCATCCCGGTGCCGGACCTCGACCACACCGACCACCTGCTGCTGATCGGCGCCAACCCCCTGGAGTCCAACGGGAGTCTGTGCACCGCACCCGACTTCCCCGGCAAGCTCAAGGCGCTGCGCGCCCGCGGCGGCACGCTCACGGTCATCGACCCGCGCCGGACCCGCACGGCCGGACTCGCCGACCGCCACGTGGCCGTCCGGCCCGGTACCGACGCCCTGCTGCTCGCGGCGATGGCCCACGTCCTGTTCGAGGAGAAGCTCGTCGACCCCGGCGAGCTCACCCCGCACCTCCAGGGCGTCGAGGAACTCGCCGACGCCATCGGGGACTTCACCCCCGAAGCCGCGAGCGAGGCCTGCGACGTACCCGCCGACACCATCCGGGAGCTCGCCCGTGAGCTGGCCGCCGCCCCCACCGCGGCCGTCTACGGGCGCATAGGCAGCTGCACGGTTCCGCACGGCACCCTCGCCAGCTGGCTCGTCGACGTCCTCAACATCCTCACCGGCAACCTGGACCGGCCCGGCGGCGCCCTCTTCCCGCTCGCCGCCACCGACCGGACACCCCGGCCCGCCGGTCCCGGCCACGGCTTCGCGCTCGGCCGCTGGCACAGCAGGGTGAGCCGGCACCCCGAGGCCAAGGGCGAACTGCCGCTGTCCGCCCTCGCGGAGGAGATCGACACCGCCACGCCCGACGGGGCCCCGGTCCGCGCCGTCATCGCCGTCGCCGCCAACCCCGTCCTGTCCGCCCCCGACGGCGACCGCCTCGACAAGGCCCTCGACTCGCTCGACTTCATGGTCAGCGTCGATCCGTATCTCAACGAGACCTCCCGCCACGCGCACGTCGTCCTGCCGCCGCCCCCGCCCTCGCAGAGCGCCCACCACGACTTCGCCTTCAACACCCTCGCCGTACGCAACCAGGTCCGCTACAACCGGCCCGCCGTCCCCCTCGAACCCGGCCGGATGGCGGAGACCGAGATCCTCGCCCGGCTGGTGCTGGCCGCGACGGGCATGCACGGGAGCGATCCGTCCGCCGTCGACGCCATGGTCGTCGACTCCACCCTCGGCAAGGCGGTCAAGGACGCGCACGGACCGGTGCACCGGCGCGACCCCCGCGAACTCGCGGCGGCGCTCACCGGCGAGACCGGACCCGAGCGGCGCCTCGACATGATGCTGCGCCTCGGCCCGTACGGCGACGGCTTCGGTGCGCGCCCGGACGGTCTGAACCTCGACCGGCTGCTCGCACGGCCGCACGGCATCGACCTCGGGCCGCTGCGCCCCCGCCTGCCGCAGCCGCTGAAGACCCGCAGCGGCAGGATCGAACTGCTGCCGGCGCCCATCGCCGACGACCTGCCCCGGCTGCGGGACGCCCTGCGCGAACGTCCGGCCGCGATCGTCCTCGTCGGCCGCCGTCATCTGCGCTCCAACAACAGCTGGATGCACAACGTGCCCGCGCTCACCGGCGGTTCCAACCGCTGCACCCTGCACATCCACCCCGAGGACGCCGCCCGCCTCGGCCTCGCCGACGGGACGGCCGTGCGCATCAAGGGTGCCGGGGGAGAGGTGACCGCCCCCGCGGAGGTCACCGACGCCGTACGGCGCGGAGTGGTGAGCCTGCCGCACGGCTGGGGACACGACCGTCCCGGCACCCGGATGAGCCACGCCGCCCTCGACCCCGGCGTCAACGTCAACCAGCTCCTCGACGGCTCGCTCCTCGACCCGCTGTCGGGCACGGCGGTGCTCAACGGCGTCCCCGTCGACCTCGCGGCAGCCGACGCGAGGCTGTGACCTGGAGTTCTGCGCTTATTGCTCGCGCGTCAACATCTTGTACAGCGATTCCGGACCGACCTAACGTCGTCGCATCGCCGGCCCTGGCGGGAGTTCAAGGGCGAACGTTAGGTGTTCCTTCATGCTGACCATCCTCGGCTTCGCCATGATCGTGACCTTCCTGGTCCTGATCATGGTGAAGAAGATGTCGCCGGTCGCGGCGCTCGTGCTGATCCCGGCACTCTTCTGTGTCTTCGCCGGAAAGGGCGCCGAGCTCGGTGACTACGTCCTCGACGGTGTCACCGACCTCGCCCCCACCGCGGCGATGCTGATGTTCGCGATCGTCTACTTCGGCGTGATGATCGACGTCGGCCTCTTCGACCCGATCGTGCGGGGCATCCTGAGGTTCTGCCGGGCCGACCCGCTGCGGATCGTGATCGGAACGGCGGTCCTCGCCGCGGTCGTCTCCCTCGACGGCGACGGCTCGACCACCTTCATGATCACGGTCTCGGCGATGTACCCCCTCTACAAGCGGCTGAAGATGAGCCTGGTCGTGATGACCGGCGTCGCCGCGATGGCCAACGGTGTGATGAACACGCTGCCTTGGGGCGGCCCCACCGCCCGCGCCGCGACCGCGCTGAAGCTGGACGCGAGCGACATCTTCGTGCCCATGGTCCCGGCCCTCGCCGTCGGCCTGCTGAGCGTCCTCGTCCTCGCGTACGTCCTCGGGCGCCGCGAGCGCACGCGGCTCGGCGTGCTGACCCTGGACGAGATGCTGGAACCGGAGAGCGAGACCGTTCCGGTCGGCGCGGGCGCCGGTGGCGGAAAGACGGTCGGCCGCACCGGCGGCGGCGCGGGAACCACGGCCGTGCGCACCGGCGGCGGCGCGGGAACCACGGCCGTGCGCACCGGCGGCGCGGGAACCGGGGCCGTGCGCACCGGCGGTGCGGGTTCCGGCACGGACGCCGACGGCGGCGGTCCCGACGAGGAGGACGGATTCCAGGGGCTCGACCCCCACCGCGCCACCCTGCGCCCCCGGCTCTACTGGTTCAACGCGCTGCTCACGGTCGCCCTGCTGACCTCCATGATCATGGAGTGGCTGCCGATCCCGGTCCTCTTCCTGCTCGGCGCCGCGCTCGCGCTCACCGTCAACTTCCCCCACATGCCCGACCAGAGGGCCCGCCTCGGCGCCCACGCCGAGAACGTCCTGAACGTCTCCGGCATGGTCTTCGCCGCCGCCGTCTTCACCGGCGTCCTCCAGGGCACCGGCATGGTCGACCACATGTCCAGGTGGCTGGTCTCCGGCATCCCGGACGGAATGGGCCCGCACATGGCCCTCGTCACCGGTGTCCTCAGCATCCCGCTCACCTACTTCATGTCGAACGACGGCTTCTACTTCGGTGTCCTGCCGGTGCTCGCCGAAGCGGGCCACGCACACGGCGTCTCGTCGCTGGAGATCGCCCGCGCCTCGCTCGTCGGCCAGCCGCTGCACATGTCGAGCCCGCTCGTCCCCGCCGTGTACGTCCTGGTCGGCATGGCCAAGGTCGAGTTCGGCGACCACACCAGGTTCGTGGTCAAGTGGGCGGCGCTGACGTCGCTGGTGGTGCTCGGGGCGGGGCTCGTGTTCGGCATCCTCTGAAAGGCGTCGGCCCGGTGTCCGCCGCCCCGGGCACCGCCCTGAGCGGTAGGTGATCGTCCGTTTCCTCCCGGGGTGAACCGTGCCGACCGATCCCGCCGTGTCTCTTCCCCCGGGCGTGTGCGGTCCGTTAGCTTCCGTGACTCACACGTCCCCCGCGGCCCGCCCGGGACGTCCGTCCGCGGAGCACCAGCGCCCTGTGAGCCCCCGGGGGCACCTTTCATGACACGCGCCATCTCCCTGCACCAGGTCAGCAAGTCGTTCGCGCGCGGTGGCCGCGTGGTGGACCGGCTCTCGCTCGACATCAGGCCCGGAGAGTTCCTGGTCCTGCTCGGACCGTCCGGCTGCGGGAAGTCGACCGTGCTGAGGATGATCGCCGGGCTGGAGGACCCGAGCGAGGGCGAGGTGCGACTCGACGGCGAGTTCGCGGGCGATCTGCCGCCTGCCGAACGGGACATGGCGATGGTCTTCCAGAACTTCGCCCTCTATCCGAGCATGACCAGCCGCGACAACATCGGCTTCCCGCTGCGCATCGAGGCGCCCGGCGAGGACCCCCGGCCGCGCGTCGACGCCACCGCGCGGATGCTCGGCATCGAGGACCTCCTCGACCGCTTCCCCAACCAGTTGTCGGGAGGCGAGCGCCAGCGCGTCGCGATGGGCCGCGCCATCGCCCGGCACCCCTCCGCCTTCCTGATGGACGAACCCCTGTCCAACCTCGACGCCAAGCTCCGCAACCACCTGCGCGCCGAGATCGCCTCCCTCACCAGAAAACTGGGCGTCACCACGGTGTACGTCACCCACGACCAGGCCGAGGCGCTCTCGCTCGGCGACCGGGTCGCGGTCCTGCGCGGCGGCGTGCTCCAGCAACTGGGCACGCCCCGCACGGTCTACGCACTGCCCGCGAACGTCTTCGTCGCCGCGTTCATCGGCACGCCCCGGATCAATCTGCTGCGCGGTCTGATCCGGGCGCCGCTCGACGGCGCCATGACGATCAGCCTCGGCCGGCAGTACCTCCGGCTGCCCGAACCCCTCTGTCTCGACCACCAGTTGCTCCGGGTGCAGCAGGGCCGGGAGGTCATCGTCGGCCTGCGCTCCGAAGGGGTCCGCATCGCCAGACCGTCGGAGGCCAGGCCCGGCGAGGTGGCGATCAGCGGCCTGGTCGAACACGTCGAGTTCCAGGGGCACGAGGTGCTCGTCCACTTCAACACCGGCTCGCGGCCCGCCTTCGTACCGGAGCTGGAGGCGCCGCGTCCGGTCCGTCCGGTCCGCCGCAGGCGCCGTGAGGGCACCGTCCTGGGCCGCCTCCGGGAGCGGGCGGCCGGACTGCGTGCCGGGCCCGTGGTCGTCCTGGACCACCCGGGCGACACGGAACCCGTCCGCGCCGACGAGGTTCCGCCGGAGGGGCGCCTGCCCGGCGACCTCGTCGTCCGCACCACCCCGGACTTCGAACTCCGGCACGGCCTCCAGGTCCCCCTCCTCGTCGACCTCGCCCACCTGTTCGTCTTCGACCAGCACGGCGAACGCATCTGCCCCGCCCCGGCGCGGCTGCCGGACCTGGACGAGTGAGTTCGCTAGGCATGCGTGCATGTCCGTGCTCAGCGTCCGCGCCCGGGTGGGCGCCGCCACCGCCACCGCCCTGCTCGCCGCCGGCGCCCCCGCCGCGTACGCCCTGTTCGACGACGTGGGCCCGAAGGCCCCCGTCACCGGCAGGACCTACGTCGAGACCCGGCTGCTGTTCGGCACCGAGCGGCCGGGCGGCGGACCGGCCGTGACCGACCCGCAGTTCATGGCCTTCGTCGACCGCGAGGTGACACCCGCCTTCCCCGAGGGGCTCACCGTGCGGGACGGCCGCGGACAGTACCGTGACGCGCACGGCGTCATCGAGCGGGAGCGGTCCTATGAACTGGTCCTGCTGTATCCGGCGGCGCAGGCCGCCGCGCGGGACGCCGGGATCGAGCGGATCCGGACGGCGTACGAGAGGACGTTCGGCCAGGAGTCCGTGGCCCGTCTCGACGCGCCCGCCCGCGTGGACTTCTGAGGCCCCGGGGCCGTCCGGGCGGCACGCGGTCCCCGATGCCTCTGGCGTCCCAAAACTATCATCGCTAGTTTAGGGTCCGGACGACGCGGCCCCGCCCGGGAGGAACACGATGAAGGCACATGACGGCATGTACATCGACGGTGCCTGGCGCCCCGCCGCCGGCACCGACACCATCGAGGTGGTCAACCCGGTCGACGAGCAGGTGGTGGGCCGGGTCCCGGCGGGCACCGCCGAGGACGTCGACACCGCCGTACGAGCCGCCCGCGCCGCCTTCCCGGCCTGGGCCGCGACCCCGCCCGCCGAGCGTGCCGCCCGGCTGGCCGCCCTGCGTGACGTGCTCGACGCCCGCAAGGAGGAGATCGCCGAGACCGTCACGGCGGAGCTCGGCTCGCCGCTCGCGTTCTCGCAGGCGGTCCACGCGGGCGTACCGGTCCTGGTCGCGGGCTCCTACGCCGAACTCGCGGCCACGTACGCCTTCGAGGAGAAGGTCGGCAACTCGGTCGTCCACCAGGAACCCGTCGGCGTGGTCGGCGCGATCACGCCCTGGAACTATCCGCTCCACCAGATCGTCGCCAAGGTCGCCCCGGCGCTCGCGGCGGGCTGCACGATCGTCCTGAAGCCCGCCGAGGACACCCCCCTGACCGCCCAGCTCTTCGCCGAGGCGGTCGCGGAGGCGGGCGTACCGGCCGGTGTCTTCAACCTCGTCACCGGACTCGGTCCGGTGGCCGGCCAGGCCCTCGCCGAGCACCCGGACGTGGACCTCGTCTCCTTCACCGGCTCCACCGCCGTCGGCCGGCGGATCGGTGCCGCGGCGGGCGCGGCCGTCAAGCGGGTCGCCCTGGAACTCGGCGGCAAGTCGGCCAACGTGATCCTGCCGAGCGCGGACCTCGCGAAGGCGGTCAACGTCGGCGTCGCGAACGTGATGTCCAACTCCGGCCAGACATGCAGCGCCTGGACCCGCATGCTGGTGCACGACTCGCAGTACGAGCAGGCCGTGGAGCTCGCCGCCGCGGCCGCCGTCAAGTACGGCGACCGCATCGGCCCGGTCGTCAACGCCAAACAGCTCGCCAGGGTGCGGAGTTACATCGAGAAGGGCGTCGCCGAGGGCGCCCGGCTGGTCGCCGGCGGCACCGAAGCCCCGCGCCCGCAGGGGTACTTCGTCAGTCCGACCGTCTTCGCCGACGTCGAGCCCGGGATGACGATCGCCCAGGAGGAGATCTTCGGGCCGGTGCTGTCGATCCTGCGCTACGAGGACGAGGACGACGCCGTCCGGATCGCCAACGGCACGGTCTACGGGCTGGCCGGGGCCGTCTGGGCGGGCGAGGAGGCCGAGGCGGTGGCGTTCGCGCGACGCCTCGACACCGGACAGGTCGACATCAACGGCGGACGCTTCAACCCCCGTGCCCCGTTCGGGGGGTACAAGCAGTCCGGGGTGGGACGCGAGCTGGGCACGCACGGCCTGTCCGAGTACCTCCAGACCAAGTCCCTCCAGTTCTAGACCCCAGGAGCACGCACATGGTTCGCGCTGCCGTCCTTCCCGCCGTGGGCGCTCCGCTGGAGATCGCCGAGATCGACCTTCCCGCGCCCGGCCCGGGCCAGGTCCGCGTCCGGCTGGCCGCCGCCGGGGTCTGCCACTCCGACCTCTCGCTGTCCGACGGCACCATGCGGGTGCCCGTCCCCGCCGTCCTCGGTCACGAGGGCGCCGGGACCGTCGTCGCCGTGGGCGAGGACGTGGAGGGTATCGCTCCCGGTGCGGCGGTGGTCCTCAACTGGGCACCTTCCTGCGGGAGTTGTCATGCCTGCTCGTTGGGGGAGGTGTGGCTGTGCGCCAACGCGCTGACCGGGGCGGGAAATGTGTACGCGCGGCGCGCCTCCGACGGGAGCGACCTCCACCCCGGCCTGAACGTGGCCGCGTTCGCCGAGGAGACGGTGGTGGCCGCCGGATGCGTACTCCCCGCCCCGGACGGCATCCCCCTCACCGACGCCGCCCTGCTCGGCTGCGCCGTCCTCACCGGATACGGCGCCGTCCACCACTCCGCCGGGGTCCGGCCCGGCGAGAGCGTCGCCGTGTTCGGGGTCGGCGGGGTGGGTCTCGCCGCGCTCCAGGCCGCCAGGATCGCGGGCGCCTCGAAGATCGTCGCCGTCGACGTCTCCCCCGAGAAGGAGGCACTGGCCCGCGCGGCGGGGGCCACGGACTACGTCGTCGCCTCCGAGACCACCGCCCGCGAGATCCGCGCCCTCACCGGCAAGCAGGGCGTCGACGTGGCCGTCGAGTGCGTCGGCCGTGCCGTGACCATCCGCGCCGCCTGGGACTCCACCCGCCGCGGCGGCCGCACCACGGTCGTCGGCATCGGCGGCAAGGACCAGCAGGTCACCTTCAACGCGCTGGAGATCTTCCACTGGGGCCGGATCCTGGCCGGCTGCGTGTACGGCAACTGCGACCCGGCGCGCGACCTCCCGGTGCTCGCCGAGCACGTACGGGCGGGCCGGCTGGACCTGGCGATGCTGGTCACCGAGCGGATAGGGCTGGAAGGCATCCCGGGGGCGTTCGAGAACATGGTGGCCGGGAAGGGCGGACGGGCGGTGGTGGAGTTCTAGGGCGCCCCGCCCTGGTGGGGCCCCGGGGGAGGGTGCCACCGAAGCGGGCGCCTTCCTCGTGCGACGCCTCCGTCAGGCACGGTCAGGCGCGCTCCGACGGCCGAGGCGCGGCCGTCGCGCGCGCCGGACCGGCGGCCCCCGGCCGGGACCGCGACACCGCGACCCCGGCCAGGCACAGGGCGCCGCCCGCCAGGGTGATCAGTCCCGGGACCTCGTCGAGGAACAGCCAGGACATCGCGACGACCAGCGCGGGGACCGCGTACGTGGTCGCCCCCATCCGGCTCGCGGTGGTCCGGGCCAGGGCGTACGCCCAGGTCGTGAAGGCCAGCGCGGTCGGGAAGACGCCCAGGTAGACCACGTTGAGGGTGGCGGAGGCGGGCGCGTCCGCCACCTCGTGGACCAGCTGCCCCGCGAACGGCAGACAGGCGACGGTGCCCACGAGACACCCGAACGTCGTGACCTGGAGGGCGCTCGCCCGGCCGAGGGCGGGCTTCTGGGCGACGACGCCCGCCGCGTAACCGATCGCCGCGAGCAGACACAGGACCACCCCGAGGACCGGGGAACCGCCCCCGCCGGACATCGACAGCCCGACCGCGACCGCGCCGGCGAACGACACCGCCATCCCCGCGAGCAGCCGCGGCGGCATCGGGTCCCCCAGCAGCCGGGAGCCCAGCAGGGCGATCAGGATCGGGCCGGTGTTCACGACCAGTGCGGCCGTACCGGCGTCCACCTGCTGCTCGCCCCGGTTCAGCACGACCATGTAGAAGCCGAACCACAGCAGGCCGGACAGGGCGATCCCGCGCCAGGCCTCCCGCGGCGGCAGGCCCTCCCGGCGCACCAGGCAGAGCGCGCCCAGCGCCACGGAACCCGCCAGCAGCCGGCCCAGCGCCAGCGCCCCCGGGGAGTACGCCGCGCCCGCGCTGCGGATCGACACGAAGGCGGAGGCCCACAGGACCACGGTGACCGTCGCGGCGCCCGCGGCGAGCAGCTCGGTGCGTCGGGCGGGGGCAGGGGAGGGGGCGTTCATCATGCTCCTGAGGCTAGGTACGGACGGGACGCGGGACCGGCGGATTCCGGACGCCGTGGTGAAGCGGGCGGGCGTCGATGCGGAGGGCCGCCTCAGCGCAGCGCCCTCGCCTCGATGCCCAGGAGTTCAGCGAACGCGCTCTCCCCCGCCGGCGTGACCTTGACCGCGCGCTCCGATCCGACGCGTACGCACCAGCGGGCGTCCAGCGCATGGCGGCACAGGGCCGCGCCCGCGGTGCCGGCGAGGTGGGGGCGGCGCTCGGTCCAGTCGAGGCAGGCGCGGCTGAGGGGGCGGCGGCCGGTGCGGTTCAGGGCGATGCCGGCCGTGTCGAACCAGCGCAGGCCCGTGTCGGTGAGGGCGAAGCCGGTGTCCTGGCGCAGCAGTCCCCGGTGGGTGAGCGCGTCGGTCAGGGTGATGCCGAGCCGTCCGGCGAGATGGTCGTAGCAGGTGCGTCCGCGGGCCATCGCGGAACCCGTGCCCGCCTCCCGGAGCGAGCGGGGACGCCCGGCTGCGTCCGGGGAGACCTGGGCGGCGAGGTCCTCCACCAGGTGCGCGACACGGCTGCCGGCCAGGCGCAGGTACCGGTGGCGGCCCTGCCGCTCCTCGGTGAGCAGACCGCCCGCGACCAGCCTGCCGAGGTGTTCGCTCGCCGTCGACGGCGCGACCCCGGCGTGCCGGGCCAGCTCCCCGGCGGTCCAGGCGCGGCCGTCGAGCAGTGCGAGCAGGAACACGGCGCGGGTCTCGTCGGCGATCATCCCGGCCAGCGCCGCCAGACCGGGTGCGACCGGATCGTTCCGTCTGGTCATACGCCCAGGATGCGCCAGGAACACTTCGGCGACGGCCGAAGCATGGGGGAGGCCATTCCCGATCCCCCGGACCCGGTCACCCCGGGCCCGTCCCGGTCACCACCCTGTCCTGCTCACCCCGTCCTGCTCGCCCCGGCCGGGTCACTCCGTCCCGGTCACCCGCTGGAACTGCTGCACCAACCCGTCCAGCAGCGCCGTGAGCCCGACCTCGAACGCCCGCTCGTCGATCTTCTCCTGCTGCTCGGCGAGCAGATGGGCCTGCCCCAGATGCGGGTAGTCGGCGGGGTCGTACGCGGTCTCGTCGTCGACGAAGCCGCCGGCGAACGAGCCGAGGGCGGACCCCATGATGAAGTACCGCATCAGGGCGCCGATGGAGGTGGCCTGCGCGGGCGGCCAGCCGGCGCCGACCATCGCGCCGAAGACCGCGTCGGCCAGGCGCAGACCGGCGGGCCGGCGCCCGGGGCCGCGGGCGAGGACCGGGACGATGTTCGGGTGGTCGCGCAGGGCGGTCCGGTAGGAGACGGCCCAGTCGTGCAGGGCGGTGCGCCAGTCCCGTCCGTCCTCGAACATGGAGAGATCGACCTGTGCGCTCACGGAGTCCGCGACCGCTTCCAGGATCTGGTCCTTGGTGCGGAAGTGGTTGTAGAGGGAGGGTCCGCTCACCCCCAGTTCGGCGGCGAGCCGGCGCGTGGAGAGGGTCGCCAGGCCCTCGGCGTCCACCAGGGCCCGTGCCGTCTCGACGATCCGGTCGGTGCTGAGGAGGGGCTTGCGCGGTCGGGCCATGGCGCACATAGTAGGGCTGCACACTTAAACTAGCAGTGCTAATTTACATTTTCGGATGTACGGCTTTCACGTGGGGTGTTCGTCATGAACCTGGAGCTCAGCGAGGAGCAGACCGCCGTCCGGCAGCTCGCCAAGGACTTCGTGGACCGTGAGATCGCCCCCCACGTGGTCGAGTGGGACCGGGCGGAGGAAGTCGACCGGTCCCTCGTCAAGAAGCTCGGCGAGGTCGGATTCCTCGGCCTGACGGTCGACGAGGAGTACGGCGGCAGCGGCGGCGACCATCTCGCGTACTGCCTGGTGACGGAGGAGCTGGGGCGCGGCGACTCGTCCGTGCGCGGCATCGTCTCCGTCTCGCTCGGCCTCGTCGCCAAGTCGATAGCGCACTGGGGGAGCGAGGAGCAGAAGCGGCAGTGGCTGCCGGGACTGACCTCAGGCACCCAGGTGGGCTGTTTCGGCCTCACCGAGCCCGGCACCGGCTCGGACGCCGGCCATCTGACGACCAGGGCCGTGCGTGACGGCGACGACTACGTCATCAACGGCACCAAGATGTTCATCACCAACGGGACGTGGGCCGATGTGGTGCTGCTGTTCGCCCGGTCGACCGACGCCCCCGGCCACCGGGGCGTCACCGCCTTCCTGGTGCCCACGGACACGCCGGGGCTGACCCGGCACACCGTCCACGGCAAGCTCGGTCTGCGCGGCCAGGCCACCGCCGAGCTCGTCCTGGAGGACGTCCGCGTCCCCGCGAGCGCCATGCTGGCGCCGGAGGGCAAGGGGTTCTCCGTGGCCATGTCCGCCCTGGCCAAGGGGCGGATGTCGGTGGCCGCCGGCTGTGTCGGCATCGCCCAGGCCGCGCTGGACGCCGCCGTGACGTACGCGACCCAGCGGGAGCAGTTCGGCAAGACCATCGCCCACCATCAGCTCGTCCAGGAGCTGATCAGCGACATCGCCGTGGACGTGGACGCGGCGCGCCTGCTGACCTGGCGGGTCGCCGACCTCGTCGACCGCGGGCTGCCGTTCGCCACCGAGTCCTCCAAGGCCAAGCTCTTCGCCTCGGAGGCCGCCGTGCGCGCCGCGAACAATGCGCTGCAGGTCTTCGGCGGCTACGGCTACATCGACGAGTACCCGGCGGGCAAACTGCTGCGCGACGCCCGGGTGATGACCCTCTACGAGGGCACCAGCCAGATACAGAAGCTCGTCATCGGGCGTGCGCTGACCGGGGTTTCGGCCTTCTGAGTACGCGGGTGAGTACGGGAGCGGATGCGGCCCGGACCGTATCGGCCGAGTCTGGTCCGCATGAGTGACACATCCGTCAAGCAGCAGTCCACCGCCGCCTTCTACGGCCAGGCGGTCGCCTCCTTCGCCGTCGCCATGGTCGCGACCGCCATCGGCATCTACAAGCTGGAGGCCGACACCTGGGTGCGCGCCTTCCTGGGTGTCGCCGTCCTGTATCTGGTGACCTCGTGCTTCACGCTGGCCAAGGTGATCCGGGACCGGCAGGAGGCCCATCTCACGCAGCGTTCGTACAGCCCGTTCGAGAAGCTCTGAGGAAGCGGCGGGCCACCCTGAGCGGGCACACTAAGCGCTCGCTCAGTATCAGAGGTATGGTGTTCGTCCTGTCAGTGGAAGGGGCGAACCAGCGATGAGCACGGCGCAGGAGACGGCCGACGGCGAGATGCAGCCGTGGGCCGAGGTCACCCCGGACGCGGCCCGGCGGCTGCTCATCGCCGCCGTGGAGGCCTTCGCCGAGCGCGGGTACCACGCGACGACCACCCGGGACATCGCCGGGCGGGCCGGCATGAGCCCGGCCGCGCTCTACATCCACTACAAGACCAAGGAAGAGCTGCTCCACCGGATCAGCCGGATCGGGCACGACAAGGCCCTCGCCATCGTGCGCGGCGCGGCGGACGGCGAGGGCGACGCCGCCGAGCGGCTCACCGACGCCGTGCGGTCCTTCGTACGGTGGCACGCCGGACAGCACACCACCGCACGGGTCGTGCAGTACGAACTCGACGCGCTCGGCCCCGAGGCCCGTGCCGAGATCATCGCGCTGCGCCGGCAGACCGACGCCGCCGTGCGCGGGATCATCGAGGACGGTGTCGCGGCCGGCGACTTCGACGTGCCGGACGTCCCGGGCACCACGCTCGCGGTGCTCTCGCTCTGCATCGACGTCGCCCGCTGGTTCAACGTCGACGGCCCCCGCACGCCCGACGAGGTCGGCGGGCTCTACGCCGACCTCGTCCTGCGCATGGTGGGGTCCAAGGAGTAGGACCGGGCGGCGGCTCGGGGGAGCGGTTGTGGCGCGGACCCCGTCGGCCGGCGTCGTTCAGAGGTAGTAGCGCGACACCGACTCCGCGACGCACACCGGCTTGTCGCCGCCCTCGCGCTCCACGCTGAAGGCCACGGACACCTGGACACCGCCGGTCACGTCGTCGACACCGGTGATCGTCGCGGTGGCGCGCAGCCGTGAGCCGACCGGTACGGGGGCGGGGAAACGGACCTTGTTCGTGCCGTAGTTGACGCCCATCCGCACGCCCTCGACGCTGATCAGCTGGGGGCCGAAGAGCGGGAGCAGGGACAGGGTGAGATAGCCGTGCGCGATCGTCGTGCCGAAGGGGCCCGACGCGGCACGCTCGGGGTCGACGTGGATCCACTGGTGGTCGCCCGTCGCCTCCGCGAAGAGATCGATCCGCTTCTGATCGACCTCGACCCAGTCGCTGTACCCCAACTGCTCGCCCACGGCGGCACGCAGTTCGTCGACCGTCGCGAACGTCCTCGGCTCTGCCATCTCGCTGACCTCCCACATCTCCATGTCTAAGCGACTGCTTAGCATGGTCGTGCGCGGGGCGCATGTCAACGGACCGGGCGGGTGACGAGGTCGGTAGGGTTGGAGGGGTGCCCCAGATCCCTGAGAAGATCCACGAGCTGACCGTCGGCCAGCTGTCGGCCCGGAGCGGTGCCGCCGTCTCCGCCCTGCACTTCTACGAGTCCAAGGGCCTGATCAGCAGTCGCCGCACCACCGGGAACCAGCGCCGCTACCACCGTGACGCGCTGCGCCGCGTCGCCTTCGTCCGCGCCGCCCAGCGGGTCGGCATCCCGCTGGCCACCATCCGAGAGGCGCTGGCCGAGCTCCCCGAGGAGCGCACGCCGACGCGCGCGGACTGGGCCCGGCTCTCGGAGGCGTGGCGCTCCGAACTCGACGAGCGCATCAAGCAGTTGAGCAGGCTCAGGGACCATCTGACCGACTGCATCGGATGCGGCTGTCTGTCCCTGGACAACTGCGTGCTCTCCAACCCGGACGACGTCTTCGGGGAGCGCCGGACCGGTTCCCGGCTCATGGTCGAGCGCGGTGCCGCCCCAGGGCCGGCGGCGGAGCGGCGCGAGGAGGCCGAGGACTGCCGCTGACCCCGGCGCTCCCGGGCCGGGCCGGACACCGTCCGGCTCACTCGTACTCCGTGCCGCCCTTGCGTGTCAGATACGCGGGGCTGACCGCCTTCGCGATGGCCCGGCCGCCCGTCACCGGGCTGTACCGCTCGGTCGCGGGCCGGATCACCACACCCTCGCGCAGGTGCAGTCCGCGGCCGGAGACCGTCTCCCGGCCCGAGGCGGCCTCCAGTACGCGGTCGATGGCGTACGGGCCCTCGTACAGCCTTGGCACCAGGGGCAGTTCGCCCTCCAGCAGCGCCGCCGCGTCCAGCCAGCGGACCTCGCCGTCGATCTCAGCGGACACGTCGAACACGGCGTAGCCGAGGGACTGGCGGCGGCCGTCGGCGCCGTAGGAGAGGTCCTGCACGCCCGCCCCGTACACCTCGCCGAAGATGCCGACCCGGCGTGCGCCGAGCCGCTCGGCGAGCCGGGCCGCGGCCCGCGCGACCCCGTGGCCGTGCACGGCGCGCCAGTACAGATTGCGCGGATCCTCCTTGAGCGCCAGCGACTTGGATCCGAATCCCTTGGAGGAGACGTGCGCGCGCCCCTCGTCCGTGAGGTGGGTCACCAGGCAGGCCGAGCCGTGCAGCTTCTCCGTCAGCACGACGGGCTCGCCCGGCGCGAAGATGTCCGGGTACCGCTGGATGTTCTCGATGTCGACCCACGGGAGCAGCCCGGGCGCGGACTCGACGTCGCCGCTCATGGTGGGCGGGATCGGGGGCACCCATTTGACGATGCCGAGCGCCTCGGCGAAGTCGGTGCCGTCCGCGGCGGCCCGCTCCAGGTCGACGTCCGCCAGCGCCCTGGGGCGGCAGACGATCCCCTGCGACAGCTCTCCGCGCAGTCGTACGGCCCTGACCCGGTCCGAGGCGCTGCCCGCGAGCCGTCCGGTCAGACCCAGCTCCTCGATGAGTCCGGGCGGGAGCACGGACTGCTCCGGGATGTAGAGCGCGGTCTCGCCGGTGCGGTAGGCGCCCTTGGCGACGACGGCCCGGTACAGGCCCACCTGGGCCAGTTCGAGGGCGTCGGCGTTCGGGTGCTCGTGGACGGTCAGCACTTCGGCGGTGACGCGCAGCGTCGACATCGGCTTCTCCTCGGGTTCCGCGGGCTTCCCAGCCGGGATTCGTCGCCCCAACTGTCCGGGCCGCAAAGGAGTGGAGCGAGCGGTTTTGCGGCTGTTACCGTCGGCTCGCGCGGCGCGCGCCGGCGTACGGCGCCACGCGCGGCCTGCCGGCCTCCTACCGCCCGGCTGCCGGCCCGCTCTACGACGGACGCCGGGCGGCCCGGTACTGGGCCAGTCCCTCGGCCACCAACTGCGCGTTGGACACCGCCCGCGCACCGTCGGGCAGGACGATGGTGTCCTCCAGCCCGATCCGGGTCGCCAGCCCGAGCCGGCCGGCGAGCCGCAGCACCGGCCAGGTGCCGCCCTCCTCGCCGTGCAGCAGGACGGGGGCGCCGTGCGCGGTGCCGAGGTCGGCGAGGAGGCCCAGGGCTGTCTGCTCGGCCGTACGCGGGGAGGGGTCGGTCACCTCGGCCAGCACCCGCAGCACGTGTGGCCCGAGCGGTGACGCCGTGAAGCGGGCGGCGCCGTCGGTGCCGGACCAGATACCCGCCTCCACGCCGATCCCGCGGTCGAGCAGCGCCGCCGCCAGTTCCTCGGCGCCCGGCTCGTGCCAGTTGACCGAGGCGTGGTCGGGCAGCACCGTCCACGACCGGACCCGCTCCACGCGGGCGGCGGGACCGGGCGCGGCCCACGCCCCGGTCGTCACACCGACCGGTACGCCGACCCGGGCCCGGATCGCTTCGAGGACCGCGGCGACCGCCCTCGCCGACAGGGTGTCCTGCCCGCAGGGGGTCTTGGGGTGAACATGAACGTCCGAGGCCCCGGCCCCGACGGCCCCGGCCGCGGACTCGGCCGACGCCCCGGGCGACAACGGCACCCCGACCCCGTCACCGGCCCCCCGCGCCCCATTCAGACAGACCTGCACCACACCCCCGATCCTGCCACCAGGACAGCGCCCCGTCCTGAGGGGCGCGGGGAACTGCGCGCCCAGCCACGGACGACCCGCGGCGGGCAACGGTCCCGCAGTCCCCGTACCTGGATGGCTCGGCGGTCGGCGGGGCAGCGCCCTGTCTTTGAGGGGCGCGGGGAACTGCGCGCCCGGCCACGGACAACCCGCGGCGGGCAACGGACCCGTAGCCCCCGTACCCCGGCCACTCACCGGACCACTGGGAACCGCGCCCAGCCACGGACAACCCGCGGCGGGCAACGGACCCGCAGCCCCCGTACCCGACCGCTCAACCCAGCGGAGCGCCTACGCCGAGACGAGGAGCCGTCCGCGCCGCGCCTCCGCCACCGCCGCGGACGTCAGGACGGGCCGCGGCACGACGATCCCGCAGCCTCTGCAGACCGGACCCGACGACGGTTCGTGGGCCAGGTCGTACTTCCACGCGAGGCGCTCCCCGGTGCAGACCGGGCAGACCGCCCCGGGCTCCCGCTCCAGCGCGGCGATCAGCCGGCGCAACACCTCGGCCATGGGCTCACGGGGATGGATCCTGGGGTCGTCGCACCACGCGACACCGAAGCCGCCCCAGGTCAGCCGGTGCCAGTCGTCCACGCTGCCCGGCCGGCGCAGCCCGTCGTGCTTCTCCTTCTTGCGACGCTCGGCGAACTCGACCTCGTAGGCGAGCCAGACGGAGCGGGCCTCCTCCAGTTCCTCCAGTGCGGCCACGAGCCGCGCCGGGTCGGGAGACCGGTCCTCGGGGCCGAAGCCGGCCCGGGAACACAGATGGTCCCAGGTCGCCCGATGCCCATAAGGGGCGAACCGCTCAAGGCACTTGCGCAGCGAATAGCGTCGCAGTGCCAGATCACTCCTCGGATCTCGCACCTGTCTCGCCAGACTCCGGAAACCGGCCATCGCCCTGCACCTCCGTCACACCTGCACCTGTACTTCGGTCACTTCGGCGTCGTCGTCGTAAGGACGTCGCCGAGTAGACGTATCGACACGCGATTCGGCTCCCTCCGATTTCCGACGAGTGCCCCGAGTCACCGGCCGAACTCCCCCGGGTCACCCCCCTTCGCTGTCCTCACCTGTGCAAACCGCTGTGAGCGGGGACGCGGGGGCCCCGGAGGATTCCCGCGGCCCGGTGATCCCCAGGGACGGAGACCACGGACTCCCGTACGGTCCCTCGTCCCTCAACCACCCTGTGATCGTCAAAAGTTGACGCATGTTCATCTTCCAACTCGGGGATACCGGCGGTAACGTCCGGCCCACCCCGTCGGGAGGAGCTGCCATGCCACGGTGCACCCCACGTACCACCCTCGACAGACTGAGAACTCCCCGCAGATTCCCCAAGTTCCTGAAGGCCGCATCCATCTGCGTCCTGGTCGCCGGCCTGCTGTCCCCGCTGACCCAGGCCGCCGCGGCCGGAGGCACGGCCGGGATCGCCGCGAACGACTACTGCGGCGGTCGGTGTTCCGACATCCTCCCGCCCGGTGAGAACGGCAACGCCACCCTCGCCCAGATCCTCCTCAACCAGGTCTTCGGCACCCAGCCCGACCACGCCGAGGACCAGCTCGGCCCCTACAGCAACCTCGCCGCGGGCTACTCCACGCTCACCGACGACAAGATCAACACCTTCTTCAACGACGCGTCCTTCGGCGTCGCCTCCGACCAGGTCGCCTCGACCACCAAGCCGGGCGGCCGCACGGACGTGACGATCGTGCGCGACAAGAAGTCCGGTGTGCCCCACATCACTGGTACTACCCGCTATGGCACCGAGTACGGCGCCGGATACGCGGCGGCCCAGGACCGGCTGTGGCTGATGGACGTCTTCCGGCACGTCGGCCGCGGGCAGCTCACCTCCTTCGCGGGCGGTGCCCCCTCCAACCAGGGCCTGGAGCAGGAGTTCTGGCGCAACGCGCCCTACACCGAGGCCGATCTGCAGGCGCAGATCGACAGCGCCACCGCCAACGCCGGAGCCCGTGGCACCCAGGCCCTCGCGGACGCCAACGCCTACCTCGACGGCATCAACGCCTACATCGACACCTCGGACAGCGGCCGCTACTTCCCCGGCGAGTACGTCCTGACCGGCCACAAGGACGCGATCACCAACGCCGGCACCATCGACCACTTCAAACTCACCGACCTGGTCGCGCTGGCCTCGGTGATCGGCGCGCTCTTCGGCTCCGGAGGCGGCGGCGAGGTCAACAACGCGCTCTCGCTGCTCGCCGCCCAGAACCAGTACGGGGTGACCGAGGGCACCAAGGTCTGGGAGTCCTTCCGCGAACGCAACGACCCCGAGGCCGTGCTCACCGTCCACAACGGCGAGAGCTTCCCGTACGCCACCAAGCCCGACACCGCGCAGGGCGAGGCACTGCCCGACGCGGGCTCCGTGGCCCAGGAGCCGCTGGTCTACGACCGCACCGGCAGCGCAGCCACCGCCAAGGCCACCGGTGCCTCGGCCACCGCGGCCACGACAGCGCTCACCTCGGCCAAGCGCGGGATGTCCAACGCCCTCGTGGTGAGCGGCAAGGCCACCGCCAGCGGCCATCCGATCGCCGTCTTCGGCCCGCAGACCGGCTACTTCGCGCCACAGCTCCTCATGCTCCAGGAGATCCAGGGCCCGGGTCTCAGCGCACGCGGCGCCTCCTTCGCGGGGCTGAGCATGTACGTCGAGCTCGGCCGCGGCCAGGACTACTCGTGGAGCGCGACGACGTCCGGCCAGGACATCATCGACACCTACGCCGTCGAGCTGTGCCAGGACGACTATCACTACCTCTACCACGGCACCTGCACCGCCATGGACAAGGTCGAGCGGACCAACTCCTGGAAGCCGACCACGGCCGACGGCACGGCGGCGGGTTCGTACCGGATGCAGGTCTACCGGACCAAGTACGGCCCCGTGGAGTACCGCGCGACGGTCGGCGGCAAGAAGGTCGCCTACACCACCCTGCGCTCGTCCTTCATGCACGAGGCCGACTCGATCATCGGCTTCCAGATGCTCAACGACCCGGACTACGTGAAGAGCCCCGCGACGTTCCAGAGCGCGGTGCAGCACATCAACTACACCTTCAACTGGTTCTACGCCGACTCCGCGCACACCGCCTACTACAACAGCGGTGACAACCCGGTGCGGGCGAGCGGTGTGGACGCCGAGTTCCCGGTCTGGGCGCAGGCCGCCTACGAATGGCAGAGCTGGGACCCGGCCACCAACACGGCCGCCTACACCCCGGCGTCCGCCCACCCCAACTCCACCGACCAGGACTACTACATCTCCTGGAACAACAAGCAGGCCAAGGACTACACCACGGCGCCCTGGGGGGACGGCTCCGTGCACCGCGGCAACCTCCTGGAGGACCGGGTGAAGAAGCTGGTCGCCGCGGGCGGGGTGACCAGGTCCTCGCTGACCCGGGCGATGGCCGACGCGGCGCTGGCCGACCTGCGGGCCGAGGACGTGCTGCCGAAGCTGCTCCAGGTCGTCAGGAGCTCGCCGGTGACCGACACCACGGCCGCGGCGGCGGTGACCAAGCTGTCCGACTGGGTGACGGCAGGAGCCAGGCGCAAGGAGACCTCGGCCGGCTCCAAGGCCTACGCCAACGCCGACGCGATCCGCATCCTGGACGCCTGGTGGCCGCTGATGGTCAAGGCCGAGTTCGCGCCGGGCCTCGGCACCGACCTGTACACCGCCATCACCGCCAACCTGCCTGTCGACGAGTCGCCGTCGGCGGCGCACGGCCCGACCGGCGCGCACGCGGGCAGCTCCTTCCAGTACGGCTGGTGGAGCTATGTCGACAAGGACATCAGGACGGTGCTCGGCCAGTCGGTGCAGGGCGGACTGGCCCGGAAGTACTGCGGCGGCGGCAGCCTGAGCGCCTGCCGGGACATCCTGATCAGCACGCTCAAGACGGCCGCGGGCCTGACCGCCGCCCAGGTCTACCCCGGGGACGACCAGTGCTCGGCGGGTGACCAGTGGTGCGCCGACTCGATCGTCCAGCGGGCGCTCGGCGGCATCAAGCACGGCAGGATCACCTGGCAGAACCGGCCTACGTACCAGCAGGTCGTGGAGTACACGTCGCACCGTTGACCCCGGTCGCGCCGTCGAGTCCCGCCCGGCGGCGGATCGGAGCCCCCGACCCGCCGCCGGGCGTCACGCGTCACTTGTAGAGCAGGTGGGCCTTCCGCGTCCGCCGGAAGGCCGCCAGTTCGTCCCGCCAGGACGCCACGACCTCGTCGGCCGTCGCCCCCGCGTCGATCATCGTGCGCACACCGGTGGAACCGGTCAGCTTGTCGATCCAGTGGTCGGAGCGCCAGGCGAAGCCGCTCCAGACCTTCTTGGCGGTCACCAGGAGCGCGATACCGGTCCGGACGGGGTCGAACGCGGCCCTGTCGTGCACATGGATCTGCACACCGCCGACGGTCGTGCCCTCGAACTTGGAGAAGGTGGGGGCGAAATAGGCCTCCCTGAAGTGCGCGCCGGGGAGTCCGAGGCCGTTGACCGCCGCGGCCCACCTGCCGTCCAGGCCCTCCGCGCCGAGCAGTTCGAACGGCCGTGTGGTGCCGCGTCCCTCCGACAGGTTCGTCCCCTCGAAGAGACAGGTGCCGGAGTACACCAGAGCCGTGTCGGCCGTCGGCATGTTGGGGCTGGGCGGTACCCAGGGGAGCCCGGTCGCGTCGTAGAAGTCGGACCGCTTCCAGCCCGACATCAGGACGGTCTCCAGCGCCACCGGCTTCGCCAGGAACTCCTTGTTGAACAGCCGCGCCAGCTCCGCCACCGTCATCCCGTGCGCCTGCGCGATCGGCTGCCGGCCGACGAAGCTCGCGAACTCCTTGTGCAGCACCGGCCCCAGGGCGGCCCGCCCGGTCACCGGGTTCGGCCGGTCCAGCACCACGAAGCGCTTGCCCGCGAGCCGGGCCGCCTCCATACAGTCGTACAGCGTCCAGATGTACGTGTAGAAGCGCGCGCCCACGTCCTGGATGTCGAAGACGACCGTGTCCACGCCGGAGGCGGTGAAGACGTCGGCGAGCGGCTGTCCGCTCTTGAGATAGGTGTCGTAGACGGGCAGCCCGGTCGCCGGGTCGTCGTAGCGGCCCTCCGAACCGCCCGCCTGCGCGGTGCCGCGGAATCCGTGTTCCGGGCCGAACACGGCGACGAGGTTCACCTGGGCGTCGGCGTGCATGACGTCGACGATGTGGCGCACGTCCGTCGTGACCCCGGTGGGGTTCGTCACGATCCCGACCCGATGGCCGTGCAGGAGCGAGTAGCCGTCGCTCCGGAGGCGTTCGAAGCCGGTGCGGAGGCGGTCACCGGTGGCGGCCGCGGGGACCGGGGCCGGGGTGGGGGCGGCGGGGGCTGTCGCCAGGCCGGCCGCCGCGGTGGCCGTGAGAAGGGCTCGCCGGGAGAGGCGCATGGGGGGACCTCCGTGATCGCGGAAGGTGAGCACCGGCACGCTATGCGCAAGCGCCCGACGCGCGGAAGCCGCCGGTGCCCCTTGCCTGGTCGGGCCCGCGCGGCGGAGCCGGACAATGTCACACTCCCGGGTGCCCCGCGTGCGCCCGGCACCTCTTCCCTTGCAACATACCGACTGGTTAGTCTGGCGTCGCAGCAGAGCCGACCGTGTGCAGGGCCGACCGCGTGGGCCGACTGCTTGCAGAGCCGATTGGCGTCGCGTCGAAGGAGACCGATGGTGGAAGCCGTGCAGGATGCGGGAGTGGTCGTCACCGGTGCGGGAGGCGGCATCGGGGCCGCGCTGGCCCGTCGCTTCGCCGCCGAGGGAGCCAGAGTCGTCGTCAACGACCTAGACGCCGCCAAGGCCCGGGCCGTGGCCGACGAGATCGGCGGCATCGCGGTCCCCGGTGACGCGTCCACGATCGTGACCGAGGCCCGGGACGCCCTCGGCGGCACGATCGACGTCTACTGCGCCAACGCGGGCGTCGCCTCGGGCGGCACCGAGGCGGCCGGCGAGCAGGTCTGGGAACTCGCCTGGGACGTCAACGTGATGGCCCACGTCCGCGCCGCCCACGAGCTGCTCCCGGCCTGGCTGGAGCGCGGCAGCGGCCGGTTCGTGTCCACCGTCTCCGCCGCCGGACTGCTCACCATGATCGGCGCCGCGCCCTACAGCGTCACCAAGCACGGCGCGTACGCCTTCGCCGAGTGGCTGTCGCTGACCTACCGTCACCGGGGCCTGAAGGTGCACGCGATCTGTCCGCAGGGCGTGCGCACCGACATGCTCGACGCCACCGGCAGCGCCGGCGACCTGGTGCTCCAGCCGACCGCCATCGAGCCGGAGGACGTCGCGAACGCCCTCTTCGCGGGGATCGAGGAGGACCGCTTCCTGATCCTGCCGCACCCCGAGGTGGCCGGGTACTACCAGGTGCGGGCCGCGGAACCGGACCGCTGGCTGACCAACATGAACCACATCCAGCAGAAGTGGGAGGCGGGCCGGTGACCACCTATGCCGACCGCCCCTGGGTGGCCCTTCTCAGCGACGCGCAGCGCGCTCCCGTGCGCCCCGCCGACTCCCTCGTGCACGCCCTGCGCACGGCCGTGGGCGAGGTCCCGGACCGTACGGCGCTCGCCTACTTCGACGGCCGGCTGAGCTACCGCGAGCTGGACGAGCTCAGCGACTCGGTCGCCGGGCATCTCGCCGCCCGCGGCCTGGAGCGCGGCGACCGGGTCGCAATCCTGCTGCAGAACTCCCCGCACTTCGTCCTCGCGCTGCTCGGCGCCTGGAAGGCCGGCGCGACCGTCGTGCCGGTCAACCCCATGTACAAGTCCGGCGAGGTCCGCCACGTCCTGCACGACGCGGACGTGCGCGCCCTGGTCTGTTCCGACCGCGCGTGGGAGTCGTACCTGCGCGAGACGGCGGCCGACTCGGCCGTGAGCATCGTCCTCACCGGCTGCGAGCTGGACTTCCAGACCCGCGACGACACTCGCGTGCTGACGTTCGAGCGCCTCCCGTCGGCCGCGGACGCCGACGACCTCGGGACCGTCGCCGCGCAGCGGAACAAGGCCCCCGAGGGCCGCGACGCGGGCCCCTCCGACACCGCGCTGATCAGCTACACCTCCGGCACCAGCGGCACCCCCAAGGGCGCCACCAACACGCACGGCAACATCATGTACAACGCCGAGCGGCAGCGGACCGGTCTCGATCTGCCCGAGGCGCCGGTGTACTTCGCGATGGCGCCGCTGTTCCACATCACCGGCATGGTCTGCCAGCTCGCCGCCTGCCTCAACAGCGCGGGCACGCTGGTGCTCGCCTACCGCTTCGAGGCGGGGGTCGTGCTCGACGCGTTCGCCGAGCACCGGCCGCTCTACACCGTCGGCCCCTCGACCGCCTTCATGGCCCTGGCCGCCCATCCGTCCGTCACGCCGGACCACTTCTCGTCCTTCGTGAACATCTCCTCCGGCGGCGCGCCGCTGCCGCCTGCCCTGGTGGAGAAGTTCCGCGCCGGATTCGGGCCCTACATCCGCAACGGCTACGGGCTCACCGAGTGCACCGCGCCGTGCGCCTCCGTACCGCCGGGCCGGGAGGCCCCCGTCGACCCGGTCTCGGGCACGCTGGCCGTCGGCCTGCCGGGCCCCGACAGCGTCGTCCGCATCGTCGACGAGCAGGGCCAGGAGGTCCCGTTCGGGGAACAGGGCGAGATCCTCGTCCGGGGACCGCAGGTCGTGCCGGGCTACTGGCGGCGCCCCGAGGCCACCGCCGAGACCTTCCCGGACGGTGAGCTGCGCACCGGCGACATCGGATTCATGGACCCGGAGGGCTGGCTCTACGTCGTCGACCGCAAGAAGGACATGATCAACGCGTCCGGCTTCAAGGTGTGGCCCCGCGAGGTCGAGGACGTGCTCTACACCCATCCGGCGGTCCGCGAGGCGGCCGTCGTGGGCATCCCCGACGGCTACCGCGGCGAGACCGTCAAGGCGTACATCAGTCTGCGGCCGGGCGCCGAGGAGGACCCCGACGCGCTCGCCGCGTACTGCAAGGAGAGACTGGCCGCCTACAAGTATCCGCGGCACGTGGAGATCCTGCCCGACCTGCCGAAGACGGCGAGTGGGAAGATCCTCCGTCGGGAACTGCGTACGCGCTCGCAGGGCCCGCGGTAGACGACAATCTCCGTGGCGGACGCTCCTTGCCGGGCGTCCGCCACCGGACGGCGCTTTCATCGAACCACGCACGGAAGGCAGGTGGCGGCAGTGCCCAGAACGACGGACGGCGA
Organism: Streptomyces sp. NPDC059668; assembly: GCF_042734135.1. Classification (NCBI taxonomy): domain Bacteria; kingdom Bacillati; phylum Actinomycetota; class Actinomycetes; order Kitasatosporales; family Streptomycetaceae; genus Streptomyces; species Streptomyces sp. NPDC059668. The sequence goes on along the minus strand of NZ_JBHWEL010000058.1, from coordinate 633 downwards.
CGGTACGCCCGTCCCGCAGCGGCTCCTGGCCGCCGCCACCCGGCTCTTCGCCGAGCAGGGCTACGACCGGACCTCCGTGCAGGAGATCGTCGAGGCGGCAGGCGTCACCAAGGGCGCGCTCTACCACTACTTCGGCTCCAAGGACGACCTCCTGCACGAGGTGTACGCACGCGTGCTGCGCATCCAGCAGGAGCGGCTGGACGCGTTCGCGGACTCCGAAGCGCCGGTGGAGGAGCGGGTCCGGGGCGCGGCGGCCGACGTGGTCGTCACGACCATCGACAACCTCGACGACGCCTCGATCTTCTTCCGGTCGATGCACCACCTCAGCCCCGAGAAGCTCAAGCAGGTGCGGTCCGAGCGGCGCCGCTACCACGAGCGTTTCCGCGCGCTGATCGAGGAGGGCCAGAAGAAGGGCGTCTTCTCCACCGCCACTCCGGCGGACCTGGTCGTCGACTACCACTTCGGATCGGTCCACCACCTGTCGACGTGGTACCGCCCGGACGGCCCGCTCACTCCGCAGGAGGTCGCCGACCATCTGGCCGACCTGCTGCTGCGCGCGCTGCGGCCGTAGTCTCCTCCCCGTCCCCGGGGCTCCGCCCCGGACCCCGCCAGGGGCGCTGCGCCCCCTGGACC